>JBFGNS010000053.1:0-25886 GCA_041574955.1 Thermoanaerobaculia bacterium | reverse complement strand
GCCGCTCGGACGGCTGCTCGGCGCGCTGTTCGCGCTGTTCGCGGCGGTCGCCGCGTTCGGCATCGGCAACATGGTGCAGTCGAACTCGATGGCCGACGCCCTCGAGGGGTCGTTCGGCGTCGCCCCCTGGATCAGCGGCCTGGTGATCGCGATCGCCGCCGGCGCGGTGATCCTCGGCGGCATCCGCTCGATCGGCCGCTTCACCGGTTTCTTCGTGCCGATCATGATCGCCGCCTACATGCTCGGCTCGGGCGTGGTCCTGCTGCTGAACCTCGACCTCATCCCGCAGGCGCTCGGCGAGGTCGTGCGCGGCGCCTTCGGCGGCACGGCGGCCGCCGGTGGCTTCGCCGGCGCGGCGGTGGCCCAGGCGATCCGCTTCGGTGTGGCGCGCGGCATCTTCTCCAACGAGTCGGGGCTGGGCTCGGCCGGCATCGCGGCCGCCGCCGCGCAGACCCGCGAGCCGGTGCGCCAGGCGCTGGTCTCGATGACCCAGACGTTCATCGACACGCTGGTGGTGTGCAGCTTCACCGGCCTGACCATCCTGGTGAGCGGCGCCTGGCTGGAAGGGCTCAACGGCGCGCAGCTCACCCAGGAGGCGTTCAGCCGCGGCCTGCCCGGGCAGTGGGGCGGGTGGATCGTGACCGCCAGCCTCACCATGTTCGCCTTCTCGACCATCCTGGGCTGGAGCTACTACGGCGAGAAGAGCCTGGAGTACCTGCTCGGCGTGCGCGCGGTGCTGCCGTACCGGGTGGTCTTCACGCTGGCGATCTTCTTCGGCGCCGTCAGCCGTCTCGAGTTCGTGTGGTCGATCTCGGACGTGATGAACGGCCTGATGGCTCTGCCGAACCTGGTCGGGCTGCTGCTGCTGAGCGGAGTGATCGCGAACTCGGTGCGCGACTACCTGGCGCGGCATCCCGACGCGGGCTGAGCGGCGAGGCGGTGCTCTACCGGCTGGCGGCCGACTTCGTCGTCGTCTTCCATGTGGCGTTCGTGGTGTTCGTCGTCGCGGGAGGGTTCCTGGTGCTGCGCTGGCCGCGGCTGGCCTGGTGGCACCTGCCAGCAGCCGCCTGGGGAGCCCTGATCGAGTTCGCCGGCTGGATCTGCCCGCTGACGCCGCTCGAGAAGTGGCTGCGCGCCCGCGCCGGCGAGTCCGCCTACGCCGGCGGCTTCATCGAGCACTACCTGCTGCCGATCCTCTATCCTGCGGGCCTCACGCGGCGCACCCAGATCGTGCTAGGGCTGTTGGTGGTGGTGGTCAACGTGCTGCTCTACGCCGCCGTCATCGCGCGGCGGCGCCGCCGCGGCGGCGGCCCGGACGGCTAGGCCGGCCGGCGCAGCACGACCGCGTCCTGCAGCCGGTTGACCGCGGCCGGCAGGTAGGCCACGACCTCGAACAGCTCGCCCCACACGCGCCGGACGCACGTCTCGGATGCCAGCAGAAGACGGTGAAGGACGGCGCTCCCCAGGTACCAGAGCTCGCGCAGGACCGGCACCCGTTTCAGTCGCGGGCCCAGGCGGTCGCGTAGCGAAGACAGTCCGTCAGCGGGGCTCACCGGCGGGCTCCGGCCGCACTCGCCCGTTCCGGGGGCGGTTGCGCCGCATTCCCGACCAGCCGCGCGGTAGCCGCCAGCGGCAGGTGGTCCGAGGCGTTCGTCCGGAGGACGCTGGGCGCCGCCAGCTCGAGGTCCGGCGTGGCGAAGATCCAGTCGATCTGCCGGCTGTGGGTGGGCTTGACCATCGTGGCGCGGCGATCCAGAGGCAGCAGCTCTGAGGCGTCGTGGAAGCCGGCGGCGCGGAGCCGGCGAATCGGCTCGCTGGCGGGATCCGAGTTGAGGTCGCCGAGTACCAGGGTCGCGGGCGAGCCGGCCCAGATCTCGAGCAGCGCCTCCGCTTGCACGAGCCTGACCGCGCGCTCGCTGCGCCGATGGTGGAAGTGGGTGCAGAGCACGCGGATCGTCTCCCCGCTAGCGGTGTCCACGCGCACCTCGAGCAGCCCGCGGCGGAGCGGTAGCTCGGCCGGGGGCAGGGCGTGCCTGTCGGCGTAGCTCAAGCGGTAGCGGCTCAGGATGGCGTTGCCCCATTGCGCGTCGGCGGTGCCGGCGAACACTCCGTTCATGCCGAGCCGGCGGGCGAGCCAGTCGAACAGGTCGAGGCCGCCGGTCACCAGCCAGCCGCGCGACACCTCCTGCAGCGCCACGATGTCTGGGCTCTCGCTCTCGATGACGCGCGCCAGGCTCTCGGGATCGAGTCGGCCGGCCGTGTTGAAGCCCTGATGGACGTTGTAGGTCATGACCCGCACGACATCGGCCGCCGGTGCCGTGGCTGCCGCCGGTGGCGTCCCGGGCCACTGCGCGGCGGCCAGCCCAGCCGCGGCAGCCAGCAGCATGCCGGCGGCGAGCCAGCGCCCGGGCACCGGTAGCGGCTCCCGCCGGGACCGCCATGCCGACCACAGACCGGCCGCCACCAGCACGGCCGCCAGGCCGGGTGCCAGCAGCTCCTCGCCCGGCCCGACCGGCTGCTCGAACCGGCCGTACCAGAGGTAGGTAGGGACCAGGAAGACAACGCCCCACAGCCCGGCGAGCAGGCCCCGCCGGGCGCGGGCCGGAGCCGACGCCAGCATCCCGAAGAGCAGCACGGCCATCCCGGGCGGCCCGACCAGGTAACCGAACCAGGCGTCGGGCTCGGTCCGCAGGGCGACCAGCACGCCGGCGACGGTCAGGCCGGCGGCCTCGACGGTCCGCCATGGCGAGTTGTCCCAGCGCTGGACCAGGGCGGCGGCCAGCAGGGCGAGGACGGTGCCGCCGACCACGAAAGCGCCGGCGCGGGCCAGCGGCATGCCGGCGCGGGCGGCTAGGCTCGCCGCGTTAGAGAAGACCAGCAGGTGGAGGGCCAGCCAGGCGCCGAGCGCCAGCCAGCTTCCGGTGTGGGCGGCGGGAGCCGGCGTCGCCGCCGCGCTCTCCGCCGGGCGGAGCAGCGCCAGCGCGAGCGCGATGGCGGGCGGTACCAGCGCCAGGGTCATCGCGGTGGCGTCCTGACGCCAGGAAAGATCGAGCGTGCCGCCGAGGGTGCGCACGGCGGTGTCGGCCGCCAGGGCCAGCAGGACGGCGAACGCCGTCGCCGCTCGCGCCGCGGCGGCGCGACGGGCGCCGGTAAGGACCAGCGACAGCAGAATCGCGAACAGAGCGCTGCCGGCGGCGGCCAGGCGCAGGTCCACCGCCGGATCGAGCACCAGCTGTTCGGCGACGCGCACCGCGGCGAGCAGTGCGGTCACCGCCCGCACGGCCTGCGCCCAGCCCCCCCGGCGGGCGGCCACCACGCCTCCCAGTCCGCTGGCCATCACCGCCAGCGCGACCAGTGCCGTGGCCCCGGGTGCCAGCCCCTCGGTGTCGTACAGCCGGAAGGTGACCAGCGCCAGGAAGGCGCGCAGCTCCTGTATCCCGATCAGGACGCCGAGCCCGATCAGGGCGGTGCTGCCGTGGGTCCGAGAGACCGTTGGGCTGCTGTCGCTCATCGCGCGCGGTCCCGATTCTAGGCTGATGGGGGGCGCTCGGCGGCGGGCGGCCGCGCACCGGACCGGGAGTCGTCGCCGCCGCGGGCCGTCGCCGAGGTGGCTGTACAATCCGGCCCATGAATCCACTGGTCGCCGTACTCATGGGCTCCCGCTCGGACTGGTCCGGGGTGATGGAGCATTGCGTCAAGACCCTCGAGGAGCTCGCCGTGCCGCACGACGCGCGCATCCTCTCCGCTCACCGCACGCCCGCGGCGCTCGTCGACTACATCGGCGAGACCGAGAACAGCGGCGTCGAGGTGTACATCGCCGCCGCCGGAGGCGCCGCGCACCTGGCCGGCGTCGTCGCGGGCCACACCGTCCGTCCGGTGCTCGGTGTGCCGATCGAGTCGAAGTCGCTCAAGGGCCTCGACTCGCTGCTGTCGACCGTTCAGATGCCGGCCGGTATCCCGGTGGCGACGTTCGCCATCGGCAAGCCGGGCGCGGTCAACGCGGCGCTGTTCGCCACCGCGATCCTGGCCGGCTCGCGTCCCGAGCTGGCTATCGCGCTGGCCGAGCGGCGGCGACGGCAGGCCGAGAAGATTCTCGCCGACCCCGACCCGCGCCGGGCGCCGGCGTGAGGTGCGGCGCCGTCCGGGCGGCGCGACCGTCCAGGTGGCGGGCCGGGGGGGTCGCGGTCGGTCTGGCCCTCGCGGTGGCGGCCGCCGGGCAGCCAGCGGGGCCGGAGACAGCGGCGCTCGAGACGGCGGCGCTCGAGACGGCGGTGCTCGAGACAGCGGCGGCGCTGCGGGACTCGGCGCTCGCCGGCACCGGGGCCTGGGATCTCCTGCGCTCGCTGACCGTGGAAGCGTCGCCGCGCTTCGCCGGCACACCCGGTGACGCCGCCGGGGTCGCTTGGGGCGTGGCGACCCTCGAACGCCTGGGGTTCGAGCGCGTGCGCGCCGAGCCGGTTGCGGTGCCGCGCTGGCTGCGCGGCGAGGAGGAGGGCTGGATCCTCGATCCGTTCGAGCGGCGGGTCGTGCTGACCGCACTGGGCGGCAGCGTCGGCACCGCCGAGCCGGGGCTGACCGCCGAGGTGGTGGCGGTCGAGGACCTCGACGAGCTGGCCGCTCTCGACGACGCCGCGGTGGCCGGCAGGCTGGTGTTCTTCACCCGCCGCATGGAGCGCACCCGCGACGGAACGGGCTACGGCCGGACCGTGCGCGCCCGCTCGCGCGGACCCTCGGCGGCCGCCGCCAAGGGTGCCGCCGGGATGCTGCTGCGCTCGGTCGGCACGTCGACCGCCCGCGTCGCCCACACCGGCGCCACCCGCTACGATCCGGAGCTGCCGAAGATCCCGGCGGCCGCGCTGTCGCACGCCGACGCCGACCTGCTCGAGGCGCTGCTCGAGCGAGGGCGCCCGGTGCGCTTCCGCCTGCGGCTCACCGCGCGCAGCTTTGCCGACGCCGAGTCCGCCAACGTGGTGGGCGAGGTTGTGGGTCGGGAGCGCCCCGAGGAAGTCGTGCTGCTCGCCTGTCACCTGGACTCCTGGGACCTGGGTCACGGGGTGGTCGACGACGGCGCCGGCTGCGCCATCGTGATCGAGGCGGCGCGGCGCATCGCGGCGCTCTCAGAGCGCCCGCGGCGGACCGTCCGGGTGGTGCTCTACGCCAACGAGGAGTTCGGGTTGTCGGGAGCCCGCCGCTACCTCGAGCAGCATCGCGATGCGCTGGCCAGGCACGTCATCGGTACCGAGTCCGATCTCGGAGCGGGCCGGGTGTGGAGCTTCTCGACGCGAGTCGATCCCGCGCTCGTGCCGGCCTTCGACGGCATCGCCGGCGTGCTGGCCGAGCTCGGAATCGAGCGCGGCGGCAACGAGGCCGGCGGCGGCGCCGATCTGGGGCCGCTGCGCCGCGCCGGCATGCCTGTGGTCTCGCTGCGGCAGGACGCGACGCGCTACTTCGACGTCCACCACACCGCCGACGACACCCTGGCCCAGGTCGTGCCGGCCGATCTCGACCAGAACGTCGCCGCCTACGCCGCCTTCGCCTGGTGGGCGGCCGAAGCCGGCGTCGACTTCGGCCGCATCCCGACCGAGCCCTAGGCCGGTCGAGCGAGCTCAGCTCGACCGCTTCTTGCGCACCCTGGTCGAGCGTCCGCGGCGCCTGCCGTGAGCCGCCGGGCCGCCAACATCATCGGCTGGTGGCGGGCTGGTGGCCACCGTCAGTTTGATCACCGAGCGGCGCTCGACGAGCGAACCAGCTTCCGGAGCCTGCTCGAGGACCGTCCCCTCCGGCACCTCGTCGGTGGGGCGCCGTGTGGTCCGGTAGCGCAGGCCGCGCTCCGCCAGGCTCTTGGCGACCAGGGGGGCGTCGCCGCCGACCACGTTGGGGGCCTCGACCAGAACCGATTGCGACACGATCAGGTCGACGCCCGAGCCGGCCAGCAGGGTCGCGCCGGCGCCCGGCGACTGCTCGAGCACCCGATCCTCTGGCCCGTCCGAATCGTGGTGAGTGACTTCGCCCGCCGTGAGTCCGCTGGCAGCCAGCTGTTTGCGGGCCAGAGCCAGCGGTTGCCCGATGACCGACGGGACGAGGATCTCCTCGTCGGTGTCGGCTGCTTCGGCCTCGGCCACCGGCAGCAGCGAGAAGTCGAGCTGGGCCAGCGTAGCCTCGTGCACCCGCACTCCGGGTGGCGGCAGGTGCAGTTTGACCTGCCCCTTGGCGTCGGTTTCGAGGTTGGCGCTGATCCTCGCCTTGACCGGGCCGATGGCGTAGCGCACCGGCCCGGCCTCCGCCAGCAGCTCCGCCTGGACCTGGGTGAAAGCCGAGGTGAGCGAGCGCAGAAAGGCGCCCGACTCGACCGCCTTGGGCAGCTTCGGCTGAGGCGTGACCTGGCCCTCGGCGATCGCCTTCTCCAGTTTGAGGACTCGGGCATCGAGCTCTTCGAAGTGGACCTTGTCGCGGCTCGGAAGCCGCTCGAGGACCTTGGCGATGGCGCCCTTCAGTTCGGCGAAGTCCTTGCTCTTGACGTACTTGATCTGTTCTTCGGCCACTGCGCTTCCTCTAGGTCTGGTCGGGAACCGACCGGAAGGTTACCTTGAGTGTCGAAGCGGCGTTGACGTCGAACTGCTGGAAGTTCTGGTAGGCGCTGTTGATCAGGGCCGCGTTGAGGCGCCGGTAGCCGGGCTTGCCCGCCGAGGCCTTTTTCCCCTGGTACTCGAGTGCCACGTGGACATCCACTTCGACCTCGGGGATGTGGAACCAGGGAGCGGAAAGGGCCGTGCCCAGCTCCTCCTTGGTGGCCTCGAGCCGGCGATGAAGCTCGAGCGAGTGGGTATCGAGCGCCGTTTGGGTCTCGATGACCGCCCGGCCGACCTGCAGGAGGACCTCGGCGAGCGGCGCGCTGAGCAGCTGCTTCACCGAGCCGGCCACGGCTTAGCCCCCGCCTCCGCCCGTCTCGACCTTGCGGATCACCTGTGGCACCAGGCGATCGGGCGCTTCCTTCGGCTTGAGCAGCGTCTGCAGCCGGCAGTAGATCGACTCGCCCTCGTACTTGGCGCTGGAGGCGAAGCTCGACGCCGAGCTCACCGACAGCTCGGACTCGTAGTTCGACTTCGATTCGGTCTTCTGGTAGCCGCCACCGCCACCGATCTTGAAGATCCCGAGGTTGAGCGACAGGCCACCGCCGCCGCCGTACTTCTTGGTCGAGGTCTCCACCTTGGAGGAGAAGTCGCGCTGGAACGAGCTGCGGGCGGCCGACGCGTACTGGCGCAGGTGCATGTAGGCGCTGAAGCGCATGTCGATGGTGGTCTCGGCGAAGTTGTAGAACGTCGGGTACAACCCCCACGCCAGCAGCGACAGCTTCTCGTCGTTGGTCAGCGTCTCGACCTTGGTGATGTTGCCGTCGCCGTCCACCGTCTCGACGATGGCGATGATCACCGAGCCCTTGTCGAACATCGTCTCGGCCAGGACCTGGGCGGTCAACACTGCGTTGGTGTCTAGGGCGAGCTGTCCGTCCGCGATGGCGAACGAGGTCTTGCGGACCAGCTCGGCGAACGGGATGCGCGAAGCCTTGTCGGTGACCATTGGACTTCCTCCTAGTCGGTTGGGGTGGTAGCGCTATCGACTGCGATCCTGACGATGTCGTTGTCGCGCACGGTGTACCGCCACTTCGGGTTGCCATCGGCTCCGAGCTGGACGCGCAGTCGCTTGACCTGGTGGTTCATGCCGACTGGAGCGACCAGTCGAATACCCGGCGCCTCGGACAGCTCGACGGCCTGCTGAAGCGTGAGCTCGGCCAGCAGGGAGCCGGCCTGGCCGAGATCGGAGGCCTGGAATCCGCCGACCTCAGTGACACGCGCCCGAGCCTGGTCCTTCGATACCCCCGGGTCGAGGATCACGGCGTGCAGCTGAGTCGGATCGGCCATCTGCCCGCCGACCGTCTCTCCGGGTCCGCCGCTCGACTACTTCCTCCGCCCCCGAGTGATCGTAGACGGTGTCCGCCCCGCGTGTCGCGGCGGTGGTCGCGATTCTGCCGGCAGGAATCCGGGCGGAGGCGACAGCTATCCAGCCGGCGGCCGGGCTCAGCAGGGCCGAACCGACTTCTTGAATGCGCGGGGCGTCTGCCCGGTGTGCTTCTTGAAGGTCCGCTCGAAGGTGCGCAGGTCGTTGAAGCCCGATCGCCAGGCCACTTCCGTGATCGAGCAGTTGCGGCGAGTCATCAGTCCCTTGGCGCGCTCTACATGGCAGTGTGCCGACCAGTCGCGGTACCGCACGCCGACCTTGGTGTGGAAGAACGCCGAGAAGTACTTGCAGCTCAGGCCAGCGATCCTGGCGGCCTCTTTCACCGGTAGCGCCTCGTCGGGATGTTCCTCGGCGTAGCGCTCGACCCTGGCGAGGCGGCGGTAGTAGCGAAAGGCCCCCCGGTTGATCGCCGCAGGGTCGAAGCCGGTCCTTGCCGTGGCGGAGGAGGTCCGGGGGGCTTCCGGCCACCGCTCGTCAAGCTTGCTTCGCGGATGCTCCACCGATATCGACTTTTGAGCAGGTCAACCTGTAAAGCTCGATTTTTTATACTAACATATTTCTTGATCTGGTCACCTACCCTGCGGGGTCGTGCTGCTCGAGCCGCCGGACGGAGAAGGCCGGCGGGCGAGCGGACCACGCCCGGGTCGAGGCCAGGGGGGCACGAAGTTCCGCTGGCGGCGGCAAGCGGCGCTGCGCCGCTAGCGCGGCCTCTGCCGACGGCGCCGTGCCGGCGTCGGCGGGCGCCGGCTCGAGCCCCGGCTGCACGAGCGGCTTGCCGTACTCCTGCTTGGCCTGTCGCACGATCTCCCGTACGTCGGCGAGCAGCGCTGGGGCGTCGAACACGACGCCGTCCTTGATGGTGTAGCGCACGCCGCCCACCCGCACCGGGTGGTTGGACTCGTCGAGACGGATGGCGCCGGTACCGTAGAGCACCTTGAGGTTGGCGAGTGGGTTGGCCGGCACCACCACCAGGTCGGCCAGCTTGCCGGGCTCGAGGCTGCCGATCTCGGAGTCCATGCCGAGCGCCTGCGCGCCGTACAGGGTGGCCGAGCGGATCACCTCGAGCGGATGGAAGCCGGCCTCGCGCAGCAGCTCCAGCTCGCGCACGTAGCCGAAGCCGTAGATCTTGTAGATGTAGCCGGAGTCGGAACCGGTCGTTACGCGGCCACCCCGGTTCTTGAACTCGTTGAGGAACGCCATCCACAACCGGTAGTTTTCCTTCCAGGCGACCTCGTCTTCGGTCGTCCAGTCGAACCAGTAGGAGCCGTGGGCGTCGCGGTTGGGGCGGAACCACTCCCACAGCGACGGCAGGGTGTAGTCGTCGTGCCACTCGTCGCGACGCACCCGCATCAGGTCGCGGCTCGCCTCGTAGATGGTCATCGTCGGGTCGATGGTGAAGTCGAGCGCGATCAGCTCGTCCATCACCCGGTTCCAGTGCTCGCTGCCGGGCGGTGCCGCCTGCCGCCACAGCCGGCCGGCCTGGCCGAAGCGGTGCTGCTCGTCGGCGTAGTTGTAGTCGACCGGATAGTCCTGGACCGTGCGGTCCACGAACAGAGCCTCGGGCAGGCCGTACCAGTGCTCCATGGTGGTCAGGCCCCAGCGCGCGGTGTCGAGCACGTTGACCCGGGTGACCGCCAGCTGGGCGTGGTGGCACGCGGTGCGCAGGCCGCGCTTGCCGGCCTCGTCGAGCGCGGCCTGGAAGATGTCGGGCCGGTAGCCGAAGAACTTGATGCCGTCGGCGCCGCGTGCCGCGATCTCGCGCACCCATGCGCGCGCCTCGTCGGGCGTCGTGAACGGCGCGTCGCGGCCCTGGCCGAAGACCGGGTAGGCGCGAATGCGGGGCGCCGTGATCTCGTTGCGCTCGCTCTTCTTCTGGTGCTCGAGCACCCAGTCGAGGCCGTTACCGGCGGCCGGGTCCCGGATGGTGGTGATGCCGTGGCCGAGCCACAGCTTGAAGACGTACTCGGCCGGCGTGCCCTGCTCGACGCCGCCGATGTGGCCGTGCATGTCGACGAATCCAGGCAGCACGTACATGCCCTCGACGTCCAGCTCACGGTCCTCGGGCCCTGCCTCGGGGCGCTTCTCGGGATCGATCGGCAGCCCCGGCACGCCGACGCCCTGGATGCGGGTGATGCGGTTGCCCTCGATGACGATATCGACCGGCCCGCGCGGCGGTGCGGCGGTGCCGTCGACCAGGATGCCGCCACGCAGGATCAGCCGCTGGAACGGCCCCTCGCCTTCGGCGCGCGGGGGCGCGGGCTGGATCGATTTAGGCTGTTCGTTCTCCTCGGCCGACAGCGGCAGGACGCACAGCAGTGCGGCGAACACAAAGAGCGCCCGGCGGGGCGTAGCGGCGTGGCTCATCGGTGCCTCCTCGGTGCGATCGACCGGGCAGTTCTATCAGAAGGCGGCCGGATGCCGGGCCGCCGCGGGCGGGCCCAGGTGCCGTACAATCCCCCGCGGGAGAGTCGACCGGTATGGGCGCCAAGCCGCTGTTCAGCGAGCAGGACCTCCGGGCCATCCGCGCCGCGGTAGCGGCCGCTGAAGGCGAGACGTCGGGCGAGATCGTGCCCTACGTGGTCGACGCCAGCGACGGTTACGAAGGGGCCGCCTGGCGTGGAGCGGCTCTCGGGGCGCTGGCCGCGGCGCTCCTTGCCGCCGTGGCGCACGAGCTGGCCGGGCTGTGGCCGGGCGGCAGCTGGTGGCTGGTGCTGCCGGCCGCGGCCGGCGCGGCCGCCGGGTTCCTGCTGACGCTGCTGGTGCCGGCGGTGCGCCGCGCGCTGGTGACCGACGAGGTGCTCGAGCGGCGGGTGCGGCGGCGGGCGGCGGTGGCCTTCCTCGAGGAGGAAGTGTTCCGCACCGCCGAGCGCACCGGCGTGCTGCTGTTCCTGTCGTTGTTCGAGCGCCGGGTGGTGGTGCTGGGCGATGCCGGGATCAACGCCCAGGTCGGAGCCGCCGAGTGGACCTCGATCGCTGACCGGATCGCCACCGGAATCCGCGCCGGCCGCCCGAGCGAGGCGCTGGTCGAGGGCATCGCCGCCTGCGGTCGGCTGCTCGAGCGGCGTGGCGTGGCGGTGGCCCCCGATGATCGCAACGAGCTGCGAGACGATCTGCGGAGGCGCGATCGGTGAGCTGGCCGCGGTGTCGCCGAGCCGGCTCGCTGGCGTGGTGGGTGGCGGCGGCCGTCGCTCTTGCCGGCTCACCCGCGTTGCCGCTCGAAGTGCCTTTCCTGGCGGGCCGGGTCAACGACCTGGCCGACCTGATCCCGACCGAGCACGAAGCCAGGATCGAAGCGTCCCTGGCCGAGCTCGAGCAGGCGACCGGCGCCCAGGTTGCGGTGCTGACGATCCCGAGCCTCGAGGGCGAGGTGCTCGAGGAGTTCTCGCTGCGGGTGGCTGAGACCTGGCAGCTCGGTCGCGCCGAGGAAGATGACGGCGTGCTGCTGCTGGTGGCCCGCGACGACCGCAAGATGCGGATCGAGGTCGGCTACGGGCTCGAGGGCCGGTTGACCGACCTCGAGAGCGGTCGCATCCTCAACGGCATTCTCCGGCCACGCTTCCGGGCCGGCGACTTCGGCGGCGGCATCGAGACCGGCGTGGCGGCGATCGCCGCCGCGGTGCGCGGTGAAGCGGTGGACATACCGGACCCGCCGGCGGCCGGCGGCGACATGTCGGACGCCCCGCTCTGGTTCCTGGCGATCTTTCTCGGCATCTTCGCGCTGGTCATCGGTCCGTTCTCGATTGCCGCGCTGTTCTCGCCCGGCTGCCACGGCTGGTTCCTGTGGCTCTTCTTGACGCCGTTCTGGACGATGTTCCCGATGGTTCTCCACCCGATCGTCGGAGCCGTCCTGGGCGCGACCTGGTTCCTGGGCTATCCGCTGGTCAAGCTGTGGCTGGGCAGGTCCGACTCCGGCAAGCGGTTCCTGGCGGAGCATCCCAAGCTGGTGACTTTCGCCACCTCGCGGGGTGGCAGCTCGGGCGGGGGCTGGAGCAGCGGCGGCTTCTCGGGCGGTGGCGGCAGCTTCGGCGGCGGCGGCGCCTCGAGCAGCTGGTAGGGACGGAGGGCGGCCACGGTGGCGGACCTCGAACGGCGCTTCGTGGTCGTGACGGGTGCCAGCCGGGGGCTCGGAGCGGCGGCGGCACGCGGCCTGGCCGCCGCCGGCTGCACGGTGGCGGGGTGTGGCCGGAACCCCGAGCGGGTGCGAGCGGTGGGGAAGGCGCTCGGGCCGCCGCACGAGCTGGCGGTCGTGGACGTCACCTCCGACGCCGTCGAGGGCTGGGCCGGGCGGCTCGTCGACCGCTGGGGGCCCCCCGATCTGCTGATCAACAACGCGGCGCTGATCAACCGGCCGGCGCCGCTGTGGCGCGTGCCGCGGGCCGAGTTCTCGGCCGTCGTGGAGGTCAACCTGAAAGGCATCCACAACGTGCTGGCCGCTTTCCTACCAGCCATGGTCGAGCGCGGGCGCGGCGTGGTGGTCAACCTGAGCTCGGGGTGGGGACGCTCCACGTCGCCCGAGGTGGCGCCCTACTGCGCCACCAAGTTCGGGGTGGAGGGCCTGACCCGGGCGCTGGCGCAGGAGCTGCCCGAGCGGATGGCGGCGGTGGCGCTCAACCCCGGCGTCATCGACACCGACATGCTGCGCCGCGTGTGGGGCGCCGGGGCCGGCGCCTATCCATCACCGGCCGAGTGGGCCGAGCGGGCGGTGCCTTGCCTGCTGGGCCTCGGCCCGGGCGACAACGGCCGGTCGCTCACCGTGCCCGGTTGAGGGGGCCGCCCGGGCGGCGTCAGGCGGCCGACTCTTCGAGCTTGGCGATCTCGGGATAGTCGGTGGCGGCCAGCTCGGCGAACGGCTTGACGATCTGGGGGTCGAACTGGTCGCCGGCCGACTCGCGCAGCCGCCGCAGCGACTCCTCGATGCCGAGCCCCTTGCGGTAGCTGCGGCTCGACAGCATGGCGTCGAAGGCGTCCACGACCGCCACGATCCGCGACCCCAGCGGGATCTGCTCGCCCTCCAGGCCGGCCGGGTAGCCGCGGCCGTCGATACGCTCGTGGTGGTGCAGCACCAGCAGGCTCACCCGCTCCAGCCCCGGCACGGCGCGCAGGATCGCCCAGCCGTACTCCGGGTGCTTCTTGACCTGCTCGTACTCGTCGTCGGTGAGCCGGCCGGGCTTGAGCAGGATGGCGTCGGGCACGCCGACCTTGCCGACGTCGTGGAGCATCGAGGCGTACTCCACGTCGCGCAGCTCGTCCTCGTCGAGCCCTAGCTCCTCGCCTACCCGTACGGCCCACTCGGCCAGGCGGGTGGCGTGCAGGCCGGTCTTGAGGTCCTTCAGATCGAGCAGCAGGGTCAGGGCGCAGACAGCCCCGGCCTCGGTCTGGCGCAGCGCCTGCTCGAGCTGCTTGATCCGCAGGCTGGGTAGCGGCGCTTTCTTGACGTTGCGCTGCTGCGGCGGCCGAAAGCGCAGGTTCTGGAGAAGGCTGGACGTCACTACCGCTCTCCTCGGGGCTCGCCACGCCGAGCCCTCAACCGCTGACCCACTCCCGCCCCTCGCCGGCCGCGACCGACGTTCCGACGCGAGTGTAGCACCGGCTGCTGCCGGCGACGCCGGCGGTCTCAGTTGCCCGAGTCGAACGGCCCGAACGGGGCTAGACGCTCTCCGGGCTCGGCCGTCCGCTCGCTCAGCTCGCGCAGCCAGCGGCGGTAGCGCGCGGCCTGCCGGTCGATCAGCTCGATGACCCGCGAGTCGTAGCGAGTACCGGCCGCGGCTCGCAGGCGGTCGAGCGCCTCGGACAGCGGCAGCCGATCGCGGTAGCTGCGTTGGCTCAGCATGGCGTTGAACCCCTCTGCCACCGCCAGGATGCGCGACGCCATCGGGATCTCGTCGCCGCGCAGCGCCCTGGGGTAGCCGCGCCCGTCGGGCTGCTCGTGGTGCAGCCCGACGATGTGGCCGACCCTCTCGAAGCCCGGAATGCGCTCGAGCAGGGTGCGGCCGAACTGCGGGTGACTCTGGATCATGCGGCGCTCCTCAGGACCCAGAGGGCCCTGGCGGTGGAGCAGCAGATCGGGCAGGCAGAGGAAACCGATGTCGTGGAGCAGCGACGACATCTCGAGCTCGAACAGCTCGTCGGGATCGAGGCCGAGCTGCGCGCCCAGATCCACCGCCAGTACGGCGACCGCAGTCGTGTCGCGGCCGCTGTGGGCGCCAGCCAGCCGCGCCAGCGAGGCGAGAGCTCCCGCAGCGCCCGCAGACAGGCGGCGCAGGCGGTCCTCCAGCCGCTTGACCTCGAGCTGCGGTAAGAGCAGCGGTCGATCGTCGAAGTCCGCGAAGCCGCGGGTCGCTGAGGAGGAGGGTCTGAGAAGGACTGCCCGAGAGGTCTGGATCGTCACGGTGACGTCCCGACCCGCGGCGACTGGGGCTTACCGGGGTCGGTGGCTCCACAGGTACCGGTCGGCCGCGGTGCGGGTGGCGCTCCACTCGTAGCCGTCGGATTGCAGGTCACGGAGGCGATGCGTTGCGTCGTCATGCGCGCCGGCTGCCACAGGCTCGCGCTCGGTGGCGTCGGCCTCGGTGGCGTCCTCGGCGACCTGGGCGGCCGGCTGTCGGCTCACCGATTCGGCGTCGTCCGAGAATGCGGGTGCAATGCCCGCCGCGATCAGCACCAGCAGCGCCGAGAAGCACGCGCTCAGCAGAAAGGTGATCTTGCGGGATCGGGTGTTGCGCATCGTCCGTTCCTCCATTCCGCCTCGGTTGCTGCGGTGGAGTTCAGCAAGATGCGTACCCACCGCTGACATCCCGCGGCCCGAGCCTGTCGCAGACGGGGACGAACCACTGCAAAGTATTGAAGAAAAATGACTTGGAGCTGATCGAAGCAGGAGCTGGGGGCAACCGAAGAGCTCTTCTGGGGTGCAATACCGGTCGTAATAAGTGGCGCTCGACGTCGGGGGGGATCAAAAAACGGCTGCTCGATCCGCCATTTCGTTTTCTATTACGAAAGAATCGACCGATGTCGATACGTTCTTGACGCGACGGTCTCAGCCGCTATACTCGGCGGGTTCTGGCTTTCATGGAGGTTTTCCCCGGCTGCGCAGCGGCTGCTGCGACTTTCCAGCGAGTGCTTCGCTCGCGCCGGTAGAGGTTTCGATTCCGGTCGGGTCCTCGAGGACCGGGCCGGGAAGGTCCCCAACAATCTGAGGAGGAGTTCATGCGCGAACGCAGGAATTTGCTGTATCTCGTCGTGTTCGGCGCCGCTCTTCTGATCGGGACGCAGCTGTCCGCGACCACCGTGCTCCAGATGGACCTCGGTGAGCTGACGCAGCGTGCAGATCGGATCTTTCGCGGCACCGTTATCGACATCATTCCGGGCACCGCCGACGCCGCCGGCGGAACGGTGCCGATGACCACCTACCGACTCCAGGTGGAGGAGAGCTTCAAGGGCGACGTCGACCAGGTCAAAGGTGACCAGGCGATGATCGAGATCCGCATGGTCGGTAGCGTCAAGGGCTCGGCAGTCGAGGGCGACTACGTCCGCTTCGACCTGTTCAAGGACGTACCACGCCTGCGGATGGGCAGCGACTACCTGCTGTTCACCTCGCGCCCCGGACCGAGCGGCCTGTCCACGACCATCGGACTCGGCCAGGGCGCGTTCTCGGTGTTCACCATCGAGAAGCAGGACTTCGTGGTCAACCAGTTCAACAACGGCGGTCTCGGGCTGGATCAGACGGGTCCGATCGCCTACTCCGACATCGCGGCGAAGATCCTGACGCTGCTCGGCCAGGGAGGTGAGTGAGATGGTGAAGCTGAGCAATCGTATCTCCCTGCTGGCGGTCGCGGCCCTGGTCGCGGCGACTCCCGCCTTCGCCGGCGGTCCGCTTGTCAACTGCTCGAGCGGCACGCCGTTTCTGTGGGACACGACCGGACCGATCGTCTGGAACCCCGATCAGGGCGATCTGGGCCCGCTGACGAACGCCCAGGCCGACGCCGCGGTCAAGGCTGCTTTCGACGTCTGGGAGGCCATCCCGACCTCGACCCTGGCCTACAGCCAGGGCGCGGACCTGCCGATCGACGTCTTCTGGGATGCGCCGGCGCCGTTCGGTGTTTGGTTCACCGATTACTACTTTGCCTCGAGCCCCGACAGCCTGTCGGCCATCGTCTACGACGACACCGGTGAGATCTTCACCGACCTGTTCGGTTCGGGCACTGGCGTTCTGGGCTTCGCGGGGCCCGAGTGGGGCTTCATCCCCACCTGCACCATCACCGAGGGGCTGGCGTTCCTCAACGGGCCGTCGTTCACCAACGCCACGGCGGCGTTGGACGTGATGGTGCACGAGTTCGGGCACTTCTCGAACATCGCGCACACCGTGGTCAACGGCCAGGCGCTGGGCTTCGGAGACACCACCGGGCCGACGCCGTTCAACACCTTTGGTGCGCCGCCGCCGGTGGGTAGCGACGTCATCGAGACCATGTATCCGTTCTACTTCGGTCCGGGCTCCGGCACCGCCACGTTGCACGCGGACGACGTCGCCATCGCCTCGACGTTGTACCCCGAGCCGGGCTACTTCGGCGGCACCGGGACCATCAGCGGCACCATCTTCGCGCCCAACGGCACGACCCGCCTGACCGGCGTCAACGTCATCGCGCGCAACGTCGCGGACCCGTTCTACGACGCGGTCTCGGCGATCTCGAGCGACTTCACCGACAGCACCTCGCAGGCCGATCCGGTGGTAGGCACGTACACCATCAACGGCCTGACCCCGGGCGCCGACTACGCGGTGTTCGTGGACGGGATCCTGGCCGGCGGCTTCTCGACGCCGCCCGCCTCGCCGCTGATCGGCCCGGAGGAGTTCTGGAACGCCGCCGAGGCGGACTCGAACCCGCCGGACGCGCCGTCGGACTTCACTCCGATCACCGTTGCAGCCGGCAGTCCGGCCGCCGGTACCGACATCATCTTCAACCAGCCGGGTCCGGGCGATCCGCTGCCGGTGGGTGACGACGGCAACGTGCAGCTGGCGCTGCCGTTCGACTACGAGCTGTGCGGCGAGACCTACTCGTCGGTGTTCGTCAACGCCAACGGCAACCTGACCTTCGGTTCTGGAGACTCGGACTTCACCGAGTCGGCCGGCGAGATGCTGGGCGACCAGCCGCGCATCGCGGCGCTGTGGGACGATCTCAACCCGTCCCAGGGCGGCATCGTCTTCTTCACCCAGACCAACAACACGTTCACGGTTCACTACGAGAACGTGCCGGAGTGGTTCAACAGCGGCTCGAACAGCTTCGAGATCACGCTCGACCGCTCGTCGAACCACATCGACATCGACTACGGCAACATCAGCGTCTCCGATGGGCTGGCCGGCGTCAGCTGCGGCGGTGCGGTTACCTCCGGTTTCGAAGCGAGTGAGGATCTGTCCGCGCACGCACCGAGCCGGATCAACCTGCACAACCAGCCGGCACGCTACGAGGTGTTCGGTTTCTCGAACCCCAATGATTCGGCGAACTCGAGAGTGCGCTTCAACGGCACCACCAACTACAACGACAACTGGGCCGAGCCCAACGATTCGCCGGGCTTTGCTCGTCACATCAAGATGCCGTTCGACACCATCGACGTGGTCCGCTTCTCGGAGATCGAGCCAGCGGGCGGCGACGTCGACTTCTACCGCTTCTCGGCGGAGGCTGACACCACCGCGGTGATCGAAGTCATCGCCGGCGAGTTGGACTCGCTGATTGCGCTCTTCGACTCGAGCGGCGCGCTGGTGGAAGCCGACGACGACGGCGGCGCCGGGCTGCTGTCCAAGATGGTGACTGCGATCCCGGCGGACGGAGAGTACTTCCTCGCCGTCACCACCTTCCCCGACTTCGACTTCGACGGGGACGGTGGCAGCGGCGGCCGTTACGTGCTCGATGCGTTCATCGTCGACGGCATCCTGCTGGATCTCGGCGACGACGACTCGGAGGAGCTGGCGCTCGACTTCTCGTTCCCGTTCCAGGGCTCGAGCTACGCGAGCGTCTTCGTCAACTCCAACGGCAACCTCACCTTTGGCTCTGGGGACTCCGACTTCACCGAGTCCGTCTCCGAGTTCCTGTCGGACCAGCCGCGCATCGCCGCGCTGTGGGACGACCTGTCGCCCAACAACGGCGGCCTGGTCCTCGCCAGCGGCGATGCCAGCTCGATGACGGTGAGCTTCATCGACGTGCCGGAGTTCCTCTCCACCGGCGCCAACAACTTCGCGGTGACCCTCAACTCCGACGGCAGCTACCAGATCGACTACGGTTCGGTGACTGCTTCCGACGGGTTGGCCGGCACCACCGAGGGTGGCGGCGCTGCGAATCCTGGTGAGACGGATCTCTCGGCAGGAGGGCCGTACCCCAAGCTGGGGACGACCTACGAGCAGTTCACCAGTGGCGACAACGACCTGTCAGGGGAGAGCCTGGTCTTCGACCAGTAAAACGTCTTCCTCTGCAGTGACTCGGCGGTGGGCTGCGGCCCACCGCCTTTTTCTTTGTGTTCCGGTCTGGACGCGCCGCGGTTGATAGGCTCACGCGCCGCCATGCGCCACCAGCCGTCCGAGCGTCCGAGTCGAGCCCTGCGCGGCCTGCTCGTTGCCTTCCTCGTGGCGGTGGTGGCCTCGGCCGGCTGGGGCCAGGCGTCGGCCGGTCTCGTCCAGGCAGAGCAGCTGATCCGGCAGGGGCGGTTCGGGGAAGCGGACGCCTTTCTGGCCCGCGTTCTGGCCACCACGCCCAGTGCCAGGGGCCACTATCTGCACGGCTTTGCGCTGCTCGAGCTCTATCGCTTCGAACAGGCGGCGGAGGCTTTCGCTCGCGCCCTCGACTTCGAGCCGGACCGGCCCGAATGGCGGCACGCGCTGGCGAAGGCGCTGCTCGAGCAGGGGAAGAACCGCGCGGCGATCGACGAGCTGGATCGCGCCCTGGCGCTCGACGCGCGGCCCGCCTACCGGTTCGCCAAGGCGATGTGCGCCTTGAACATCGGTGACCTGTCGCTCGCCGAGCGCGAGCTGACGTCCTCCCTGGCGGCCGAGCCCGGCAACGCCGCCGCGCACCTGGCTCTGGGCCGCATTCGCTTCGACCGCGGCGACTGGCAGGCGGCGGCCGAGGCGCTGTCGGCTGCGCTCGAGCTGGACCCTGGGCTGGTGGAGGCGCGGTACCTGAACGGCCTGGCGGCGGATCGCCTCGGCCGCCGCGAGCTGGCGCGCCAGGAGCTGGAGCGGGTGGTGCGGGCGGTGCCGGGCCACGTCGGAGCTCTCTACAACCTCGGCAGGGTGCTGCAGCGGCTCGGCGAGCCGCAAGCGGCTCGGGCTCGGCTGGAGGAGTTTGGCGAGAAGAGCGAGCTGGCCGACCGTGCCGACTTCCTCACCCGCGCCGTCAAGAGGAACCCTGACAACCTGCCCGGACGCCTCGAGCTGGCCCGCACGCTGCTCGATCTCGGGCGCACCCAGGAGGCGCTGGACGAGCTGCTGGGCGCCCGCTCGCTCGCGCCGAGACACGCGCCGACCTACGAGCTGATGGCCGCCGCCCTCAGACGGCTGGGTCGGGCGGAGGAGGCGGCTCGTGCCGAGCGGTTCGCCGCACAGCAGGGCGGCGAGCGATGAGCGCTCGCCGGTCGGTGGGGACGGCCTGCCTCGTGCTGGTGGTTCTGGCCGGCTGTTCGCGCCCCGAGCCGGAGCCGGAGACGGGGGGCGAGCCGGCGGCCGGAACGGCCGCGCCGTCCGTGCTCTACGCCGACGTCTCGCGTCGGGCCGGCGTCGCCTTCGACCACGACAACGGAGCCACCGCTCGCAAGTACCTGCCCGAGATCATGGGCTCGGGCGCCGCCGCCCTCGACTACGACGGTGACGGCTGGATGGACCTCTATCTCGTGCAGTCGGGCCCTCTGCCCTGGGAGAGCGCAAGGAAGGCCGTTGTCAACCGGCTGCTCCGCAACCAGGGCGACGGCAGCTTCGAGGACGTCACCGAGCGGAGCGGCGCCGGCCACCCCGGCTACGGCATGGGCGCCGTCGCCGGTGACCTCGACAACGACGGCGACGCCGACCTCTATGTCGTCAACTTCGGTCCCGACGCCCTACTGCGCAACAACGGCGACGGCACCTTCACCGAGGTGACGCGCGAGACCGGTATCGACAGCCCGCTGTGGGGCTCGAGCGCCGCGCTGGCCGACTTCGACCGCGACGGCTGGCTCGACCTCTACGTGGTCAACTACCTCGAGTTCAGCCGCGAGCAGCACGTCGACTGTGGCCGGCCGAGCCGGGGCATCGTCTCCTACTGCCACCCCGACGTCTACGCGATGGCGCCCGACGTCGCCTTCCGCGGCCTCGGCGGTGGGCGGTTCGCCGACGCGACCACTGCCTGGGGCCTTGTCGACTCCAGCGGCAAGGGGCTCGGGGCGGTGGCCGCCGACCTGCTCGATGACGGCTGGCCGGAGATCTACGTCGCCAACGACTCGACGCCCAACTTCCTGTTCCACAACCTCTCCGGGCGTGGCTTCGAGGAGGTGGCCTTGCTGACCGGCGTCGGCTACAACGAGGACGGCATGACCGAGGCCGGCATGGGCACCGATGCTGGCGACCTCGACGGCGATGGCCGGCTCGACCTGTTCGTCACCAACCTCAACAACGAGACCAACGCGCTCTACCTGGCGGCCGGCGAGTACTACGACTACGGCACTCGCGAAGCCGGACTGTTCGAGGGCAGCTTCCGCCCGGTCGGCTTCGGCACCGACCTGGCCGACCTCGACAACGACGGTGATCTGGACATCGTGGTGGTCAACGGGCACGTCATCGACAACATCGAGTTGACCGACGACGCCCAGAGCTTCCGCCAGCCGGGCCAGGTGTTTCTCAACGAGGGCGGAGCCCGCTTCACCGAGCTGCCGGCCGAGCGGGTGGGCGACCTCGCGGTACCCGGTGTCGGACGCGGCACCGTCAGCCTCGACTTCGACCACGACGGCCGGCTCGACCTGCTGGCTACCTACAACAACGAGCCGGCGCGCCTGTTGCGCAACGGCTGGCGGGGCGGTGGCTGGCTGAGCGTCGACCTGGTGTCGGCGGCCGGCGCCAACCGCGACGCTATCGGGGCGCGGGTCGTGGTGGCAGCCGCCGGCCGCCGCCAGCTCGAAGAGAAGAAGGCCGGGTCGAGCTACCAGAGCTCGAGCGATCCGCGCCTCCACTTCGGCCTCGGCACCGCTGGCAACGGCAGGGTAGTGGTGCGCTGGCCGAGTGGGCGCCGGCAGGCCGTGGCGGCCCTGGCAGCCGGCCGTTTCTACCGGCTGGTGGAATCCGGACGAGTGGACTCGGGACCGGCCGCCTCTGCCGCCGGGGGCCGGGCGGGCGCCGGCTGACGGAACGGCCGGCCGCGCCGGTAGAGCTCGAGCCTAAGCCCGAGGGCCTTGGCGCGGTCGGTGTCGCCCCCCTCGATCGCCTGCTCGAGGGCCTGCCGTGCCAGCCGCGTGGCCTCCTCGAAGTCGCCGCTGGCCGCCAGTGCCGCCGCCAGCACATCGGCCGATTCGGCACGGTCGGGGTAAGCCGAATGGACGCGTCGCGCCAGCGCCACCGCCTCGGCAGCGTCCGCCGGCGGCGCCGCGGGTGAGGTAGCCAGCTCCCACGCCAGCAGGCTGGCGAGCCGCGAGCTGTTGGGTGCCCGCTCCATGCCGCGGCGCAGCAGCGCGATCGCCTCGCCGTGTCTGCCCCTCGCCGCCTCGGCCAGGCTGAGGTTGTAGAGCGCGGCGAGGTCCGAGTCGTCCAGTTCGAGAGCCTGGCGCCAGCTCGCGATCGCCTCGTTGGTGCGGTCCAGGGCGGCGAGCGTGGTGGCCAGGTCGTTGTAGGCGGCCACCAGCCCGGGGTTGGCCGCCAGGGCGGCGCGGTAGGCGGCCACCGCCGCCTCGAGGTCGCCGTCCGCGGCCCGTATCAGCCCCAGGTTGCGGTGCGCCTCGGCGTACGACGGGTCGATCGCGACCGCCTCCTCGAGCAGCGCCACCGCGCGAGCCCGGTCGCCCAGCTCGGCGAGCGCCATCGCCAGGTTGTTGCGGGCCACCGTGTCGTTGGGGTCGATCTCCAGCGCCCGTCCGAAGCTCGCGGCGGCCTCGTCGAAGCGGCCCTGGCGGGTGAGCGCGCCGCCCAGGTTGGTGTGGTCACGCGCGTTGCCGGGCCGGATCTCCAGCACCCGGCGAAACGCCTTCTCGGCCGCGGCGAAGTCGCCCCGGGAGGCGCTGCGCAGCCCGCGCTGGGTGAATGAGCGCGAGCTCACGGCCTCGCTCATCATGGCCTCGATCACCGGGTCCTGGGGGCGTGTGGGGTCGGGGTAGGCGGCTGCACGGCGCTCGGCGCGCAATGCCGCCTCGGTGTCGCCCAGCCGGCTGTAGACCTGCGCCGAGAGCACGTGCAGCTCGCCGTGGTGGGGTGCCGCGGCCACCGCCTGGCCGAGCAGGTCACGGGCCTCGGTGAGTCGGCCGGCGGCCACGGCGAGCCGGGCGAGACCCAGGAGGGCGTGCGACGAAGCGGGCGCCAGGCGCCGCGCCTCGCTGTAGCGCCGGGCGGCGTCCTCGTTGCGGCCCGCCGCCGCCAGGGCGTCGCCGAAGGCGATGTAGAAGGCCGGGTTGGAGGGCGCCAGCCTTTCGGCCTCGGCGAAATGGGCGAGGGCTTCCTCGGGTCGTACTGCGGCGAGCGCCTCGGCCGCCAGGTAGGGCCAGCGGTAGTCGTCGGGGTCGAGCGCGGAGGCCTGGCGGTAGCAGGTGACTGCTGCCTGGTTCAGGGCGTGGGCGTGCAGCACCTGCCCCAGCTGGCCCCAGCGCGAGGGGCTCTCCCGGTCACGCTCGACGGCCTGTCGCGTCGCCTCGATCCGCGCCGCCACCTGCGGCTCCATGGGCGCGGTGTCTACCGCCGGCGGCTCCGGCGCAGGGGCGCCGCAGGCCACCGCGAGGAAGATCCCCGTCAGGAGCCCGGACGCTCGGCTCGGTCGGCGGCGGCTCAGCTCGAGCTCCCCGCACCCGGTCGCGCCGACACGCGTTCGATGTAGCCGGTCCCGGGTACCACCAGCACGGCCCTGTCGGCCGGCAGGTCGCGCAGGCCGGTGCGGGTGCCGTCGGGCCAGCGCAGCTCGAGCTGATCGATCCTCGAGGCCGGACCGAGCCCGACGAGGGCCCGCGGCTGGCCGGCGGTGAGATAGCTGTAGGCCGAGGCGGCGAGAGCGAGCCGAGTGGCACCCGCCGCGCTGACGTACAGGCGCGCGGCGGCGAGCATGCCGCTTGCCGTGCCCGGTGCCGCGGCGACGGCCAGCCAGCTCCCGCTGCGTGGAGCGACGTTCCGGAAGAGCCGGGCCGGGCCGTTGCATTGCGTGGTTAGCACGTCGGGGTCGCCGTCCAGGTCGAGATCACCGAAGGCCAGACCGCGGCTGACCTCGCGCAGAGAGCACAGGCGCCCGGCCCGGTCGGAGACGTTGCGGTAGCCGGAGCCCTCGCGCCGGAACAGCAGGTTCGGTTCGGCGTAGTCGCGCCAGTAGCTGTCGGGGCCTCCGGTCTCACTGCTCGGCCCGTTGCCGTTGGCGTTCGGAAGAGGAATCTCACGGCGCGTCACCCTGCCGTTGACCACCAGCAGGTCGAGGCCGCCGTCGAGATCGTAGTCGAAGAAGCCCGCGCCGAAGCCGGTGTAGGGCAGGCTGTCGGGGCCGAGCCCGGAGCTGGCCGTGGCGTCGTCGAAGCCACCCTCGCCCCGGTTCAGATACAGCGTGTTGGTCTCGCGATCGAGGTGGGCCAGCAACAGATCCGGGCGCAGATCGCCGTCGACGTCACCCAGTGCCACGCCCATGCTGGCCTCGGGCTTTCCCATCGCGTTGAGCGCGGCGCCCATCAGCAGGCTCCGGTCCTCGAAGCCCCCGCCGGCGTCGTTGATCCACAGCTCGTTGGCCTCGCCGTCGTTGGCGACATAGATGTCGATGAGATGGTCGCCGTTCAGGTCCAGACAGGCCACGCCGAGGCCGCGGTTGAGGCGGCCGGCGATGCCGGCTTGCCGAGAGGCGTCGGTGAAACGCCCGCCGTCGTTTCGGTAGAGCAGGTCGGGCTGGCCGGGATAGGCCAGCGGACCGCAGTACTCTAGCCGGCCGGCGCGGTCGGTGCACCGTTTCGGGGGATCGTGCTCGAGGTAGGTGACCACGAAGAGGTCGAGGTCCCGGTCCCGGTCGTAGTCCAGAAAGCAGGCCGAGGTCGACCAGGCTTCCTCGGAGAAGCCGGCCTCGTCCGAGCGGTCGGTGAACCTGCCGTCGCCCTCGTTGCGCAGCAGCCGATCGCGGCCGAGGTTGGTGACGAACAGGTCGAGGTCGCCGTCGCCGTCGTAGTCTCCGACCGCGGCTCCCATGCCGTAGCCGCGATCGCCGGTGCGCGACTCCCCGGTTCTGTCGACCAGCCTGCCGCCGCCGTCCTGCCGGAAGAGCCGGTTGGCCGATGCGGGTGAGCCTTGGCTCCCGGCGTGCGGCCCGCTGTTGACCAGGTACAGGTCGAGGTCGCCGTCGCCGTCGTAATCGAACAGGGCGCCCCCAGAGCCGACATGCTCGGGCAGGAAGTAGCTGCTGTCGACGCCCGAGTCGTGGCGAAAATCGAGCCCGACCTCCTGCGTCATCTCCTCGAACAGCGTCTCCGGGCCGCTCGCCGACGCGTCCGTGCGGACGGGGGCGGGGCGCTCCCGGCACGCCGCGACGAGTAGGCCGACGGACAGCAGCGTGGCGAGGAGCCGAACTCTGTCGGGCGAGCGCGTCACGGCGAACGCGAGATGCTATCAGCGGTTGGGGGCCGGCCGGAGCCGGCGCGGTGGGTTGAGACCTGAACGGCCCGGGCCAATCGGGTGCGCGCCCTCGGGTGGGCGGTCTGGGTCCCGGGGCTCACTCGGAGTGTAACGGTTCGCCGTTCCCGGTTGACCAAACCACCGAGTCTGGAGAACCGCCCCAGCCCAGGGCCCGCCGGGCCTCGAGCGCCGCAGGGCGACGACTCGATGCGCCAAACCGTAACGAGACCGCTGAGTGCAGCAGAAAGGACCGCGTGGCCGTCGCCGGAGCAGCTGTCCCCAGTCAACCTTGTGACTCCAGCCGGAACCTGTTACAACGCGACCGGGGCCGGTCGGGTTACCGTCGCAGGTGACCGAGCCGAGCGCGCATACAACCGGGGCCAAACGGACTGCCGCCCAGCGGCGGGAGGCCAGGCTCTTGAACCGCCTGCGTGAGGGCGACCAGCAGGCGTTTCTAGGCTTGTTCCGCGCCTGGCACCCCTCGATGGTCCGCGTGGCCTTGAACTATGTGCGCCGGCGATCGGTCGCCGAAGAGGTCGCCCAGGAGACCTGGCTCCACTTCATGCAGCAGCTCGGCCGCTTCCGCGGTCGCAGCTCGCTCAAGACCTGGACCTTCCGGATCCTGGTCAACCGGGCCATCAACCGCGGCAAGAAGGAGCACCGGGCGGTGGCGATCGTGCGCGATGCCGTGCCGACCGGCAAGAGCTCCGGTCGGCCGTCCGCCGCCGCTACACCGCGAGCAGGTGCCGTGGGTGACAACCCGTGGGCTTCGGGTGGCTTCGAGCGCCGCACCCCCGAGCAGCGCGTGCTGACCGCCGAGGTACGACACCTGCTCGAACGCGCACTCCGTCGACTACCCGAGAAACAGCAGCTGGTCGTAACTCTACGAGACGTCCAGGGCTGGGACTCCTCAGAGGTCTGCGAGCTACTCGAGATAACACCCGAGAACCAACGGGTCCTCCTTCACCGAGCCCGCATGAAGCTCCGCGAGGTCCTCAGGCCCTACCTGAACGAGCAACCACGAAGATGACCGAAGAGACCAAGCCGATCACCTGCGAGGAGTTCGAGGCACGGGTTAGCGAGTACCTGGATGGGG
>JBFGNS010000052.1:0-26007 GCA_041574955.1 Thermoanaerobaculia bacterium | reverse complement strand
GTCCTGCTGCTCACCGGCGGAGTCTCGATGGGCGAGTTCGACCTGGTCGAGGGGCTGCTGGAAGAGGCCGGTTGCGAGCCGCTGTTCGACAGCGTGGCGGTGCAGCCCGGCAAGCCGCTGGTGGCGGCGCGTCACCCCGGCGGGCTGGTGTTCGGCCTGCCCGGCAACCCGGCGTCGGTGATGGTCTGCTACTGGCTGTTCGTGCGGCCGGCGCTCAGGCGACTGTTGGGGATCGACGACGGCTACTGGCACGGCGCGCTGGCCGGAGAGCTGGCGGCGCCGCTGCCCGGCGCCCGCGACCGCGACCGGTTCCTGCCGGCCGAGGTGGACACCACCGCCCGGCCCGCCGCCGTCCGGCCGGTCCCCCCGGCCGGCTCCCACGACCTGATGGCCTACGCCCGCGGCACCGCCCTGGTGCGCGTCCCCGCCGGCGCCGACCCCGCCCGGCCCGGCGACCCCTGCGAGTACCTGCCGCTGTAGGGCGTGGCGCCCGTCTGTGGCGCGTTCCATTGCCGGTCGACGATCTGGCGGCTTCAATGGTCGGGTGAAACCCGACTCCGTCGCCCGCGCACCCGAGGTGGTGCTGTGGGAGGACGACCCGGTTCGCCGGCCTCTGCTGACCGCGATCCTCGAGGGCTCGGGACTGGCGGTCACCGCTCCGGCGCTCGCCGGCGTGGCGCTCGAGCGCGCCGCCGGCGGCGGTTGCCGGCGGCTCGTCCTCGACGCCAACGTGAGCCGTCCGAGCGGCACCGAGTTCCTGCGCGAGCTCCACCACCGGCTGGCCGGCCACCTGCCGCCCACCCTGGCGCTCATGCAGCCCGGCCAGGCGAGCCTGCGCGCCGCGGTGCGCGAGCTGGGCGTCGCCCGCATTCTGCCCGAGCCGTTCGAACCGGACGAGCTGGTGGCCGCGGTGCGCAGCCTGGCCCGGCCTGACGAGAGGGCCGCGTGAGCCGGCTGCTGGCCGGCGATCCGCTGATCGCCCTGTGGACGGTGTGGTGCCTGGCGGCGCTCGCGGCCCTGGTGGCCGCCTGCGCAATCCTGCTGCTCGCGCGGCACGCCCTAGGTGTGCGCCGCGAGCGCCGCTTCCGGCGCCGGGTGGGACAGGCCGCACGCCTGCTGGCGCCGGCGCTCGCCGGCGCCACGCCGGCGGCTCCGCTGCTGGCGGCCGCACGCTGCCGGTTCGGCCGCGCCGTGGTGGTCACCGTGCTGCGGCGCGCACGCCGCATGCTGGGCGGCGAGGCCGAGCGACGGATCTCGGAGCTGATCGAGCAGACCGGTGAGCCGGCACGGCTGGTGCGCGTCGCGCGCCGCGGCGCCCTCCTGCGCCGCGCCCGCGCGCTCGAGCTGCTGGGCGAGTGCGGTGGCGAGACGGCGCGGCGGGAGCTGCTGCGCGCGCTGGCCAGCCGCGAGGCCCTGCTGCGCCGGCGGGCGCGCGAGGCGCTGCTCGAGCTGCGCGAGCCGTTCGCCGTGCGCGCCGCGGTGGCCGCCTTTGTCGCCGAGCCCGGCAGGAGCAGCTCCGCGGTGCGGTCGTTCTTCCTGCGGCTGGCCGCCTGGGCTCCGGGCGAGCTGCGACGGCTGGCGGCAAACGGCCGGCTCGAGACCCGCGAGCTCAAGCTGGCGCTCGAGGCGCTGGCCGAGGCCGCCGACGCGGCCGCCGCGCCGCTCGCCATCGAGGCCGTCCGCTCACCGGCCAGCGAGCTGCGGGCCGCCGCCGTGAGGCTGCTGGCGGCGGTGGCCGACCCGCGCTGGACGCGACTGCTGACCCGTCGGCTGGACGATCGCGCCTGGTTCGTGCGCGCCGCCGCGGCGCGCGGCCTGGGCGGTCTGGCGCTCGAGCCGCACGCTCACGAGGCGCTCGGCCGGCGGCTGGCCGACGGGCACTGGTGGGTGCGCGCCAACGCCGCCGGCAGCCTTGCCCGGCAGGGCGCCTGCGGCATCCGGCAGCTCACCTCGGCGGTGCGCGGTGGCAACCGGTTCGCCCGCCAGGCGGCGCTGCCGGTGCTGCTGCGCCTGGGCGGCCCACGTCCCGGGGCCCACCCGCTCGGCGGCCGGCGGGCGGCGGTGGGCTGATGTCGCTCGAGCTCGGCATGCTGGTCTTCGAGGCCGCCATACTGGCCTACTTCCTGACCCTCAACACCATCTACCTGCTGTTCACCGGACTGGCCTTCCAGGACCTGCTCTCCTACCGGCGGCGCTGGCCGCAACGCGACGACCGGCCGCTGCTGGCCGACAGCGCCTACCCCCCGATCTCGATCCTGGTGCCGGCGTACAACGAGGCCCGCACGGTGGTCGACAACGTCCGCTCGCTGCTCGAGCTGGGCTATCCGGAGTTCGAGATCGTGCTCATCGACGACGGCTCGACCGACGACAGCCTGGCCCGGCTGCGCCGCAGCTTCGCCCTCACAGCGGCGCCGCCGAGCCACCCCCGGCGGCTCCCCAGCAGGCCGCTACGGCGCTCCTGGCTGTCCGCCCGCCACCCCAACCTGACCGTGCTCGAGAAGGAGCGCGGCGGCAAGAGCGACGCTCTCAACGCCGGCATCGACGCCGCCCGCTACCCGCTGTTCTGCACCATCGACGCCGACTCGCTGCTCGAGCCGGACGCCCTGCTGCGCATCGCGCGCGCCTTCGCCGAGGACGAGCGGGTGGTGGCGGCGGGCGGCATCATCCGCGTGCTCAACGGCGCCCAGTCGCGCGGCGGCCGGGTGCTGCGCGCCGCCGCGCCACGCCGGCCGCTGCTGCTGTGCCAGGCCCAGGAGTACGTACGCGGCTTCCTCACCGGCCGCTCGTCGCTGGCGCGCATGAACGCCCTGCTGATCATCGCCGGCGCCTTCGGGCTGTTCCGCAAGGAGGCGGCGGTGGCGGCCGGCGGCTTCAGCCTCGACACCGTCTGCGAGGACATGGAGCTGGTGGCGCGGCTCCACCGCCGGGCGCGCGAGCGGCGCACCGGCGCCCGCGTGGTCTTCCTCCCCGATCCGGTCTGCTGGACCCAGGTGCCGGCCGACTGGGGCTCGCTGGTGCGCCAGCGCGACCGCTGGCAGCGCGGCCTGCTGCAGTGTCTGTGGAAGCACCGCCGGATGTTCCTCAACCCCCGCTACGGTGCGGTCGGGCTGGTGGCGATGCCCTACTACGCGCTGTTCGAGGCGCTCGGTCCGCTGGTCGAGACCGCCGGCTACCTGGCGCTCGTCGCGCTGGCGGTGAGCGGCCGGCTCGACCCGATGTTCGCGCTGCTGTTCTTCGCCCTGGCGGTGGGTTACGGGCTGCTGCTGTCGGTGGCGGCGCTCAACCTCGACGAGCTGCTGTTCAAGCGCTACGGCCGCGGCCGTGACCTGCTGCTGATGCTCGCCGGCTCGCTGCTCGAGTTCTGCGGCTACCGCCAGGCGCTGGCGGCGGTCCGCGCCGCCGGCTTCGTGACCGTGTTCGTGCGCGGCCGGAGCTGGGGCGGCCGGCCGCACCGGCTGCGACTGACCGGCAAGGAGGCGGCGTGAGCGTGGCCGCACCGGTGCCGCTGCCGCCGACCGCCGCCCACCGGCGGGCTGTGCGGCAGACGAGCGCGGCGAGTCGGGCGCTGGTCTGGCTGCCGTCGCTGGCGGCGGCGGGTGCGGTGTCCGTCTACTGCTGGAACCACCGCCAGCTGGTGCTGGCGCCGGGCCGCGACCTGCTGGCGGCGTTCGCCGGCGCCGGCGATCCGGAGTGGCGGGTGCTGGCCTCGTTCGCCGCGCTGCTGCTGGTGCCGGCCGCGCTGGTCGGCGCCCTGGCGGCCTCGCTGTGGCGGTGGTGCCGCCTGTACGATCGCCGGCCGACGCCCCGCCTGCTGGCTACGCTGGTGGCGGTCTCGGCGACGCTGGTCGCCGTCCAGGTCGCCCTCGCCGCCGCCGGGCGGCTGCGGCCCGAGCCGCTGGCGGTGTCGCTGGCGGCGGTGGCGGCCGCGCTGGCGGTGGGCGACGGGCTGCGCCGGCGGCGCGCCGGTGAGCCGCCCTCACCGGCCGCCGGCACCGGGCGGCTGGCAGGCGGCGGTCCGCTGGCACGCGCCGCGGCGCGGCTGGATCTGGCCCCCCCTACCCGTCTCGGCCTGCTGCTCGGGGCGCTGGCCGCGACCGCATGGGCGGCGGTCACCGCCGCCGCGGCGCTGGTGCCGCCGTGGGGCTGGGACACGCTCGTCTACCACCTCACCGACGTCTTCCACTTCGCCGCCAGCGGCCGGCTGGAGCCGTTCCCCCACCCGCTGCAGCAGTTCCACTTCCCCAAGGTCGGCGAGCTGCACTCGCTCGCCGCCTACCTGCTCGCCGGCGGCGGCGACGAGGCGTGGCGGGTGACCGGTATCGCGCAGCTGCCGCTGGCGCTCACCGCCGGCGTGGCGGTGCGCTTCGCCGCCGAGACCCTCGGCCTGCGCGCCGCGCTGCCCTGGCTGGTGCCGGCGGTCGTGCTGACGCCGCTGGCGCTCGTCCAGCCGGCGGCCGGCTACGTCGACCTGGCGTTCGCCGCCTTCCTGGTCGCCGCCGTCGCCTTCGTGCTGGCGGCGCTGCGCCGCGATCGCACCGCCGACTGGGGCTTCGCCGCCCTCGCCGCCGGGCTGGCCCTCGGCACCAAGCTCTCGTTCCTCTACCTCGGAGCGCCGGTGCTGGTTCTGCTGGCGCTGCGGCGCCCCCGGCCGGGTGGGCTGCGGCCGGGCCGCCTGCTGGCGCGCGGCACTCTGTGCCTGGCGCTCGCGACGGTGGGTTGCGGCTTCTGGCTGCTGCCGGCGCTGGCGCGCACCGGCAACCCGCTCTACCCGGTGGCGGTGAGGCTGGGCGGCGTTACGCTGGCCGACGGGCCGGTCGAGATCGGCGGCGGCTCGCACCGCGAGCGGTTCACCCCCGACCTCGCCGGCTGGCTCGGCTACCCGCTGCGCGAGAGCTTCCTCGGCCGTGTCGCCTACACGCCGGACAACGGCTTCGGACCCCAGTTCGCCGCCGCCTACCTGGCGCTGCCGTTCGCCGTACTGCTCGCCTGGCGCCGGCGCCAGCGGCTGCTGGTGCGGGCGCTGCTGGCCGCGCCCGCCGTCGCCATCGCCTGGCTGGCGATCAGCCCGTGGGAGCACCCGCGCTACGCGCTGCCGGCCTGCGGGCTGGCGCTGCTGGCTCTGGCAGCGGTCGAGGAGGCCGCCGTGGCCGGCCGCCGCGCCAGCCGTGCCGCCCGCGGGCTGCTGCGCGCGGCGCTGGCCGTCGCCCTGCTGTTCGCCGCCGCCGCCGGTCCGCTGGCGGCGGCACCGGAGCTGGCGGCGGCGGTGGCGGCGTGGCGCACCGGCGACGGCGACCCACGCGACCACTACCGCCGGATCTACGGCGCCGCCGGCGACGCCTTCACCTGGCTCGACGAGAGCGGCGGCGCCACCACCACGGTCAGCTTCGATCGCGCCACCTTCGTGGCACCGCTGTTCGGCTGGCACGGCCGGAACCGCGTCGTCTACGCCGCCTCGCCATCCGATCGCGACCTGCCCGGCGTGCCGCGCGCCGCCACCTACCGGGACTGGCGGCGGTTCCTCGCCGACGAGCGGGTCGACTGGGTGGTGAGCTGGCACGAGTGGTGGCTGGACGAGGCGCCGCCGTCGGTGCGCGAGCGCTGGATCCAGCACGACCCGGACGGTTTCGCCGAGGTGGCCGGCTTCGGCCCGGCCGCCCGCGTGCTGGCGCCGCGCGGCGGCGTGCCGCCGCCGGCCCCACGGTTCGGGCCGCGTCCCGCGCTCGCCCGCGCCGGGGACTGGCGGCTCGACTACGCCACCGGAGCGCAGGTGGAGATCGCCGCCGACCCCACCGGCGGGCTGCGGCTCGACTACCGGTTCCTGACCGCCGAGCCGGACTACCTCGATCTGCGCCTGGAGCTCGAGGAGGGGTCGTGGCCGGCCGACGGCCGGCTCGAGTTCACCCTCGACACGCCCGGCGGCTCGCCGCTGCTCTTCGTCTACCTCAAGCAGAGCGACCAGCGTCGTAGCGCGCGCTTCCGCATCCCTCCGCGGCCACCTTCCGCCGAGCCGGCCGCGATCGGCCTGCCGCTCGGCGCGCCCGAGGCGGCCAGCCCGGGCTTCGACCCGTCGCGGCTGGCCGCCATCCATCTGGTGCTCGACGACGGCGGCGCCGGCCGGCCGTCGACCGGCAGCTTCCGTTTGCGCGACTTCCGACTGGCGCCGGCGCGCGCCGCCGGCAACGCCGAACCCGAGAGAGGAGGCCCATCATGAGCCGACCGAAAGACCGTCCGCCCGCCCGCCTGTGGAGCGCCGTGGTCGCGGCCATGCTGGCGCTGGCGGCCGCGGCCGCGGCCGCCGCGGAGACCGGCGCCGCGCAGGTCGCCGCCCTGGCGGCGGCAGACCGGGTCGACGAGGCCGTGACGCTGGCCGACCGGCTGCTGGCCGCCGACCCCGGCGACGCCGACACCCTCGCCCTGCGCGCCGAGCTGCTGCGCCGCAGCGACCGGCTGGAGGCAGCGCGCGCCGACTACCTGGCGCTCGCCGAGCGCGTTGCGCAGTCCGCGGAGAGCTGGTTCTGGGTCGGCACGATCGACCGCTGGCGCGGCCGGCACGAGGCCGCGCTCGAGGCCTACGCGCGCACCCTGACGCTCGATCTCGACCACCTCGGCGCGCTCACCGGCCGCGCCCGCGTCTACCTCGACCTCGAGCAGCCGGCTGCCGCCGAGACCGAGCTGCGGCGGGCGCTGGCCGCCCACCCGGGCGAGCCGGAAGCCGGCCGGCTGCTGGCGCTCTCTCTCGCCCAGCAGGGCCGCCAGAAGGAGGCCCGCCGCCAGCTGCGCGCCGGGCTGGCGGGCGCCGAGCTGTGGCACCAGGAGGGCGAGCTGGAGCTGGCCGCCGGCCATCCGGCCCGCGCCGGCCGCAAGTTCCGGCGCGCCCTGGTGCTCGATCCGGCCAGCACCGCCAGCCTGCGCGGCCTGGGGGAGGCGGAGCGGCGGCGGGGCGACGACCTGGCGGCGCTCGCCGCCTTCCGCGACGCCGCGCGGCTGGCGCCCGAGGACCTGGGAAGCCGCTACTGGGTTGGAGTGCTGGCCACCCGCACCGGCCGCCGCGCCGAGGCGCTGGCGGCCTGGGAGGAGATCCTGGCGAGCGAGCCGGACAACACCGCGGCGCTGGTCGGCAAGGCGCGGGTGCTGTTCTACGGCGGGCAGCGCGACGCCGCCCTGGCGCTGGTCGACAGCGCCCTGGCGCTGGCGCCGGCCAACACCGAGGCGCGCACGCTGCGCGCCGCCATCCTCGCCGCCAGCGGCCGGCTGCGCGACGCCGGCAGCGATTACCGGGCGGTGCTCGCCGCCGAGCCCGGCAACGGCGACGCCCGCATCGGCTTCGAGCGCGTCGCCGAGCACAGCTCCTGGGAGGTCCTCGGCGAGAGCGACGCGGCGCGGGTGGTCGAGGGCCTCGACGACGCGGGGCTGGAGGTCGGCGGCGTGACGATCCGGCCGACCCGTATCGAGTACCTGAACGAGGGGCTGACGGCGCGGCTGCGCCGGCGCATCGGCAACGGCAGCGGTTTCTCTGCCACCGTCTCCCAACGCCGCGAGGCGGTCAGCCAGCTCGACTCCGGCAGCTTCATCTACGACCTCGACGTCAGCGAGGCCAGCGCCGGGCTGGACCACCGGCTGGCCGATGGCCTGCGGCTGTCGTGGCGCGTCGCCGGCACCCGATACGAGCCGAGCTCGGCCGGCGCCATCGCCGAGGACAGCCGCGCCCACGGCAGTCTGGCGCTGGCCTGGAACCGCGGCCGGCTGGACGGCCGCCTGAGCGTCGAGCGGCGCCCGTTCATCTACCGCAGCTTCGCCTCCGACACCCAGTTCCGGATCTTCGATCACGACCGGGTCGCCCTGCGGCTGGCCGCCGCGCTCGGCGGCAGCGCGCGCCTCGAGGCGGCGCTGGGGACGTCGCGCTTCAGCGGCGAGGCCGAGAGCGACTCGCCGGCCTCGGCCAGCCTGGCGGTGCGCTGGCAGCGCGGCCGCCAGTCGGGCGCGGTGGTGCTGCTGCACACGCCGTTTCCCGAGCGCTTCCTGAGCGCCGGCGGCGCGCTCCGGTTCGTCGACTACGACGCCCTGCGCCTGGAGGCCCGCTCGCGGCTGGCCGCCGGCTGGCGAGTGGAGCTCGACGCCGAGGCCGGCCGCTACGGCGCCACCGCGCGCACCGTCGAGCAGGGCGGCCGCAAGCTGGCCGGACCGCCGGAGGAGAACGCCCGACTCACCGGTCGGTTGGCGGTGGCCTGGTCGCCGCCGCGCTGGCAGCTTCTGTCGCTCGGCGTCGAGGGCTTCGCCGACCAGTTCGACTTCGACACCGGCCCCTACAACACGGTCGACGCCGTCGCCGCCACCGCCTTCATGGAGCTGGCCGGCGACGGCACGCGCGGCTCCTGGCACCTGCGTCTCGAGTCGAGCCGGATCGACGACGACCGCGACTCCGACTACGACCGTCACGCCGCACGGCTGGGCGTCGAGGCGCGGCTGGGGCGGGCCGCCGGCGCCGCCGCCCGGCTCGGTCTCGAAGGCCGCTGGGCATCCGCCACGCTGGCGGGCGCGGCCGGCAGGTTCGACGAGGAGCAGGCGGGCCTGCGGCTCTACCTGCGGGTACCGCTCTGAGCCCTCCTTGCTGAGCACCCGGGTGTAACGCTCCGGCCGCTCGCTTGACTGTACGGGTAGAGGACGGGGCCTCGGGAGTCGGTGGCGTCGAAGGGACCTTGCTGCTGCCCGACCCGAAACGCTCCGCCGGCGAGAGCCGCGCGGGCCACTCCCTCAGCCCATCACCGACAGCCCGGCTCCACCGGATGACCGGGCTCCGACCGGCCCGTCACCGACCTCGCCGGCCCCGTCCTCCCACCACCTCCAGCGCGCGAGCTCAGTAGTCGGGAAAGAGGATCGCACCCCGCGCCCGCAGGCCGCCGTCGAGGTACTGCCGCCTCAGCTCGGCGTGGCGCACCTTGCCGTTGGCGGTGAGCGGGATGGTGCGCGGCCGGAGCAGGTAGACGCGCGCCGGGCGCACCCCCAGGCGAGCGTGCACCCGCTGCACGATCTCGGTGGCGAGCTCTCGCCGCCCGCCGCCGGACACGGCTCCGCGCCCACGTACCTCGGCGAACAGGTACACCTGCTCGCCCGCCGGGCCGCCGCGATCGACGCCCACCGCCGCCGCCAGGCGCACCGCGCGGGGAGAGTCGGCCGCCTGCTCGATCTCGCTCGGTGCCAGGTTGCGGCCGGCGTGGATGATGATGTTCTTCTTGCGGCCGACCACCGTCAGCCTGCCCGCGGCGTCGAGATAGCCGAGGTCGCCGGTGTGGAGGAAGCCGTCCTGCCGCAGCAGCCGCGCCGTGGCTCGCGGGTCGTCGAGATACCCGCGCGTGTTGGCGGGGCTGCGGACGAGGATCTCGCCCACCGCGCCGGCGGCGGCCGGCCCGGCGTCGCCCTCGATGCGCAGCTCGACGCGCGGGAACGGGGGACCGACCGACGGGAAGCCGCGCTCGTCGACCGCCACCGCGGTGCCCGGCGGCCACATGCTCACCCCCACGGTGGCCTCCGCCAGGCCGTAGCCAGGCACCATCACGTCGCTCAGGCCGAAGACGCCGGCGAACGCCGCCAGGGTCTCGGCCCGCACGGGCTCGGCAGCGTTGAGCGCCACCCGCAGGCTCGACAGGTCGTGGCGGCTGCCGGCCCGCACGCACAGGCGCCAGGCGAAGTCCGGCGCCGCGGTGAAAGTGCCCCGGTGGCGCTCGATGGCCTCGAGCCAGCGGCCGATCCGGCGCAGCGAGGTGGGCAGCAGCACCAGCTCGGCTGCCAGCGCGAACGGCACCATGGTCATCAGCACCAGGCCCATGTCGTGAAACACCGGCAGCCAGCTGACGAAGACGTCGCCGGCTGTGATCTCCATGCCGGCGACGAGCTGACGGATGTTGACCAGCACGTTGGCGTGCGACAGCGCGACGCCTTTCGGGTCGCCGGTGCTGCCCGAGGTGTACTGGATGTAGGCGAGATCGTGCGGCCCCGGTGCCGGCAGCCCGCCGGCCGGCGCGACGCCGGCGGCGGCCGAGGGCGTCAGCAGCAGCGCGCCGGCGCCAGCGGCCGCGGCGTCCAGGCGAGCGGTGTCCGCCGCATCGAGGCCGTCGTCGATCACCACCGCCCGGGCGCCTGAAGCGGCGGTGAGATCGGCGACCCGCTCGCTCCCCGAGCCGGGGAAGACCGGCACCGCCGTGGCGCCGGCGCGCTGGATGCCGTAGAAGACGGCGAAGAACTCGGCGCCGTTGGGCAGTGCCACCAGCACGCGCTCGCCTCGCCCGATGCCGTGGCCGGCGACGACCGCGGCGAAACGGTCGATCGCGCGCCCCAGCTCGGCAAAGGTCTGCCGCACGCCGTCGAAGGTGAAGGCGATGGCGTCGGGCGTCTGGCGGGCGCGCCAGGCGAGCATCTCGGGCAGCGTCGTGTAGGGAGCCATCGGTCGCCGACTGGTCGCCGCCCTTCCCCGTCCCCTCAGCCGCCGGCCCGGTAGGCGGACTGCAGCAGCGCCAGCGCGAGCACCAGGACCAGGAACAAAAGGTGGTAGGAGAGCAGGCCGTGGGCCAGCCGGGTCTGGCCCTCGACGCTCTCCTCGCCGGAGGCGAGCCGCTGGGCGCGCGGGATGACCCGGGCCACCGCCAGCAGCGCGATCACCGCGAAGGCGGCCAGCGACGTGTACCCGACCCAGGCGGGCACCAGGCGCAGCCGCAACTGCGCCACGATGCAGGCCACCGCCACCGACATGACGAAGATCAGCAGCCAGGGGTTGCGCGTGACGTACCGGTAGTAGGTGGCGATCGGGGTCAGCACCTTCGCCGGCAGCGCGGCGTCGCTCCTGCGGTAGGGCACCGCCGTGACGTCGAAGACCAGATCGATGTACAGGATCGCGATGCAGAAGCCGAGACAGAAGGACAGTGTGAAGAGCATCAGAGCATCCTCCTTTCGGGACGTCTTCTATCCGCGCGTGGACCGCTCGCCGAGCCGCCGCGCCACCAGGCGGTGGACGTCGGCCACCGTGCTCAGCCGCGCGATCTCCTCCTCGCCGATCTCGATGCCGTAGCGGTCCTCGAGCGTCACCACCAGGTTGAAGACGTCCGCCGACTCGGCACCCAGCTCCTCGAGCAGACGGTCGTCGGGGTCGACGCTGGCGACTCCCAGCTGCAGGGCCACGAGCTCCGTGATCTCGCGCTCACTCCCGTTCATCGGCGGCCTCCTCCAGGCGGTCGAGGACGTCGGCGGCCAGGGCGCGCGCCGCACCCTCGTCCATGTCGTTGTCCAGGTAGACGAAGTCCCACCACAGCCGGCCGCGGAACAGCCGCGCCTGGGCGGTGAACTCGGCGCCGATCGGCATGTTGGAGACGGCGGCGTGGACGCCCCGCACGCCCAGACCGCCGGCCTCCAGGGGAAGGTCGAGCGGTCCGGTGTAGCTGACGGCAGCGGAGCCGAAGCGGGCGCGGCCGTAGCGGATGAGCATGCGCAGCATGCCCGCGCTGGTCAGGCAGAACAGGAACTTCTCGCCGCGCCGGAACGACCGGTAGATCTGCCGGTCGATCCTCGAGGCCAGCTCCCAGAACCGCTCCCCGGCGCCCAGCTGCAGCGTGTAGCGCAGGGTCGTCAGACAGCTGGCCACCGTCTCGGTGCCCACCGGCGGCTCGAGGTACGGCCGCAGGTCGGCGAAGGCGAAGTAGCGCAGCGGCACCGGTCGGCCGGCGTAACGGTGGCGCTGGAGCCCGAGCAGGAGGGCGGCGTTGAGTGCGCTGTTGAGCGGCACCCTGGCGCGCCGGCAGCGGCGGAGCAGGGCGGCGGTGGGCTCTTCCCCGAGCGCCACCGGCAGCAGGCGGCAGCGGGCCGACGCCGCGGGTGGCGGGCTGCGAACGCCGCGCGAGCGCCACAGGTAGCCGAGCTCCTCCGCTACCCGGCGCGCCATGAAGCCGGCCAGCCTGGGGACCAGCGCCACCCCCCGGAAGCGCGGCGGGAAGCGGTCCTCGGGCCGCGGCGGCAGCTCGCCGCCAGCTGCCGGGCCAGCCGCGCCGTCTGCGAACTGCTCGAGCAGATGCCGGCACACCGTGGCCCCCGAGGTGGCGTCGACGATCGCGTGGTGGAAGCTCAGCACGAGCTCGCTGGCAGCGGTGTCCGAGGACGACACCAGGACGCAGCGCACGAGCGGCGCCCGTTCGGCGGCGATGGCGGTGTTGAGCTCCTCCTCCACGACGGCCTGCCAGGCGTCGTCGCCGGCGCGCTCGACCCGGCGCAGCGGGATCGGCGACGCGCCGTCGAGCGCGAACCACCATCGCGAGCCTCGGCGCTCGAGCCGCGCCCTGAGCAGCGGATGGCGACGCTGGACGGCGGCCAGCGCCGTCTCCAGGCGGTCGGGCGCCGGCCGTCCAGCGAGCCGCAGCACGGCCACCGCGTTGTAGGGGAAGCTGGCACCGGTCCACGCCTCGGCGCTCTCGAAGCCTCCCAGCCTCCGGCGCACCCTGGGCTGACCCTCTCCTCGATCCTCGGCCACGAACCGCCGGGCAGGCTATCCGAACGGCCTCACCATGTGTAGCCCAAATGCACCAGCGCCCGCCTCCCGATCCGGTCGCCGCCGAAGAACTCGTACTGTCCCTCGTCGAGGAGGTTGCTGACGTCGATGCCGACGCGGAAGCGGCCTAGCGCCCGGCTGGCGGTCAGATCGACCACCTGGTACGACGGCACCGGCCCCTTGTACAGCCCGGAGCTCCACTCGAAGCCGGCGACGTGGCGGGCGCGCAGCGCCGCGTCGAAGCGGTCTCCGACGTAGGTCAGGCTGGCGTTGAACCGGTTGTCCGAGCTGTTGGGGAGCGCCGGGTCGTCCGGCAGCCGGTCGCGGATGTCGAAGTCGAACCAGGCCCAGCCCAGCTCGAGGTGCCAGCGATCCCCCAGCCGGCGGCTGAGCGAGACCTCCAGCCCCTCGGTGTCGACCCGTCCGAAGTTGACCAGCGACAGCGCCGTGAAGACCGGCTCGCCGAAGACGCCGTTCGACAGCAGGTAGAAGAACGGCGGCGGCAGGTTGGCTTCGAGCGCTCCCAACAGCGCCGCGGCCAGCGGCGGCGGCAGGTCGGCGGGCGGGCGGTAGGGCGTGAACGGGCTCGCCAGCCGGCCGCGGGCCGGGTCGAAGAAGGAGATGAAGTCGCTGATGAAGTTCTCGACCCGGCTGTCGTAGTAGTCGACGGTGAGGTAGGTCCGGGAGTCGAGAATGCCCGAGTAGCCGACCTCCACGGTACGGATCTCTTCCGGCTCGAGCTGCCGGTTGCCCACCGCCCGGATCGCCACCGGATCGCCGAAGCCGCAGCTGGTGCCACCGAGGGCGCAGAGCGGCTCCAGCTGCGACAGATCGACCGGCGGCAGCGTCGCCATGTACAGCACCAGCTGGGCGTAGCTGGGCGTCAGGAACGCCTCGCCGTAGGTCAGGCGCAGGCTGTGCTCGGGCCGCACCGCCCAGACCAGCGACCCCCGGGGCGAGAGCTGTGAATCGTGCAGCGAGTTATCGTCCCAACGCAGCGCCAGAACGCCCTTGAGACGGTCGGTGAAGCCGTACTCGACCTGCCCGAACAGCGCCCGAAACTCCTCGCGGTGCTTCTTGTAGGTGATCGTCTGGACGCCCGCCGGATCGGCCGAGTCCACGCTCTCCTCCATCACCGAGCCGCCGCCGACCACGAACCCCCTGCCGTCGGCGAACCCGGTCCGGCCCTGGACCTCCAGGCTCAGCCGGCTCGACTCGGTGAAGGTCGGATAGGCCAGGTTGAGGAACATCTGCTCGCCGTCGCGCGCCGTGTACGCGCCCAGCACGTTCCAGCTCGGGCTGCTCAGGTTGAACCGCGCCCACGGCCGCTCGACGTCGGTGACCTGCAGGCGGCCGAACTCGGCCACCGCCACCGGCCCCTCGAACGAGGCCGTGCCCCCCTCCAACACCAGGCTGGCGCCGTCGCCGAGGTCGCGGTCGAGCCGCAGGCTGGCGTAGCCGATCCGGTCCTCCGACAGCGGCGGCGGCACCACCTCGGTGGGCAGGCAGCCGGTCTGGAAGGGGACGTCGCACGGGGTCGAGTACTCGACGCCGGCGGTGCGCGCGACGTAGAAGTCTTCGCTCTCGGTGTAGCCGCCCAGTAGCTTGGCGTACCAGCCGCCGCCCAGCGCAGGTCCAGCTTGAGCGTTTCCAGCTCGCCGGCGGTCAGCCGGAGCTGGCCACCCTGGCTCGACTTCGGCGCCTTGGTGGTCAGGTCGAGAACGCCGTTGAAGGCGTCGGTGCCGTACAGCGCCGAGCCCGGTCCGCGCACCAGCTCGGCGCGCTCGAGATCGAACAGCGGGAAGCCGAGCGCCGCCCACTCCTGGGTGCCGAGCGACGGCATCGAGACGTCGCGGCCGTCCACCAGGGTGAGCACCCGGCGGTTGAACGGATCGTTCAACCCGCGCACGTTGAGGTTGAACTCGTACAGCCCGCCCTGGGTCAGCTCGGCGCCGGTGGTGAACTCGAGCAGCTTGGGAAGCTGGCCGCTGGCGGACTCGCGCGCGATCTCCTCCGCCAGCAGCAGGCTGGTGGCCGCCGGCGCCTCGACGATGCGCTCGGGCCGCCGCGACATGGCAGTGACGGTGAGGCTGTCGAAGTACGACGCCGGCCAGTCGACCACCACTTCGAGCGTCACCGTCTCCCCGCCGACCACCTCGACCGAGCCGGTGCGCTCGGGGTGGCGGCCGAGCAGGAAGGTCAGCGTCTGCGGCCCGGCCGCCGCCCTGGCGACGGCGAACCGCCCGTCACCGCCGGTCAGGGCAACCTCGACGCGGCCGGGCAGGAACACCCTGACGCCGCCCACGCCGGAGCCGTCGTCTCGCACCACCGAGCCCTCGATCCTGCCGGTAGCGGCCTTCTCGGCGGTGAGCGGAACCGCGGCCAGCAACACCACGGCAACGACGACGACTGACGATCCGACTCGCATGACGACCTCCCCGTGCAGGTGGATGCGACCCGCGCGGCGCCGACACCGGCAGGGACCGGTCGCGCAGACCCGGAACGTGCGCGCGAGAAACGCTCTGCCTGCGGCAAGCTTGCCCGGCGGGTGGCACGCCCGAAACACCCCAACAGGCGGACGCGGCGGCCCACCCCGGGAGGCGGTCTTTCCGTGTGCCGAGCCGCCCGAGCGAGGTTAAGGTATGCGGCGACGTCGGTCATCGGGGCGCCCGGGCGCCGGGAAGGAGGGAGTCGTGAAGGTCAATCCGGTTCGGCTGCTGCCGGCGACGCTGCTGGCGGTCGCGATCGTCGGCGCCTGCGGTGGCGACAGCCAGCTCTTCGAGCTGGTCGGCACCGTCGAGCGCACCACTCTGGAGCTGGCGGCGCCGGTCTCCGAGGTTGTGGTCGAGATACCGGCCGGCCTGGGCTCTCGGGTTGCGGCCGGCGACGTCGTCGTGCGGCTGGACACCGAGGTCGCCGAGGCCGAGCTGGTGGCCGCGCAGGCGGCGCTGGCCGCCGCCGAGGCCAACGTGCTGCAGGCGATGGAGGACTTCAAGCGGGCCGAGCGGCTGGCCAGGTCGCGGGTCGGCAGCACCCAGGAGCTGGACCGCGCCCGCAGCCGGCGTGACGAGCTGCTGGCGGTGGTCGCCGAGCGCAAGGCGCGCATCGCCCAGGCGGAGCGGCGGCTCGACGACCTGACGCTGAGGCCGCTGGCCGGCGGCGTCATCGACCAGCTGCCGTTCGAGATCGGCGAGCGGGTGCCGGCCGGCGGCGTGGTGGCGGTGATCCAGACCGACGACCAGCCGTGGGTGCGGATCTGGCTGCCGTCGCGGGCGGTCGGCATGCTGGGCGGCCGGGCGGAAGCGGAGGTGATCCCCGAGGGCTTCGACACGCCGCTCACCGGCCGGCTGCTGGACGTCGCCCGCGAGCCGGAGTTCACGCCGCACTACGCGCTCACCGAGCGCGAGAGCGCCCACCTCGTCTACCGGGCGCGAATCGCGCTCGACGACGCGCCGGCCGAGCTCAGACCCGGGCTGCCGGCCCGCGTTCGGCTGACGCTCAGCCGTCCGCCGGGAGAGGGCGGTTGACGGGCGAGACGGTGATCGCGGCGCGCGGCGTCAGCCGCCGCTTCGGCAAGCTGACGGCGGTCGACGCCGTCGACCTCGAGGTCCGGCGCGGCGAGGTGTTCGGCTTCCTCGGCCCCAACGGGGCCGGCAAGTCGACCCTGATCCGCATGCTGGTCGGTCTGCTGCCGCAGTCGGCCGGGAGGATCGAGGTCCTCGGTCGCAGCCTGCCGGAGCGAGCCGAGGAGCTGCGCGCCCGCATCGGCTACATGACGCAGCGATTCTCGCTCTACGAGGATCTGACGGTCGAGGAGAACCTCGACTTCGCCGGCGAGATCTTCGGGATGGCCGCGGCCGAGCGCCGCCGGCGCATCCAGGAGGTGCTCGAGGAGCACGAGATGGTCGAGCGGCGCGACCAGTTCCCGGCCCACCTGTCGGGCGGCTGGAAACAGCGCCTGGCGCTGGCCGTGGCCACCATCCACCGGCCGGACCTGCTGCTGCTGGACGAGCCGACGGCCGGCGTCGACCCCGACCGGCGGCGGGCGTTCTGGGAGAAGCTGTTCGAGATCGCCGGCGGCGGCGCGACGATCCTGGTCTCGACCCACTACATGGACGAGGCGGTCCGCTGTCACCGCCTGTGCATGCTGATCCGCGGCCGCCGGGTGGCGCTCGACTCGCCGACGGCGCTGACCGACGCGCTCGAAGGCCGGGTGGTCGAGGTGACGGCGCAGCCGGTGGAGAGCGCCATCGCCATCCTGCGCGCCTGGCCGGGCTCGGCCAGCGTCACCCAGCTCGGCAGCCGGGTGCACCTGCTGCTGGCCGCCGACGAGCCCGACGCGCGCCGGACCGCGCCCACCATCGAGCGCCACCTGCGCGACGGCGGCCTGCCCGACGCCCGCGCCGCGGCCGCCGAGCCCAACCTGGAGGACGTGTTCGTCGCCCTGGGGCTGGGAGAGAAGCTGGGCGCCGGGGTGGCGTCGTGAGCGGGGCGGCCGCCCGGCAGTCGGTGCGGCGCGTCTGGTCGGTGGCGCGCAAAGAGCTCAGGCAGCTGATGCGCGACCAGCTGACGCTCGGCTTCGTGGTCGGGGTGCCGATCGTCCAGCTGCTGCTGTTCGGCTACGCCATCAACCAGGACATCCGCCGCGTCCCGACCGCCGTCATCGACCAGGCGCAGACCGAGACCTCGCGGCGCCTGGTCGGCCAGCTCGAGGCCACCCAGACCTTCGACGTGGTGCGCCGCGCCGGCAGCGAGTACGAGGGGCGTACCCTGCTCGCCGCCGGCGACGTCCAGGCCGTGGTGATGATCCCGGCGGAGTTCACCCGCAACTACTTCCGCGGCCGCGGCGCCGAGGTGTCGATCCTGGTCGACGCCACCGATCCCACCCTGGCGCGCGCCGTACAGGCTTCGATCAACGGCTTCGAGGCGCATCTCAACAGCCGCCAGCAGCCGTTCAGCCTGGGCGCGGCGGGCGCCATGCGCTCACCCAGCGAACGCGGCAGCTTCTTCACCGAGCCCGAGCTGATCCACCAGCTGCAGTGGCGCTTCACCGTGCTCACCTACTACAACCCCGAGCTGCGCACGCCGGTCTACGTGGTGCCGGCGCTGCTGGGGGTGATCCTGACCACCACCATGATCCTGATGACCGCGCTGTCGATCGTGCGCGAGCGCGAGCGGGGCACCTTCGAGTTCCTGATCGGCACGCCGGTGCGCCGGTTCGAGCTGATGCTGGGGAAGATCTCGCCCTACGTCGGCATCGGCGCCGTGCAGATCGTCATCGTGCTGCTCACCGGCCTGCTGCTGTTCCGCGTGCCGATGACCGGCTCGCTGGTCGACCTGGCCGTCGCCTCGCTGCTGTTCATCGGCGCCAACCTGACCCTCGGCCTGGTGATCTCGTCGGTCACCACCAACCAGCTCCAGGCCACCCAGCTGTCGTTCTTCTTCTTCCTGCCGTCGGTGCTGCTGTCGGGCTTCATGTTTCCGTTCGACGCGATGCCGCGGCCGGCGCAGTGGCTCGGCGAGCTGCTGCCGCTGACCCACTACGCCCGCCTGGTGCGCGGCATCCTGCTGCGCGGCACCGGCCTGGTCGAGATGCCCGGCGAGGCGGTGGCGCTGCTGCTGTTCCTGCTCGCCACCCTTGCGCTAGCCACCCGGCTGTTCAAGAAGCGGCTGGGCTAGCGCGGCGCGGGCCGGCCGCGCGCATCGGATATCGTCGAAGCTCCAACCCGAGGAGCGCTCCATGGTCTTCGACAGCCGACTGCTCACCACCCTGCTCGCCGCCTGCCTGCTGGCGCTGCCGCCGGCGGCCGACCGGGCGGCGGCCCAGCAGCAGCAGCACGACCCCGCCGCCCATCATGGGCAGGACGAGGGGTCGCAGCCCCGGCTCCGCCACGCCGGACCGGCCGACCACTCGTTCGCCGACGCCGAGGAGTGGGCCGACCGGTTCGAGTCGCCCGAGCGCGACCGCTGGCAGCTGCCCGACCGGGTGGTGGCGGCGCTCGCGGTCGAGCCCGGCATGACGGTGGCCGACATCGGCTCCGGCACCGGCTACTTCGCGGTACGACTGGCAGCCGCGGTGGGACCGGCGGGCACGGTGCTCGCCAGCGACCTCGAGCCCGAGATGGGGGTGTTCCTGCGACGCCGCGCCGAGCGCGAGGGGCTCGCCAACCTGGTGCCGGTGCTGGCGTCGGCCGACGACCCGCGCCTGCCCGACGGCACCGTCGACCTGGTGCTGATCTCGAACACCTGGCACCACATCCAGGACCGGGTGGAGTACGCCCGCCGGCTGCGCGCCGACCTGACCGACGGCGGCCGGGTGGCGATCGTCGACTTCCTGCCCGGCGAGCTGCCGGTGGGGCCGGGGCCGGACCACAAGCTGAGCGCCGAGGAGGTCACCGCCGAGCTGACCGCCGCCGGCTACCGGCTGGCGGCGAGGCACGACTTCCTGCCCTACCAGTACGTGCTGGTGTTCGAGTAGGCGCGGCGGCCGACCGGCCGCGCAGCCGGCAAACGGTCTGCTACGCTTCCGGCTCCCCGGCCCGGCGAGCCCGCCCGGCCACCCGATCCCAGGAGGAGTCCAACGATGAACACGAGCATTCGTCTTTTCGCCCTGACGGCGGCCTGCGCCGCCACGATCGTGATGCTGGCCGCGCCGTTCGCCGCCGCCCAGGATCTCCACCCGTCGCGCCGGCCGAGCCCGATGGGGCTGGCCCGCACCACGCTCGACGACGGCACCTACGTCAGCGTCACCTACAGCCGCCCGTACGAGCGCGGCCGCGACAACATCTTCGGCAGCGAGGAGTCCGGCGCCCTGGTGCCGTTCGGCCAGGTCTGGCGCACCGGCGCCAACGAGGCCACCCAGATCACTCTCACCGGCGATCTCCAGGTGGGCGGTAAAGCGCTGCCCGCCGGTACCTACTCGCTGTTCACCGTCCCAGGGCCGGAGAGCTGGACCGTGCACTTCAACTCGGCGCTGGGGTTGAACGGCACCGCCCGCCGCAACCCGGAGACCGGCCAGTTCGAGCAGGTCGAGCTCGGCCCGACCGACGTGGTGGTGGTGAGCGCGCCGGCCGGCAAGCTGGAGGAGAAGGTGGAGCAGTTCACCATCGCCTTCGACGAGGCCGAGGGCGGCGCCGACATGTGCCTGCGGTGGATCACCACCGAAGTGTGCGTGCCGCTGAGAGTCGTCGGGTAGCTGCTGGACCTGCCGGGTCGGAGATGAGGCGGGGCTGCCGTCCTGCGTGCCGGCCCGCCCGGTGTGCAGGGAGACCTCCACGCCCTAGCCTAAGCCCTGGCCTCTAGGGGCCGGCAGCGAGCGTCTCGCCGGATCGGGTAGACTCAGGCCTCAGCTCACACGGCCGCCCGAAAGAGAGAGGGCAACGAGCCAGGAGAGTGAAGGCAGCGGGTCGGAAGCGACTCGGGACCTCGCCGCGGAGCCTGACGCGACCGCGGTGACCCGAGAGGCCGGCCCCCACTCGCCGGCTTCGGACGCGCCGGCTCACCTCGAGCGTCGGCTCGAGCCGGGAACGCTGCTGGCCGATCGTTACCGCGTCGTCAGCCGCCTCGGCCAGGGCGGCATGGGCGAGGTCTACCTTGCGGACGACCTCAAGCTCGATCACAAGGTGGCCTTGAAGTTCCTGCCGCCCGAGGTCGAGAGCGATGAGTACCGGCTGAAGCTCCTGTTCGACGAGGTCAAGGTCGCACTGCAGATCAGCCATCCCAACGCCTGCCGGGTCTTCGACCTGGGCGAGGCCGACGGCGTGCACTTCCTGTCGATGGAGTACATCGACGGTGAGGACCTGCTGTCGCTGCTGAGACGAATCGGCCGCCTGCCCTGGGAGAAGGCCGTGGAGCTCGGCAGCCAGGCGTGCGAGGGGCTCGCCGCGGCACACGACGCCGGCATCCTGCACCGTGACCTGAAGCCGGCCAACTTGATGATCGACGGCCAGGGCCGCGCCAAGATCACCGACTTCGGTCTGGCCGCGCTCTCGGACACGATCTCCGGCGCCGCCGTTCGCAGCGGCACGCCGGCCTATATGGCGCCCGAGCAGCTGGCCGGCACCGAGGTCACGGTGCAGAGCGATCTCTACGCGCTCGGCCTCCTGCTCTACGAGCTGTTCACGGGTCGGCGCGCATTCGCAGCCACCTCGTTGGCCGAGTTGACGAGAATGCACCGGGAGGAGGCGCCGAAACCCCCATCCGAGTGGGTGGAGGGGTTCGATCCGGCGGTGGAGCGAATCCTGCTGCAGTGCCTGGAGAAGGACCCGAAGGCGCGCCCGGGGTCGGCGCGTGAGGTGGCCGAAGCGCTGGTCGGAGGCGCGGGGGTCGCCGAAGGCGCCCGCATCGCCACCCTGCTGCTGAGTGAGCTGGTGGGGAGCAGCAACCTGGTGGAGCGCTCCGGCGACGCCGCCAGCGGCGAGCTGTTCCAGAGGCACGACCGCCTCGCCCGCGACCTGCTCGAGACGCACGGCGGGCGCGAGATCGACAAGACCGACGGCTTCCTGCTGCTGTTCGACCGTCCATGGCAGGCAGTGCGCTACGCCCTCGACTATCACCACGCGCTGGCCGAGCTGTCGCAGAGCGAAGCCATCGAGCTCAAGGCTCGGGTCGGGATCCACCTGGGGGAGATCGTCCTGCGCCGCAACCCGTCACAGGACGTCGCCCGCGGCGCCAAGCCGTTCGAGGTCGAGGGTCTGGCGAAGCCGACGGCGGCGCGTCTGATGTCCCTGAGCGGGGGACGGCAGACGCTGATGACCCAGGCCGCTTTCGACCTGGCGCGGCGTAGCGCCGTCGGCAGCGCCGAGGGCGCCGAGCACCTGCAGTGGCTGGCCCACGGCAGCTATCTGTTCCAGGGTGTCGAGGAGCCGGTCGAGGTGTTCGAGGTCGGGGCCGAGGGCGTGGCGCCGCTGACCGCGCCCGAGGGCTCGGAGAAGGTCGCGCGGGTGGCCGACGAGGACACGATCCTGGGCTGGCGGCCGGCGCCGGGGCTCGAGATTCCCAACCGCCCCCTGTGGTTGCTGGAGGAGAAGCTCGGCGAGGGCGGCTTCGGCGAGGTCTGGCTGGGCCGGCACAAGAAAAGCGGCGACCAGCGGGTCTACAAGTTCTGCTACGAGGCCGGGCGGCTGCGCTCGCTGCAACGGGAGATCACGGTCTTCCGGCTGCTCAAGGAAGAGCTCGGCCTGCGCGACGACATCGCCCGCATCCTGGACTGGAACCTGGAGGAAGCGCCCTACTTCATCGAGTTCGTCCATCTCGAGGGCGGCAACCTGGTGGACTGGGCCGATGCCCAGGGAGGGCTCGCCGAGCTGCCGCTGGCCGATCGGCTCGAGATCGTCGCCCAGGTGGCCACGGCGATGGCGGCGGCCCATTCGGTAGGCGTGCTGCACAAGGACATCAAGCCGGCCAACGTCCTGATGACCCGCAACGCCGAGGGCGGACCGCAGGCGGTGCTGACCGACTTCGGCATCGGTCTCGTCACCGACCGCGGGCGGCTGGAATCCAAGGGCATCACCGTTCTCGGACTGACCGAGCTCGATACCGGGACCGACAGCGCCTCGACGGCCGGGACGCGGATCTACATGGCCCCCGAGCTGCTGGCCGGCCAGCCGTCGACCATTCAGGCCGACATCTACGCCCTCGGCGTGATGCTCTATCAGGTAGCGGTCGGCCAGCTCGACCGCCCCATGGCCCAGGGCTGGGAGCGCCAGGTCGACGACGAGATCCTGCGCGAGGACATCGCCGCCTGCGTGGACGGCAACCCGCGACGCCGTCCCGGCAACGCCGACGAGGTCGCCGAGCGCCTGCGCTCGCTCGAGGAGCGGCGAGTCGAGCGCGAGAGCGAGCGGCGTGCACGAGAAGAGGCTGAGCGAACCCGCGAGGCGCTCGAGCGAACACGGCGGCAGCGCAAGGCGGCGGCGGCGATCCTCGTTTTGCTCTTCGGCTTCGGCGCCGTTGTCTCGACGCTCTGGCGGCAAGCCGCGAAGGCCCGGGACCAGGCGGAGGCTGCGCGGCTGTACGTGTTGGGGATGCTCGAGCGGGACAGCTCTCTCGGCGGTGCTCTCGCCTACGCCCTCGCCAGCCTCGAGATCGCCGACGACCCCGATACGCGCCTGTTCGCGCTCGAGGTCCTCTGGCGTAGTCCCACGGCAGTGATCGTACCATCGAGGTTCTTTGCCCTCGGTGTCGAGTTCAGCCCGGATGGCAATTGGCTTGCCGCGGCTACCCTCAGAAAGGGCCTCAAACTGTGGCCCCGGAGCGGTGGCGAGGCCCGGACGCTCGGTGGGCCCGAGGACGCGTTCGCAGGGCCGCTGGTGTTCGCCCAGGGGTCGCGTCTTCTCGCCGCGCCCTGCATCAAGCACGAGCTGATCCACATCCTCTCGGTACCGGAGGGCGAGCTGGTGCGATCCATCGAGGCCGAGTGGGAGCCTCTCAGAGACTGGCTGACAACCACCGACGATGCAGAGCTGGTGACGATCGAGGAGGAGAGCGACGGCGGCTTTCTGGCCAGGTCCTGGCCGCTTCCGCAGGGAGAGCCTTCGGTTCTGGGCCGGTTCGAGAAAACCGACCGCTCTCATGGCTCGGGAGAATGGTTGGTGAGCCACGAGGGCAGCTCGATCTTTGGCCGCCGTCTCGATGCTTTGCAGGCTCCCGAGCGGCTCCTCGGATGGCACGAAGAGGCGGTCGCCACGGTCGCGTTCTCACCGGACGGCCGATGGATGGCTTCCGGCGATCGATCGGGCGAGGTCCGCGTCTGGTCTCTCGCCTCTCGGCCGCAGTCGCCTCTGCGAACCATGAGTGGAGATGGCGGCAGCGCGATCAGGGATCTCGCCTTCGACCCGACGGGTCGCTGGCTGGCAGTCGCGGTCATCGCCGGGGCGACGCAGATCTGGGACCTGGAGGGACCACCCGCTGCGGATCCACTGGTGCTGAGTGCGCGCGAGATGCAGGTCAACACCGTGGCCTTCGACCCGAACGGCGAATGGGTGGTGACCGCGGGCGAAGGCATGCGGCTCTGGCCGCTCGGCCGCCGCTACAGCCACGTGCTCCGTGGCCACGAGGCGATGACATTTGGTCTCGATTTCGCTCCCGACGGCAGCTGGGTCGCCTCGTCCTCGGCCGACGCCACGATGCGCGTCTGGCCGCTGACGCAGGTCGAAGGACCTGCCAGTCGGGTGGTTTACAAAGCTCCCCCGGGGATTAGCGCCGTGATGGGTATCGCTGTCGACCCTGCGAGCCGCTTCATCCTGACCGCTCTCTCCGGCAACGGGGGCACCTGGCTGGTGCCGCTGGGCGACGGCGAGCCCCGCCCGCTCGAGGGCTTCGAGGAGCAGGCCTGGCACGTCGGGCTCAGCTCCGACGGCCGTTTCGCCGCCGCGGCGGACGGCCTGTTCAACGGGGCGGACGGCGTGATCAGGGTCTGGGACCTCGAGACCGGAGGCGTGCGGATCCTCGATCGCGGGGAAGGGAATCGGGGAAACACCCAGCACCTCGATTTCACGCCCGAGAACCGGCTGGTCAGCGGTGGCCACGGCAGCGTCCGAAGCTGGAACATCGAGGATGGGACGTTCGATACATTGCGAGAAGGAATGGGAGAGAAGCCCTGGGTCGCCTCGGGCTTGAGCCCGGACGGCCGCTTCCTGGCCAGCTTCGCGAACGGGGACGAGCATCCCCTCTTCCATGACCTGGAAAGCGGAGACACCTGGGAGCTCCCCTCTCATGGTGAGGCCTTCGAGCTCATCATCGATGCGGCGGGGGAGATGCTGGTGACCGCCACCTATCCCGTCGGCGAGCTGCGCGCTGGACCGGTCACTGGCGAAGAGGCCCACCGGCTGCTGGGCCATGAAGGCGAGGTGTGGCAGATCGCTTTCTCCCCCGATGGCCGTTGGATCGGCTCCGTCGGCCGAGACTCCACGGTCCGCCTCTGGCCGCGGCCCGAGGGAGAGCCGTTCCACACCCTGCCCTATGACGAGCTCCTCGACCGGCTGCGCGCCCTCACCAACCTGCGCGCGGTTCCCGACGAAGAGGCGCGGGGCGGCTATCGGCTCGAGGCGGGGCCGTTCCCGGGCTGGGAGACCGCGCCGGTCTGGTGACCTCGCGTTGAAACACCGGGACCGCCTCCCGACCGACCCCCCCGCGAAGCCGAACCGGCAGGACGAGCGCGCGAACCGCCGCTGCTACAGCCCGGCGCGGACGAAGTACGCCACGGCCAACCCGGCGTAGTTGCCGACGGCGTAGCCCAGCAGCCCCACCGCTACCGACGGCAAGACCAGCTCCGAGCGGCGCCAGGTCACCGCCAAGGCCATGGCGGTGGACGGCCCGCCCACCGCCGCCTGTGACGCCACAGCGGTGGTCTCGACGTCGAGCCCGGCCAGCCGGGCGCCGGCGAAGACCACCAGTCCGTGAATGGCCACCACCAGGGCGGTGAACCAGAAGACGGCGAGCCCCACGGACAGGATCTCCTCCACGCGGCAGGCGATGCCGAGGACCGCGAAGAAGAGGTGAAGCGCGAAGGTGCCGAGCTGGAGCGAGCCGCGCAGCCGCCGCACCACTGGCAGCCGGCCGGCGGCAAGCGCGAAGCTGGTCAGCCACAGCACCGCCGGCACCGCCGGCAGGCGCGCCGCCACCGCCTCTGCCGCCGCCAGCAGCGCCAGACCGAGCGCCCCGAGCAGGGCCATCTCGAGCGGCCTGAGCGCCGCCGGCTGGCGCAGCGGATCGAGCGGCCGCGTTGGCGCCTCGTCGCCGTCCGCCGCCGCGTGCGCCGGGGGCGGAAACCAGCGCCCCAGCGCCACCGGCGCGAGCAGGGTGGCAGCCATCCACAGCGCGGTCACCACGTTGTCCGACGCCGCGGCGGCGACGTACAGGCTCTCCGGCAGCTCGAGCGACCGCCCCACCGCCACGAAGTTGAGCCCGCCACCCGAGTAGGTGCCGGTCATCACCCCGGCCAGCTTCCAACCGGTTTCGGGAAAGGCGCCGGCGAAGGCCAGCGCCGCCGCCATGGCGCCGGCCACCGTGGCACCCACCGCCAGGGCGAAAGCGCCCAGCATGCGCGGCCCGGCCGCCCGCAGCTCGCCGAGGTCGACCGCCAGCAGCAGCCAGACGATGGCCAGCGAGGTGACCGGCCCGGTCACCAGGTCGTAGACCGCCGCCGCCGGCGCCACCAGCCCGAGGTTCGACAGCACGGCACCGAACAGGATCACCAGCAGGGTCGAGCTCACCCGCGCCGCCCAGTTGAACCGGTGGGCGAGCCACAGCGCCGCGGCGGTGATGCCCGCGATGACGGCCGCCAGGGGGAGGTCGGCGGTGATCATCGGGGGAGTGTAAGCCAACCTACCGGGCGAGCGACCGGGAGGCCGGGTTAGGCTGGCCCATGGCCCGGCGTCTGGCGATCCTCGTTCTGGTCGCGGCCGCCTGCGCCACCGGAGGAGTCCGCCCGGGGACCGGCGACCTGGCGTTCCGGCTCGTCTGGCAGGGCGAGGCGGATC
>JBFGNS010000051.1:0-26116 GCA_041574955.1 Thermoanaerobaculia bacterium | reverse complement strand
TCGCCAAGGCGAGGGTGATGTCGCTCCGCCCCGCGGCCCCGCCCGGCGGGCGCACCCTCCGAGGGTGACCTGGGCGCCGCGCTCGCTTCGAAGGTGAGGAGCCGGGCGGGCGCAGCCTCCGGGGATGGTTCCCAGGCTGGTGTCGCTTCGAAGGCCTGGGGGCTTGGGGCTAGGCGGAGAGGCGGGCCGAGAGGTCGCGCCAGGTGAGGGTGGCGAGCGAGTCGACCACCAGGTCGGCGGCCGCCAGCCGCTCGACGGCGAGGGTGTGGGCCACTCCCAGGGTCTTGAGGCCGGCCGCCGCGGCCGCTGCCAGGCCGGGCGGCGAGTCCTCCACCGCCAGCGTCTCGTGCGGATGGAGCAGCCGCTCGGGCAGCGGCGGCTTCTCGTTGAGCAGCCGCACGCCGCGCCGGTAGATCTCGGGGTCGGGCTTGCCGCGCGCCACGTCCTCGGCGGTCAGGACGACCTTGAACAGCCGGTCGAGACCCGCCGCCCGCAGCCCGCTCTCGACCTCCTCCCTGAGCGCTCCGCTGACCACGCCGGCGGTCATCCCGGCCGCCACCGCGCCTTCCACCAGCTCGCGGGCGCCGGCGAACAGGCGGTGGCCGCGCCGCTTGAGCAGCTCCCGGTAGTAGCTGGCCTTGCGCGCCACCAGCCTCATCGCCTGGCCGCCCCCGCCGTCGGAGCCGGCGCGCGCGAGCAGGCCCTCGATCGCGCTCCGGTCGTCGAGCCCGACCCAGCGCTGCCAGTAATCGGTCTCGGCCACCTCCAGCCCGTCGTCGGCCAGCGCCCGGCGCAGCGCCTCGAAGTGCAGCGGCTCGTCGTCCACCAGGACGCCGTTGTAGTCGAACAGCACCGCCCGCAACACGTGACCATCTTAGCCGCCCCGCCGGTGGCCGCGTCTTGACTCGGCCCGGCGCCCTCGTTAGGGTGACCCCAGGTCCGGCACTCGACCGGCCGGGAGGTAGACATGGACCCCGCCAGCACCGACGCTGTAACCAGCAACGACCAGGCCACCGAGGCTCCTGCCGCCGACAACCCGCTCGCCGCGGCCGAGCAACAGGCGGTCGCCCTCACCCCCAAGGCGGTGACGATGATCAAGCTCACCCGCGAGCAGGAGGGGCTGGACGACGACTCCGGACTGCGGGTGGCGGTGCGCGGCGGCGGTTGCAGCGGATTCGAGTACGCGCTCGACTTCGAGCAGGAGGCGCGCGACACCGACACGGTGCTCGAGTACGACGGCCTCAAGGTGTTCGTCGACCCGATCAGCGCGCGCTACCTGGCCGGCACCCAGATCGACTACGTCATGGGTACCACCGGCGCGGGGTTCAAGTTCCACAACCCCAAAGCCGTCGGCACCTGCGGCTGCGGCTCGTCGTTCGCGGTCTGAGCCGCCAGTCGGCGACCCGCCGCGGCTAACCCACCGCGAACGGCAACTCGGCGACCCGCGCCGGAGTGCCGTCGACCTCCACCCGTGCGCCGTCCTCGGCGCGCCGGTGGAGCACCGCCAGCGCCACCGCCGCCGCCAGCCGCGAAGAGCGCACGGCGGTCCCGGAGCGCCCGCACTCCTCGCCGTCCTGGCTCACCAAGCTGCCCGCCGGCGGCGGCTCGCCGTCGACCACCAGCCCGGCCAGCCGGTGGTTGACCTTGCCACGGTAGTGGATGCGAGCCACCACTTCCTGGCCGAGGTAGCAGCCCTTCTCGAAGTCGAGCGCCTCGTCGGCGCCGACCTCCTGCGGGAACCTCTCGCCGCCGAAGTCGGCGCCGAAGCGGCCGATGCCGGCCTCGACCCGCAGGCACTCGGCGGCGGCGAAACCGGCCGGGCGAGCGCCGCTCGAGACCAGCTCGCGGGCCAGCTCGCCGGCCTCGGCGGCCGGCAGCCGCACGGTCACCGCGGGCGCGCCCAGCCGCCCATCGTGGAACAGGCTCGTGTCGCGGTCCCGCCAGCTCGCCGTGACGTGGCTCCAGCGGGCCGCGGGGGGCTCGCCGCCGGCCAGGGCGGCGGCCAGCCGCGGCGCCTCGGGCCCCAGCAGGGTCAGCGCCCGCAGCTCGGGCAGCGGCGTGATCTCCACCCGGTCGGCCACCACGAAGCGGCCCAGGTGCTCGGCGACGGGAGCCGTCAGCCCGGCCGGCAGCTCGAGCAACAGCCGGTCGGCGTGGGCCTCGATCCGGGCCTCGGCCAGCAGCTTGCCCTGCGCCGTCGTGAACAGCCCGTAGACCCCCCCGCCGGGCGCCAGCGACTTCACGTCGCAGGTCACCAGGCCGTGGAGGAACCGCTGCCGGTCCTCCCCCCGCAGCTCCAGGTGCTCGACCCACAGCCGGTCCACCAGGCCGCAGCCGGCGGTGACCGCCCGCAGCTCGGCCGCGGGGTCACCGTAGTGGGCGGCGGCCGCCACGCCGTCGGCGGTCTCGCCGGGGACGGGCTCGGCTCCCAGATCGAGCAGCGGCGGCGCGAGGATCGACTCCGGCATCCGTCGAGTCTAGCCGGCGGGCCAAGTAGAATCGAGAGATGGGCGCAAGCGAGCCGTTCGAGCTGCCGGTCGCCGGTGACCGGCGGGTGCTCGGGGTGGTCGACTACCCCGCCGCCGCCGGCCCGCGGCCGGTGGTGGTCGTCTGCCACGGCTTCAAGGGGTTCCTCGACTGGGGCTTTTTCCCGCCGCTCGCCCATCTGCTGGCCGAGCGCGGCTTCACCGTCGTGCGCTTCAACTTCACCGGTAGCGGCATGCGGCCCGGCGACGAGCTGGTCACCGACACCGACGCCTTCCGCCACGCCAAGGTGCACCGCGACCTGGCGGAGCTCGAGGCCGTGCTGGCGGCGCTCGGCGACGAGATCGCCGCCGGCCGCGCCGACACCGACCGGATCGGGCTGCTCGGCCACAGCCGCGGCGGCGGCACCGCGCTGCTGGCTGCCGCCGGCGACCACCGCGGGCGGATCGGCGCGCTGGTCACCTGGGCGGCGGTGGCCAGCTTCCTGCGCTTCTCGGAGGAGGACCGCCGCCGCTGGCGGCGCGACGGCGAGCTGCCGGTGGTCAACGCCCGCACCGGGCAGGAGCTGGCGCTGGACGTCGGCGTGCTCGACGACATCGAGCGGCGCCGCGAGGAGTACGACCTGGCGGCGGCCGCCGCCCGCCGGCGCGCGCCCTGGCTGATCGTCCACGGCGCCGGCGACGAGACCGTACCGATCGCCGAGGCGCGTACCCTGGCCGCCGCCGCCGGGCCGCCGAGCGAGCTGGCCGTGGTGGCGGGCGGCAGCCACACCTTCGGCGCCCAGCATCCGTTCGCCGCCCCCACCGCGCCACTCATCGAGACGCTCAACCTGACCCAGGCCTGGTTCCGACGGCACCTGGCCGCTGCCCCGTAAGAGAGATCCCCGACCATGGACATGCACTTCGACGGCGTCATCTTCCAGACCCACGCGGCCGAGCTCGGCCGCCGCCTCCCGCGCCACCACCCACCCTACGCCCTGCTCGACGTTCGGCCGGCGGCGGAGTACCGTGCCGGCCACATCGCGGGCGCGCGCTCCTGCCCATCGGAGGCGCTCGCGGACGGCCTGCCCGCGGGCACCGACGCCGCTACCGAGTTCCTGGTGGTGGGCGCCGGGCCGACCGACCCGGCGGTGCGCGCCGCCAGCCTGGCGCTCGGCCGCCACGGCGCCCGGCGGCGGGTCGAGATGCCCGGCGGCATGGCCGAGTGGCGGGCGATGGGGCTGCCGGTCGTGAGCGGCGCGGAGGCCGCGCCGGCGGTGGCGTGAGCCCGCGCGAGCTGCCGGTCCCCGACTGGTTCGAGCCCGAAGCGGTGGGGCGGCTGTGGCGGGTGCCGTACCAGGAGCGCGCCGCCGAGGCGGCGGCCTGGGCCGAGCGCTGGCAGATCCCCCCCGCCGCCGGCGACCAGCGGCGCGTCGGCCTGCTGCTGATCGACGCCCAGTGCACCTTCTGCATCCCCGAGTTCGAGCTGTTCGTGGGCGGCAGGAGCGGCAGCGGCGCGGTGGACGACACCCGCCGGCTGTGCCGCTTCCTCTACCGCAACCTGGCGGGCGTCACCACCGTCGTGCCGACGCTCGACACCCACCGGCCACTGCAGATCTTCCACGCCGTCTTCCTGGTCGACGCCGACGGCCGCCACCCGCCGCCGTACGGCCAGGTCACCGCCGACGAGCTGCGCGCCGGCATCTGGCGGCCCGACCCCCGGGTTTGCGGCGCGCTCGGTCTGGACGCCGGCTACGTCCAGCGCCACCTCGAGCACTACGCCGCGGCGCTCGAGCGCGGTGGCAAGTACGCCCTCACCGTCTGGCCGTACCACGCGATGCTGGGCGGCATCGGGCACGCCCTGGTGCCGGCGCTCGAGGAGGCGATCTTCTTCCACTCGCTGGCGCGCACCGCCCAGCCGCTGTTCCAGATCAAGGGCGACTCGCCGCTGACCGAGAGCTACTCCGCCCTCGGCCCCGAGGTGCTGGTGGACCCCGACGGCGAGCCGATCGCGGCGCGCAACGACGCGCTGCTCGAGCTGCTGCTCGGCTTCGACCGGGTGATCGTCGCCGGCCAGGCCAAGAGTCACTGCGTGGCCTGGACCGTCGAGGATCTCGCGGCCGGCATCCGGCGGCGCGACCCAACGCTCGCCGGCCGCTTCTACCTGCTCGAGGACTGCACCTCGCCGGTCGTCGTCCCCGGCGCCGCCGACTACACCGCCGACGCCGACCGTGCCTTCGAGCGCTTCGCCGAGGCCGGCATGCACCGGGTGCGCTCCAACGAGCCGGTCGACGAATGGCCGGGCTGGCGGCAGCGGCGATGAAACAGCGGTGACAGGATACTCAGAGCACCGTGGCACCGCAGCAGTTCGCGCGGTGGGCTGAGTATCCTGTCACCGTCGTTGCCTACGACTCGAACTGCTCGGCGACGCCTTCGAGCCCCTTGAGCTCGAACGCCTCGAAGCCGCCCTCGACCGAGCGCAGGGCGACCTCGACCTCGCGCAGCTCCGAGGTCTCGGGGTCGAGCGGTCGACGCACCGCCAGGGTGCAGCTGCAGCGGTAGAGACCGGGGCTGCCCGGCACCTCCTCGGGACGCTGGCCGCGCAGACTGGCCTCGAGGTCCCGGTCCTCGAGCAGCACCTCGGTGAGCTGCTGACGGACCTGGTCGCTGAGCTTGAGCTTGGCCATGATCAGGCGGCGAACGCCGGATGCAGCGCGACGTCCATTCCCAGGTCGGGCACCACCCAGCTGGCGCCGGCGGCCGCCAGCCGCTCTCCCGGCGTGCGGCCGGTGGCCACCGCCAGGGCCGGTATGCCGTGGGCACGCGCGCAGGCGACGTCGGCCGGGCTGTCGCCCACGATCAGCACCTCGGACGGCTGGAAGCGGTGGCCGGTCACGGCTTCCGCGCGCGCCAGCGCCACCGGCGGCAGGCCCAGCCGGTCGGGCTGGCCGTCGCCGAAGGCGCCCCAGCCGAAATGGCGGTCGAGGCCGGCGCGCTCGAGCTTCACCCAGGCGCCGCGCTGCCAGTTGCCGGTCAACAGCCCAACGCATACGCCGGGGCGGGCGCACAGCTCGTCGAGCAGGCCGCCGACCGCCGGCAGGGTGGTGACCTCGGCGGAATCGAGCTCGCCGGCCAGCAGGTCGAGGTAGAGCCGCTTCATCGCCGGCAGGCCGCGCCGCACCTCGGGGCGCGAGCAGCCGGCGGCGGCCAGCAGGTCGAGCACGATCTCGAGGTCGGTCCGGCCGCAGAAGTCGTAGCGGTCGATCGGGCCGGCGGTACCGAACACCGTCTCGAGCGCGTGGCCGAACAGCTGCCGGACGGTCGGACCGCTGTCGAGCAGGGTCCCGTCGATGTCGAAGAGCACCAGCCGCATGGACGCCTCATTGTACCCCGGCGCCGCGCCGCCGCTCGCCGCGGTCGCCCGGCCGGCCCTTCAGCGCCAGCGCGGCGGCGCCTTGGTCTCGAGGAAGGTGGCGATGCCGTGGCGGCAGTCGTCGGTGGCGCGCGCTGCAGCGTTGACCTCGGCGGCGCGCTCGAGCGCGTCGCCCAACGGCCGCCCCAGCACGTCGAGCAGCAGCCGTTTGGTGGCGGCGATCGACTGCGAGCTGGCGCGCTCGAGCACCTCGGCGGCCAGCGCTTCGCCCTGCTCGGCCAGAGCCTCGCGCGCCACCACCCGGTTGACCAGCCCGATCTCGAGCGCGCGGTCGGCGGGCACGAACTCGGGATCGAGCAGGAGCTCGCGGATGTCGCTGCCGCGCAGCCGGAGCGGCAGATAGGTGGCCACCAGCGCCGCCACGAAGCCGATCCTCACCTCGCTGTAGAGGAAGCGCGCGTCGTCGGCCGCCACCACGAAATCGTGCGCCGTGGCCAGGCCGCAGCCACCGGCCACGCAGGCGCCCTGGACCAGTGCCACGGTGAGCGCCGGTTGCCGCAAGACCGCCTCGAACAGCCGCCTGAGCCGCTCCGAGTCGGCCCGGTTCTCCTCCGGCCCGGCGTCGCGCAGCCGCCGCAGGTGGTCGAGGTCGGCGCCGGCCGAGAAGTGCCTGCCGGCGCCGGTCAGCAGGACCGCCCGGACGCCGGCGGCCAGCTGGTCGCGCTCGTACAGCTCGGTCAGCGCCTCGATCATCGCCGGCGACAGGGCGTTGGCGCGGCCGGGGTCGCTCATCGACGCCCACAACAGGTCGCCCTCGCGGCGGACCTCGAGCGGCTTGCCGGCGGGGTCGCTCATCGCGGCCGACCGCTCACCGGATCAGCGACCAGAACACGCCGAAGATGCCCATGAAGCCGATCACCACGTAGAACACCGCCACCCACGGCTGCGGGCTCTCGGCCAGCATCTCGGCGGTGAAGCCCTGCAGGAACACCCCCAGCAGGCCGGCGCCGATGAACTGCAGGAAGACGTTGCGCCGGTTGCGGCCGGCGGCGCGCAGCCGCTGCGAGGCGTACTGGACGTCCTTCTTGAGCACCAGCGGGTGGCGTCGTGCCTTGGCGGCGGCCAGCGAGTCGCGCACCAGCCGCTCGCCGAACGAGCGCACGTACTCGACCGCCATGGCGCGGGCGTTCTCGTGGAACTTGAGCTCGGGCTCGTCGTGCCGCAGCGGGTCGCGGCTCAGGGGGTCGGACAGGCTACACCTCCCAGTGGCGCGGCACGGCCGAGCGGGCGCGCAGGTCCTCGACCAGCGCGCCCAGCGCCTCGGCCACGATGGCGCGCTCCTCGCTCGAGGCGCCGCGGCGGAAGTGCAGGCCGCCGGACACCTGGATCATGGTCAGCACCAGGCCGACCAGCAGCACCATGCCGAGGCTGAACAGGGTCACCGCGATGGCCAGCGTACGGGCCACCCACGCCGGCGGCAGCACCTTGACGAACAGCGCCGCCAGGCCCGACACCATGAGCATCGAGAACAGGCTGAACACCACCGCGGCGCGGTTGGTGGGCGCTTCGAGGAACAGGCTGACCTGCTCGCGCGCCTCCTCGAGCTTGGCGCCCACCGACTCTTCCTCGTCGTGGCGCGCCAGCAGGCCGAGCAGCGAGCGCACCAGCTGCGCCAGGGTGCGCTCCCCCGCCGGTCCCTCGGCGGCCTCGATCTCGGCCCGCCGCTGGGCGATCTCGTCGAGCACGATCTTGCTCGGCGGCGGTGGGTCGCCGACGTAGTCGGCCATCTGCGACACCCGGCAGCCGGCCTCGATCAGCGGCTCGAGGTCGATGCCGGTGGACACCCCGACGCTGTCGAACAGGCTGACCAGCTCCTCGGTGGCGACGTTGCCCACCGAGTGGGCGACGGTGATGGCGCCGCCGATGCCGCCGATCGAGGCGTCGAAGCAGCGCACGCCGGCGCTGTAGGCGACGTAGGCGTTGGTCACACCGAGGCCGCGCCGGTCGTGCAGGTGGACGCCGATCGCGTCGAGCCCCAGGGTACCGCCCAGGTGGCCCACCAGCCGCTCGATGTCGGCCGGCGTCGCCATCCCGTCGGTGTCGGAGAGCGCCACCGTCTCGCACCCCACCTCCACCAGCCGGCCGCAGATCTCCTCGACCCGCGCCACCGGCATCTCGCGGCCCTTCTCGCGGAAGGCGTACGACAGGTAGCCGCGCAGGCGGTAGCCGTCGGCGCGCGCCGCCTCGCCCACCCTGGCCGCGGCGTCGAGCGCCTCATCGACGCTCATCCGGGTGTTCTTGCGCGAGTACTCCTCCGAGGCCGCCACGAACAGCGCCACCGTGTCGACCCGCGGCGCCTGCCTGAGCTGCTCGTAGTACTCGAGGGTGGGCGCCAGCGCCGCCACCTGGCCGTCGTACGGCGGCATGCGCCGCAGCAGCTCGGTGGTGTCGCGCATCGCTGGCACCACCCGCGGGTTCACGAACGAGCCGACCTCGATGTACGGCACGCCGGCCCGCACCAGCGCGTTCGCCAGCTGCAGCCGCGCCTCGAGCGGGATGACCGCGTGGCGGTTGAGTATCTGCATGCCGTCTCGCAGCGACACGTCGCAGATCTTGACCTCCCGGGCGGCAGGGCTCACGACCTGATGATAGCGGACCGGCCGGCGCGCCGCGGTCGGGCCGCCAGACGGCGGCAAGCTCACGATCGAAGTCGCATAAGCCGCGAGCGCTGCCGCAAATCGGGAGAGCGCTGCCGAGACCTCTGCACGGTCGGCCCAATAGATTCATGGCTGGTAGGGACTCTCAGTCCAGCCGAGCGGAAGGAGGTGTTGCACCGAGCTCACCGATGCCGCCCATCCGACCGCGAAACAACCCGGAAGGAGGATTCGACATGGGACTCGCCAAGCTGAATGTATGGGTGTCCGAAACCGACGACCCCTGCGCGGTCTCCAACAGGACCTGGTTCGTCACGATCTACGACTGCGACGGCAAGGTCCTGAGGTGGTGCCGCCGGCGGTACTTCGTGGTGCCCGCGCGCTGCGGACACGTCGAGATCGAGTTGCCCCCCGGCTGCTACCGGGTCAGCGCCGTCTGGGGCTTCCGGCCCATCCCAGGTGGGCTGTGGGGGAACCACTTCACCGACTCCGCGATCGTCCAGGCGAGATGTGGCGAGACCGTCTGCGTGAGGCTGTTCAATCCAAGCCTCCATCGCTGCGGCCGGATCTTCCTGCACGCGGTCGCCAACCTCCAGAAGCAGAGGGTGATCAACAAGGAGGTGGCGCAGCCTCTCGAGGAGGCCGTCCACAGGCTGCTCGCTCTCGCGCCGCGGCCGATCAGGGCTTTCGAGCTCGACAAGCTCGAGGAGATCGAGGCACAGATCGCCGAGCAGAAGGACGAGCTCAAGGAGGACGAGGAGCAGGCCGCGGATCCGTAGAGCGCCAGCCGCGCCAGCGGGCTCATCCAGCGCTAGCCGGCGGCATCGTCGGGCCGCAGGCCTCCGTACTCTTCGCGCAGCGACTCCGGATCCCAGCCGGCGTCGCGCATCTCGCCCGCGTCCTCGAGGTCGGCCAGCAGCAACTCCTCCAGCTCTTCGATGCGCTGGCGGGCGGCACCGAGGTAGCGCTTGCGGTCGTGGCGCACGGCGGCCAGCTCGCGCACCGCGCGCACGTCGTGACGGCGGAAGGTCTGGGCGGCGCGGTGGGCCTGATGGGCGCGGAAGCCGAGCAGGCGCAGCGCGCGCACGCCGAGCCTCAGCGACGAGTCCAGCTTGTCCCGGAAGACGTGCTCGACGCCGGCGTCGAGCAGGCGGTACGCCTCGCCGCGGCTGCGCGCGCGCGCCAGGATCTCGAGCCCGGGGAACTGCTTCTTGACGATCGCCACCAGCTCGAGGTTCTTCTCGACGCTGCCGAGCGCCGCCACCAGCAGCCTGGCCTGGTCGGCGCCGGCGGCGTGCAGCAGGTCGTGGCGCGAGGCGTCGCCGTAGTAGACCTCGAGGCCCAGCTTGCGGAGCAGGTCGACCCGGTCGGAGTCCAGGTCCAGCACCGTCGTGCGCACGCCGTTGGCCCGCAGCAGCCGGCCGACGGTGGCGCCGAAGGCGCCGAAGCCGGCGATGATCACCGGGCTGCGCTCGTCGATCGCGTCGGCCTCGCGCTGGCGGCGCTCGCGGGTCCCGAAGCGCGGCTGCACCAGCTTCTCGTTGAGCAGCATCACCACCGGCGTCGCGGCCATGGTCAGCGCCACCACCGCGATCAGCCGGGCGGCCAGGGTCCCGCCGACGACGTCGTAGCGCACCGCGAACGACAGCAGCACGAAGGCGAACTCGCCACCCTGGGCGAGCGCGAAGGCGAACAGCAGGTTCTGGTCCAGGCTCAGCCCGAACAGCTTTCCCAGCACCAGCAGCACCAGCAGCTTGGCGACGATCAGGGCCGCCACCAGGGCGAGGATCTGACCCGGCGCGGCGCCGATCAGACCGAAGTCGATCGAGGCCCCGATGGCGATGAAGAACAGCCCCAGCAGCAGCCCCTTGAACGGCTCGATGTCGCTCTCGAGCTCGTGGCGGTACTCGCTGCGCGCCAGCACCACGCCGGCGAGGAAGGTGCCCAGCGCCGGGCTGACGCCGACCTTGGTCATCAGCAACGCGGTGGCGATCACCAGCAGCAGCGCCGCCGCCGTGAACAGCTCGCGCAGCCCGGTGCGGGCGATGGCGCGGAAAGCGGGCTGGAGCAGGAACCGGCCGGCCAGCACGATCACCACCACCGCCGCCAGCACCGCCAGGGTCGCCGCCCACCCCGGCAGGCCGGCGACCCAGCTGTCGGCATGCTCGGCGCCGGCCTCGCCGCCGTGGCCACCCGCCGGGGCCGTGGCCAGCAGCGGCAACAGCGCCAGGATCGGGATCACCGCGATGTCCTGGAACAGCAGCACCGAGAACGCGCTCTGCCCGCCGCGCGTCGCCAGCAGGCCCTTCTCGTTGAGCGTCTGGAGCACGATGGCGGTCGAGGAGAGCGCCAGGATGACGCCCGCGGCGAGCGCCACCCGCCATCCCAGGCCGAGCGCTATCGCGACCCCGGCCAGCAGCGCGGTGGTCGCCGCCACCTGCAGCCCGCCCAGCCCGAGGATCGGCCCGCGCAGCCGCCACACCCGGCTCGGCTCGAGCTCGAGGCCGATCAGGAACAGCATCAGGACGACGCCGAACTCGGCGAAATGGAGGACGTCCTGGCCCTCCTCGCCGACCAGCCCGAGCGCGAACGGCCCGATCGCCACGCCCGCGAGCAGGTAGCCGAGCACCGAGCCGAGGCCGAGACGTTTGGCGATCGGCACCGACACCACCGCCGCGGTCAGGTAGATCAGCGCCTGGTAGAAGAAGCCGGCGCCGTGCATCACGCCTCGCCCTCCGCGGCGCCGCCGCCGTCGCGCAGCGCCTCGACCGTCCGCCGGTAGCGGCTGGCATGCTCCTCGATCTCGCCGGCGGTCATGCCGTGGGCGCCGTGCACCACGAACGGCGGCAGGTACTCCATGCCGCACAGCACGAAGGTCTGCTCGATCGGGGCCAGAAGCTGGCGCATGGTGAAACGGTTGTAGCCGCCGTGCCGGTACGCCTCTTCCCGTCCGCCGGTCGAGATCGCGCTCAGCAGGCGCTTGCCGACGAGCGCGGTGCCGCGCGAGCCGTAGGCCCAGCCGTGCTCGAGCACCAGGTCGATCCACTGCTTCAGCAGCGGCGGCACCGAGTACCAGAAGAACGGGTGGTGGAGGACCACCAGGTCGTGCGCCTCGAGCAGCGCCTGCTCGCGCCGGATGTCGACGTCGTAGTCCGGGTACTCCTCGTACAGGTCGTGGAAGGTGACCCCGTCGAGCGACTCCACCGCCGCCACCAGCCGCCGGTTGACCCGCGACTTCTCGAGCGCGGGGTGGGCGAAGAGGATGAGAACGTGCTGCATGTCGGACCGGACCGGCGGGCGCGGGTGCCGGCACTATACGCGAGCCCCGGGGCACGAGACGTGGCCGCCGGCGCCCGCGGCCCGGCGGCGGCCGGACCCCGTTAGAATTCGGCGACGCCGGCAAAGGCCACCGTCCAGAAAGCGGGCATGAAGTCGACGATCCAGAGGTTCCTGCGCCTCGAGTCAGCCAGCGGGCTGCTGCTGATGGGCGCCGCGGCGCTCGCCCTGCTGTTCGAGAACTCGCCGCTCGCCTGGCTCTACGACCGCCTGCTGGAGGTGCCGATGGCGGTCCAGGTCGGCGCCCTCGAGATCAGCAAGCCGCTGCTGCTGTGGATCAACGACGGGCTGATGGCGGTGTTCTTCCTGCTCGTCGGCCTCGAGATCAAGCGCGAGGTCCTCAAGGGCGAGCTGTCGAGCCCGGCGCGCGCCGCCCTGCCGGTGCTGGCGGCGATCGGCGGCATGGTGGCGCCGGCGCTGGTGTTCCTGGCCGTCAACCACGAGGCGCCGGAGAACCTGCGCGGCTGGGCGATCCCGGCGGCGACCGACATCGCCTTCGCGCTGGGGATCTTGAAGCTCGCCGGGCCGCGGGTGCCGATCTCGGTCAAGGTCTTCCTCACCGCTCTGGCGATCATCGACGACCTCGGGGCCATCGTCATCATCGCCGCCCTCTACACCGCCGAGCTCTCCCTGGTGTCGCTGGCGCTGGCCGCCGTCTTCACCGTCGGGCTGGTGGTGCTCAACCGTCGCGGCGTCATCAGCTTCGCCCCCTACGTGCTGCTCGGCATCGGGCTGTGGGTCTGCGTGCTCAAGTCGGGCGTCCACGCCACGCTGGCCGGTGTCGTGCTGGCTTTCGCGATCCCGCTGCGTGACGACGGCGACAGCGACAGCGGCCCGCTCGAGCGGATGGAGCACGCACTCCACCCGTGGGTCGCCTACCTGGTGATGCCGGTCTTCGCCTTCGCCAACGCCGGCGTGTCGCTGTCCGGCCTGTCGCTCGGCGACCTGCTGGCGCCGCTGCCGCTCGGCATCGCGGCGGGCCTGTTCCTCGGCAAGCAGGTCGGCGTCTTCCTGCTCACCGGGCTCGGCATCGTCACCGGCATGGCCCAGCGCCCGGCGGGGGCCTCGTGGTCGCAGCTCTACGGCGCCTCGCTGCTCGCCGGAGTCGGCTTCACCATGAGCCTGTTCATCGGCACCCTCGCCTTCGAGGGGCCGGAGCAGGCCGCGGCGGTGCGCATCGGCGTGCTCAGCGGCTCGCTACTCAGCGGCCTGCTGGGCTTCCTGGTGGTGCGGCTGGCGCCCGGCGGCGACGGCTGACCGGCAGCGCCGCCCGGCGAGGCCCGGCGGAGCTCACCCCGGCCTGCGGTGCTCGAACCGCATCACTCCCGGCTCGGAACCGCCCTCGACGCGCACGAAGCCGGTCTTGCGCAGAACGCCGATCGACGGCGCCAGATCGGGCAGGGTCTCGGCCACGACGCGCTCGACCCGCGGATCCCGGTAGGCCCTCTCCTTGAGCCCCTCGACCGCCTCGCTCGCGAATCCGCGGCGCCGGTGCTCGGGCAGGATCGAGTAGCCGATCTCGACACTGCCGTCGGCGGCAGGAGCCCCTTTGTAGCCACCGACGCCCACCGCCAGCCCGCGCGACCCCGCCCGCCGCAGGACGAAGTACCGCAGCCCCCACTCCTGCCATTCGGCGCTCTGCCGCAGCAGCTCCAGAGTGCGGCGCGTGGCCTCGAGGTCGTAGAGCGGCGGGGGCCAGGATTCGGCAACCTCGACCCGCAGGGCCTTTGCGAGCTCGGCCGGGCCAGCGAGCTCGGCCTCGAGCACCGGGATGGTCGCGGGCAGCAGGTCGAGTCGTTCGGTCCGGATCATCGCTACAGGTGCCGGCGGTGCGGGAGCCGTGCTTCCCTCGCGCCCTACGGTCCCGCCAGCGCGCAGTAGAGAACCGCCGCGCCGAGCGCCAGGGCGCCGAGCGCGAACAGCTTGCGGTGGCGGATCGCCAGCGGGATCACCCACTCGCCGTAGCGGTGGTGCCACCGCCACGGCGTCAGCATGAGGGCGATGGCGGTGACGATCAGGATCCAGCCGAAGACCCGGAACAGCTCGGCGTACTTCATCTCGGCGGCAAAGACCACCATCGCGGCACCGGCGACCAGGCGCAGCGTCTGCTCGGTGAAGTGGGCGCGCGCCGAGCTGGCGAACCGCTCGAGGAACCGGGCGCCGCGCTCGGGTGCCACCACCAATGTCACCGCCAGGCCCACCAGCCACAGCCCGGCGAGGACCACCACCGCTCCGGCGAGCCAGGTCACGGCTAGTGTCTAGGTCTGGAGCACGCCGGTCTTGAACTCGCCCAGCTCGGGGTTCGTCGCCGCCGCGGCCAGCGAGCGGGCGACCACGGCGCGGGTCTCGGCCGGGTCGATGATGGCATCCACCCACAACCGGGCGGCCGCGTAGCGCGGGTCCATCGCCTCGTCGAAGCGGCCCTGGATGCGCGCCAGCAGCTCCCGGCGCTCCTCGTCGGAGACGTCGGCGCCGCGGTTCTTGAGCTGGATCGCCAGCAGGGTCTTCGAGGCCTGCTCGCCGCCCATCACCGCGATCGAGGCCGACGGCCAGGCGTACAGGAAGCGCGCGCCGTACGCCTTGCCGCACATGGCGTAGTTGCCGGCGCCGTAGGAGTTGCCGACGAACACCGTGATCTTGGGCACCACCGAGTTGGCCACGGCGTTGACCATCTTGGCACCGTCCTTGATGATGCCGCGGCGCTCGGCGCGGCTGCCCACCATGAAGCCGGTGACGTCCTGGAGAAACACGAGCGGGATCCGCTTCTGGTTGCACAGCTCGACGAACCGCGCCCCCTTGTCGGCCGAGTCCGAGTAGATGACGCCGCCGATCTGGAGCTCCTTCTCCGAGGCCTCGGTGCCGAGCTTCCGCGCCACGATCGAGCGCTGGTTGGCGATGACGCCCACCGGCCAGCCCTCGATCCAGCCGGTGCCGCAGACCAGGGTCTGGCCGTAGGTCGCCTTGTACTCGTCGAGCTCGCTCGCGTCGAGCAGGCGGGCCAGCAGCTCGCGGGTCTCGTACGGCCGGGTGCGGTCGACCGGCAGCAGGCCGTACAGCTCCTCCGGCGGGTAGGCCGGCGGCGCCGGCTCGCGGCGGGGGTAGGGGAACGGCTCGCCGGCCGCCAGCTGGGCGAACTGGCTGCGGATCTTGGCCAGGCACGAGGCGTCGTCCGGGTGGCGGTGGTCCACCACCCCCGAGACGTCGCACTGGACCAGCGCGCCGCCCAGCTCCTCGTTGCCGATCTCCTCGCCGATCGCCGCCTTCACCAGGTGCGGGCCGGCAAGAAAGATCGAGCCCTCGCCCTCGACGATGTGCGACTCGTCGCTCATGATCGGCAGGTAGGCGCCGCCGGCGACGCACGGGCCCATGATCGCCGCCATCTGGAACACGCCCGCCGCCGACAGCCGGGCGTTGTTGTAGAAGGCGCGGCCGAAGTGCTCCTTGTCGGGGAAGATCTCGTCCTGCATCGGCAGGAAGACGCCCGCCGAGTCCACCAGGTAGACGATCGGCAGCCGGTTCTCGAGCGCGATCTCCTGCGCCCGGAGCACCTTCTTGCAGGTCAGCGGGAACCAGGCACCGGCCTTGACGGTGGCGTCGTTGGCCACCACCACCACGTCGCGGCCGTGGATGGTGCCGAGGCCGACCACCACCCCGGCCGCCGGCGCGCCGCCGTGCTCCTCGTAGAAGCCGTAGGCGGTCCACAGGCCGAGCTCGAGAAACGGCGCGCCCGGGTCGCACAGCGCCGCCACCCGCTCGCGCGCGGTCATCTTGCCGCGCCCACGCTGCTTCTTCTGCGCCCGCGCCCCGCCACCGGCACGCAGGATCTCCTCCTGGCCGGTGAGCTCCTCCAGCCGGCCACGCCAGTGATCCCGCCGGCGGGCGAAGCGGTCGTCGTGCTGGAGGGTGGACTCGAGCGCAGGCATGAAACGGATTATAGGGGGGCGAGCAGTCTGCTCGCGGGCGCCGCGACGCGCCTGCCGGCATCGCTGCCGGGATCCCTTGCTGACGCTCGGGATGACACGGGTTGTGACCGCTACGCCGTCGGGCGAGCGCGGCGCAGCCAAGGGATCCGCACGGCACCCGCGGCTCGCCCGCCGCCCGGTAGGATGACGGTGCGATGCGGCGGGACTTCACCGCTCTCTGGCTGTTCCTGCTGCTCGGCGCGCTGGCCGCCCTGGCGCTGCTGACCGCCTACCCCGAGAGCCGGCTGGCGAAGCGCGCCGAAAGCTGGCCGGTGGCGGGTCCACTGGTGAGCCGGATCCGCGACCTCTACCGGCCGCCACCGGCGTCGCCCCCGGCCGAGCCAGAGGTCGAGATCGTCGTGCTGCCACGCTCGCGACCCACGCGCTCCAACCCGCCCGCGACGCCGGGCGCACCGGGGCGTCGGCCGCGCGTCTGGGTGCCGCCGGGCACGCCGCTCTACGCCGAGCCGGACGCCGCCGGAGAGCCGCTGCGGCGGTTCGACGACTACGGCTACCACGGCTTCGCGGAGCGCAGCGGCGACTGGTACCGGCTGGAGTGGCACGACGCCGAGCTACGCGCCGGCGGCGGCTGGGTCCGGCTGCCGGGCTACCGCGATCCGAGCCGCGAGGAGCTGTGGCGGCCGGCGCCGGTGGTGCCGCTGCCGGCCGCGCCGCCCGACGACGCCGCGCTGGCGCGGGCGCGCGAGCTGATGGGGGCGCTGGCCGAGGAGCACGACTGCGGACCCTACCGCCTGCTGAGCGACCGGCCCCGGGGGGCCTTGCACGCCTCGTGCGCCAGGCTGGCGCGCTCGCTCGAGTCGGTCTACCGCGGGCGCTACGGCGTCGCGCCGGTCGGCCGGCCGGCCGGGGCCATCCTGGCGTTCGGCCGTGCCACCGACTTCAGTGCCTTCAGCCGCGACTACCGCAACAGCGCCGGCAGCCAGGGCTTCGCCACGCCGTCGCGCGGCTTCGTGGCGTTGCCGCCGGGAGGCGACCAGCGCGCTCGGCTGGTCCACGAGCTGACCCACCTGCTCAACCGGCGGGCGCTGGGGCCGGCGCTGCCGCCGTGGCTCGAGGAGGGGCTGGCCGAGGACCTGGCGCTGTCGAGAATCGATGCCACGGGGGCGCTGGTACCGGGCAGCCTGGCGGGCTCGGCGGTGGCCGCCGGCCAGCGCACGGCGTGGCTGACCGGCGGTCTGGCGGCGGTGCGCCAGCTCCTGGCCTGGCGGGCCGGCGGCGTCGGACCCTCGCTCGAGCAGCTGGTGACGCTCGACGCCGAGCGGTTCCGCACCACCGGCAGCGCCAGCCTGCACTACTCGCTCGCCGGGCTGTGGGTGCGCTACCTGCTGGACGGCGCCGGCGAGCCGACGGCGGCGGCGTTCCGGTCGTACCTGGCGGCGGTTGCCGCCGGCGAGCCGGTCGCGGCCGGCCGCCTGCCGGAGCGGCTCGGCCGCGACTGGCCCGAGCTCGAGGCGGGCTTCCGCGACTGGGCCGCCGGGCTGTCGGTCGAAGGCGCTTGAAGCGGACGGCTAGGCAGGCGGCCGCGCCGTCGCCTCGCCCAGCGGCTCTTCCTCGCGCCACGCCGAGCTGCCGTCGGCGTAGCTCTCGCGCTTCCAGATCGGCGTCTCGCGCTTGAGCCGCTCGAGCGCCGTGCGGGCGGCCTCGAAGGCGGCGGCGCGGTGCGGGGCGGCGGCGGCTATGGCGACGCTGGCCTCGCCGATCGGCACCTCGCCCAGCCGGTGGACGATGCCGAGCCGCAGACCGTCGCCGGCCGCCTCGAGCTCACCGGCGATCCGCTCGAGGCTGGCCTCGGCCATCCGCCGGTAGCCGTGGTAGACCAGCCGCGTGACCGGCCGGCCGGCGTGGTGGTCGCGGGCGGTGCCGAGGAACAGCACCACCGCGCCGCAGCCGGGGTGGCCGACCTCGCCGCTCAGCCCGGCGACGTCGATCGGGCCGTCGGTCAGCCGGCCGCGAGCGCGGCCGGAGCCGCCCGACACCGGCGGCAGCAGCGCCACCTCGGCGCCGTCGTGGAGCGTGGCCCCGGCGCCGGCGAGCTCGCCCTCTACCGCCACCGCCAGCCGCTGCCACAGCTCGCCGAGGCCCGGATGCTCCCGCACCAGGACCTCGCGCAGGGTCTCCACGGTCGCCCCCTCCGGCAGCTCCACCTCCCGCTCGCCCGCTCCCATCTGCGAGGCGGCGGTGGCGAAGGCGAGAACCCGGACGCGCATGGGGGGATTCTAGGCGCCGCCTAGTAGCGTGGCACGCTCGGGTCGACCCGCAGGCTCCAGGCCTCGATACCACCCACCAGGTTTCGCGCGTCGAGCCCGTGGCTGCGCAGGAAGGCGGTGGCGTGAGCGGAGCGCACACCGGTGTGGCAGTAGACCACCAGCTCGGCGTCGCGGTCGAGCTCCTCCCAGCGCTGGGGCAGCTCCTGGATCGGCATCAGCCGCGAGCCCGGCAGCCGGCAGATGGCGTGCTCCTGCGGCGTGCGCACGTCGAGCAGGGTGAGCTCGCGGCCCTCGGACAGCTGGCTCGCCAGCTCCTCCACCTCGAGCCGGTCGCCGGCGGCGGGCGGCTCGGCCGGCTGGCCGCAGAACGCCTCGTAGTCGATCAGCCCGGTCTGGGTCGGCCGCTCGGAGCAGACCGGACAGGCCGGGTCCTTCTTGAGCTTGAGCTCCCGGAACCGCATCTTGAGCGCGTCGAACAGCAGCAGCCGGCCGACCAGCGACTCGCCGATCCCCAGCAGCAGCTTGACCGCCTCGTTGGCTTGCAGCGAGCCGATCACCCCCGGCAGCATGCCGAGCACGCCGCCCTCGGCGCACGACGGCACCAGCCCGGGCGGTGGCGGCTCCGGAAACAGGCAGCGGTAGCACGGCCCGCGCGCTCCCCAGAACACCGCCACCTGGCCCTCGAAGCGGAAGATCGAGCCGTAGACGTTGGGCTTGCCGGCGAGCACGCAGGCGTCGTTGACCAGGTAGCGGGTCGGGAAGTTGTCGCTGCCGTCGACCACCACCTGGTAGCCGTCCAGGATGTCGAGCGCGTTCGAGGAGTCCAACCTCACCGGGTGCGGCTCCACGCGGCAGTGCGGGTTGATCTCGGCCAGCCGCTCGGCCGCCGCCTCCAGCTTGGCGCGGCCGACGTCCGACTCGCCGTACAGCACCTGGCGCTGCAGGTTGGTCTCTTCCACCCGGTCGAACTCCACCACCCCCAGCCGGCCGACGCCAGCGGCCGCCAGGTAGAGGGCGAGCGGCGAGCCCAGGCCGCCGGCCCCGACCAGCAGCACCCGCGACGCCTTGAGCCGCTCCTGGCCCTCCCGCCCCACCTCGGGGATCACCAGGTGCCGGCCGTAGCGGCGCAGTTCGTCGGCGCCGAGGCCGGGCGGAGCTCCGACCGCGCTCACCGCCGGTCCTCCACGGCGTCCAGCTCGACCCGCTCCTCGACAAAGCCCGTGCCGTCCGGCGCCAGCCGCCAGCTCCGCACCGCGACCGGGCTGCCGTCGGCGAGCGAGACGATCAGATGGCTGGCGCCCGGCCAGCCCTCGCGCCGGTCGCGCTCGCTCGGCACCGCCGGCGAGCGCGGATGCGAGTGGTAGGAGCCGACCACCTCGTCGCGCCGGGCGCGCGCCGCGCGCCACACCTCGAACAGCCGCTCGGGCGCTATCGCGAAGCGCGCGCCGCGCGCCACGCCGGCGGCGTTGTCGCAGCTCTCGACGCGCGTCACCCGGACCTCGCCGGCCGCCAGCCGCCGGCCGACGAGCAGGCCGCAGCACTCCTCGGGATAGACCGCCGCCGCGTGCCGCCGGGCGGCGCGCAGCAGGCCGGGAGGGATGAGCAGGCGAGGCATGGTTGCTGAGGCGCCCGCCTCAAGCTACCAGAGCGGCGCGCAGACCGGCAAAGCCGGGCGGCCCGGCCGGCGCTCAGAAGATCGCCGGCAGCGGCACCAGCAGCGACGCCAGGATCGCCAGCGCGCTGGCGACGAGGCCGGCGAGGGCTGCCAGCTGATGCTCCTGACGCTCGGGCTTGAGCGGATCGAACCAGCGGGCGGCGAGGAAGCCGCCGCCGAAGCCGCCGAGGTGGGCGAAGTTGTCGATCCCCGGCATCAGGAAGCCGAAGGCGAACAGCACCAGCGCCCAGGTCCAGGCCTGCCGCCCCAACGCCGTCGAGCCGCCGCGGCGGCCGTAGTAGACCAGCGCACCGCGCAGGCCGAAGATCGCCGCCGAGGCGCCGATGGTCAGGTGGGCGCCGCGCAGGAACCACGGCAGGCCGGGCAGGAAAGCGCCCACCGCGCTGCTCAGCAGGAAACCGCAGACGCCGGCGATCAGGTAGATCAGCACCATCCGCGAGGCGCCGTAGAGCTGCGCGATGGCCGGCGCCAGCTGGCGCACCCACAACATGTTGAACAGGATGTGGAGCAGCGAGCCGTGGAGCCAGGTGGCCGACAGCACGGTCCACCAGCGGTCGAGGACGAACACCGGGATGGCGCCGCTGGCGCCGAACCGCACCAGCGACTCGGTGCCGGGCGACAGCATGCCCATCATGCCGCCGACCCCGACCGAGCGCGGGTCGGCCACCAGGCTGAGCAGGTAGAGCACCGCGCAGGCGCCGATGGTCAGCGGCACGAAACCGAAGTCTTCGCCCAGCCCGCGCAGCAGGTGGCCCCAACCCCACAAGGACGGCTGGGCGCGGCCACAGTGGGGGCAGCGGCTCTCCCCGACGCCGACCAGCCGACCGCACGCCGGGCAGACCACCGAACCGCTTCGCTGGCGGCGCAGCACGGCGCGGGCTAGGCCCCGTCCTCCCCGTCGCCACCGTCGGCCGGCTCGAGCCCCTGCACGATCTGGTTCACCTCGACCTCAGCCTTGCGGATCTTGCCGCGGCACAGCTCGAGCAGCTCCGCCGCCCGGCCGAGACGCGCCGCCAGCTCGTCGATGTCCACCTCCTCGGCCTCGATCTGCCGCAGGATCGACTCGAGCTCCTGCATCGCGGCCGAGAAGCCGATCTCCGGCCCGCTCTGCCGGTCGCCGCCCTGCTCTTCGTTGCCGCTCATTCGCTCACCACCGCGCTGTCGATCGTGCCGGCCGCGAACTGCGTCTTCAGCCTGTCGCCGGCGCGCAGCCGCCGCGGGTCGCGTACCACCGAGCCCGCCCGGTCGCGGGTGATTGTAAAGCCTCGCTCCAGAGTCCGCTCGGGCGCCAGCTGACGCACCAGCCGCGAGCGCTCCTCGAGCCGCACCGAGGCCTCGCGCACGCGCCGGCGCGCCGCCGCCGCCAGCTCGCCGCCGACGCGCCGCGGCAGGGCGGCCCGGCGCGCCACCACCACCGGCGCCGAGCGCGCCAGCCGCCCGGCCAGCCGCTCGCCGCGCCGCCGCTCGTCACGCACGCACCGACGGGCAGCCGCCGCCAGCCGCTCGGCCACCGCCGCCCGGCGCTCGGCAGCCGCGCGCAGCCGGAAGCGTGTCAGGCCCAGCCCGCGCTCGACGCCGCCCACCGCCTCGCGCGCCCGGCCGAGCGCGTCGCGCGCCCCGGCGTCGAGCCGGCGAGCCGCGTCGGCCACCGCCCCCTCCGCCAGGCGCACCCGCCCGACCAGCAGCTCGGCGGCTTTGGTGGGCGTCTTGACCGCGGTGTGGGCGGCGAGGTCGGCGATCGACTGGTCGATCTCGTGGCCGAGGCCGGTGACGACCGGCAGCGGGCAGCGGGCAACCGCTTCCGCCACCACCCGGCTGTCGAACACCGCCAGGTCGGTGCGCGAGCCGCCGCCGCGGATCAGCACCGCGCAGTCGGCCTCGAGCCCGGACAGCGCGCCGAGCGCCGAGGCCAGCTCGCGCTCGGCGGCGCGGCCCTGCACCGCGGCGTGCACGAACAGCACCCGGAAGCCGTAGCCGCTCTCGCGCAGACCGCTCAGGAAGTCGTGGTAGGCGGCGCTGCCGGCCGAGGTCACCAGCGCCACCCGCAGCGGCACCGGCGGCAGCTCGAGCCGCCGGTTGCGCTCGAGCAGCCCCGCGCGCTCGAGTGCCGCCAGCGTCTCCTGCCGGCGGCGTGCGAGCAGACCGAGCGAGAACGCCGGATCGACCTCGCGCACCGCCAGCTGCAGCCGGCCGAATGGCGGGTAGAAGTCGACGTCGCAGCGGCAGCGGATCTCGTGGCCCTCGGCGAGCTGCTGGCCGCTGGCGTCGAGCGCGCGGCGGATCCGCTGGTAGTCGCGCCGCCAGGCCACGGCCTCGAGCTTGGCCACGACGTCGTCGCCGCGCCCTTTCTCGATCAGCTCGAAGTAGAGATGGCCACCGCGGCTGGTGCGCAGCCGCTGGACCTCGCCCGATACCCAGACCGAGGTGTACGCCTCGCGCAGCAGGTCACGCAGCTCGGCGCACAGCGTTGAGACGGCGTAGGTCTCCTCGCCGAACGGCAGCGTCAGCGGTCCGCCTCCGCGCGCGGTGTGCCGGCCGTCACCGCGGGCGCGGGGATCGGCATGGCAACGGCGGTCAGCGGGCGGCCCGCTCTAGTGGTAGCCGACCAGCTCGGCCGAGGAGGACAGCGGGATGGCGTCGGCCCACGCCTCGGCGGCGCGGTCGCCCAGGGTCAGCTTGCTCAGAAAATCGCGCGCCTCGTCGCGGTGGTGGAACAGCCGCCAGATGAAGGTGTGACCGGCCGGCGCAGTGAAGTAGGTGTAGCACTTGGTGCCGTCGGAGAGATCGAAGCCGAGATCGGTCTCACCGTTGACTCCGACGCACGCCACCGCGATCGCCCGGTAGGCCAGGGCGAGCGCCTTGACCGCGTCCTCGTGATCGCCCAGCTCCTCGCGCGACAGCGGCGTGTGGAACACCGCCACCCGGTCGGCGTCCTCCTCCGCCAGCAAGTTGTAGGGCACGTCGTTGCGGTCCAGGGCCTCGCGCGTCTCGCCGGTGGTGACGAACACGTCCTCCGTGCCGGCGACCTTGTAGGTGATCGCGAAAACCTGATCGTCGAGGTCGTTGAACGCCTCGGCGAGCATGCTCTCGTCCTCGATGGTGAAGTAGAAGAGACGGTTCAGCATCGTGCGAGAACCCATTCCGTGTCGTCCTCCGTCGGGATCCGACATCCGGACCCTGGCGGGCCCAGCCGGAGCTACCGTTTGGTCATCGGGTTGTGGAGCGGCACCTGCTGTGCTCCGAGAACGACTATATCAGATAGTAGACTGCCCAGTGGGGAGCCTGCCCCCGGGGCGGCGCTCGCGCTGGCCGGCAACCCGGGGTCCGGTCCGATGAGCGAGCTCGAGTCCAGCTTCGAACCCAGGCTCGATCTGCGGCTGCCGATCGCCGAGGTCCGGCTGTGGTCGCGGGCGGGCGACCGGCGGCTGCCCGACGGCCTGCTGGCCGGCCTGCCCGCCGACGACACACTGGTCGCGCTGGGCGACGACCGCTTCCTGGTGCTGCCGCGCGCCGGCGATCCGGCGCTGTACGACACCGCGGTCTTCTGGTGCCAGCGGCTGCTCGCCGACCCCGCGGACAGGGCCAACCGGCTGCCGCTCGCCGCGCTGGTGCTGCCCGGCGAGGCGATCCTCGACGGCGGAGCGCCGCGACCGGTCGACAGCCAGCTGGCTGCCGATCTCGACCGCCAGCCGCCCGAGCTCGAGGCCGGCAAGGTCTACATCACCACCTGGGCCGCCAAGATGCTCGAGGCGACGCACCCGCTCACCGGGGGCCTCAGCTACCGCGGCCCGTCGGGCAACAGCGCGCCGCTGCTCGAGGTCGGTCCGCCCGGTCCGGAGCTGGTGCCGTGGCGCAACCCGGAGATCCTCAACCGCCGGCTCAAGCTGGTGCAGCGAGCGCGGCTGGCCGACCCGCTGAGCGCCGTCCTGGGCGGCGTCGGCGCCCGCCTCGAGGGCCCGCCGGGCTGCGGCAAGTCCCGCCTGCTGGCGGCCTGCCTCGCGGAGCGCGGGGCGAAGCGGCTGTGGCTGAGGGCGCAGCCGGCCCGCCGCGGCGGACCCAACCTGGTGGCGCAGACTGCCCGCCATCTGATCGCGCCCACCGCCGCCCAGCAGCAGGACCCGCTCTACCCCGCACTCGGTGCCGCCGAGCGCGGGCGCCTGCGGCAAGGGCTGCAGGCGGCGCGCGCCGAAGGACCGTCGGGGCTGGCGCGCTGGCTGGCCGGCGCGCTCGGCGAGGCGGCCGCCGGCGCCCCGCTCTACCTGGTGGTCGACGATGCCGAGCAGCTCGAACCCGACGATCTGGCGCTGGTGGCCGGGCTGCTCGACCGGGCGGCGGCCACCGCCGCACTGCGGCCGCTGCTGGTCGGCCGCGGCCGGCAGTGGCCGGCGGCCCTCTCCGAGCTGCCGCGGCTGGCCGTGCCGCCGTTCTCGGCCGACGAGATGGAGCAGTTCGCCGACGGCCTGCTGACCGGGCTGTCGCTGCCCGCGCCGGTGCGCCAGCGCCTGCTGACGGCCACCGTCGGCTTTCCGTTCGCCCTCGAAGAGGGGGTCTTCGAGCTGGTCCGCTCGAAGGAGGTCCGGCGGGTCTACGGCAGCTTCTTCTTCGGCGGCGACGACTCGGCCAGCTACCGTCCCTCGCTGCGCCTGGTCTGCCACCTCGAGGCCGAGGCCGCGCGGCTGGGCGGCTCGGCGCCGCTGCGGCTGGCGGCCCTGGCCGAGACCGCGGCGCCGCCCGAGGAGCTGGCGGCGGCCGCCGAGATCTTCAGCCACCGGCCGGCGGCCGGCTGGGACGAGGCGGTGGTGGCCTCCGGCCTGGCCGCCAGCCGCGAATCGCCCTGGGGACCCGCCCTCGAGCCCGCGTGCCCGGCGTTCGGCGCCGCCCTGGCGCGCTCGGTGGACCCCGAACAGGCGGCCGCGGCCCGCGGCATCATCGGAGAGCTGCTGGCCGCCCGGCGCAGCACCGGCGAGGCCAGCTGGGGCGCGTACCGGCTGGTGGCCGGCTCCGGCGAGGGCGCCGCCGCGCTGCTGGCCGCCGCCCAGTCGAGCTTCGCCAAGACCCTGCCGCGAGAAGAGCTGCTCGACAGCCTGACCGCCGAGCTGCGCGCCCATCGCCGGCGCAGCGGCGACGCGGCCACCGGTCTGCGGCTGATCTGGCAGCTGCTGCCGCTGGCCCGCCGGCTCGGGCGGCTGCACGACTACGAGGAGGAGCTGACCTGGGCGGTCGAGGTGGCACAGAGCGAGCCGCAGCGGATGCTGGCGCTGGCCAGCGTCAAGGCCGAGATGGAGCAGGAGGCGGGTCGCTACCAGGAGGCCGAGGCCACCATCCAGCAGGCGCTCAAGGCCGCCAAGGGGATCGACCTGCGGCGCCAGGCGATGCTGCTGATCCAGCTCGGCAAGCTGTTCAGCCGTCGCGGCCGCTACGCCGAGGCCCGCCAGCTGTTCCACAACCTGCTCCAGACCCTCGAGCAGCAGGGGCTGGCGCCGCTCGCCGCCAGCTGCCGCTTCCACCTCGGCAACATCGCGATGCACGAGCGGCGGCTCGAGGACGCGGCCCGCCACCACCGCGCCGCCCTCGAGGAGCGCCAGCGCCAGAAGCTGGCCGCTCCCGCCGGGCTGTCGCTGTCGGCGCTCGGCGCGGTGTCGCTGGCGCAGGGCAACTACCCCCAGGCGCTCGACTACTACCGGCGAGCCCACGAGTCGCTGACCCAGCACGGCAAGCCGACCGACATCAGCTACACCCTGATGGGCCTCGGCCGGGCGCTGACGCTGCTGGGCGACTTCACCGCCGCCTCCAAACCGCTGCGCCAGGCGCTCGAGCTGCGCACCGGCCGCGACGACGTCGCCGGCGAGTCGATCGCCCGGCTCGAGGTGGCGCGCAACCACCTCCACCTGGGCCGGCCCGAGGCGGCACTCAAGGAGGCACGCGCCGCCCACTTCCACCTGCAGCTGCTGTCGGTCGCCGCTCCGACCGCCGACGCCGAGACCCTGCTGGGGCGCATCCGGCTGGCCCAGCGGCGCTACGAGGAGGCCCGCACGCACCTCGGCGAGGGGCTCGCCGCGCACCGCAAGCTGGGCCTCGAGCTGGCGGCGGCCTTCGACCTGGCCTGGCTGATGGACACCGCCCTCGCCACCGACAACGTCGAAGGGGTGCGCCGCTACGCCATCGACCTGAAAGCGCTGCTCGACCGCCTGGAGCGGCCGGACCTGGGCGAGCGGCTCGAGCTGCGCATGTACCGCGGGCTGGACTACCTCGCCACGAAGGGCCACAAGGTGGTCGGCGCCAGCGTCCACCTCGAGGCGGCCTACCGGGAGGTGCTGCGCAAGGCGGCCCACCTCGACCCCGAGGTGCGCCACCGCTTCCTGCTCCAGATCGCCGACAACAAGGCGATCGTCGACGCCGCCGCCCGCGCCGGCCTGGCCGCCGAGC
>JBFGNS010000050.1:0-26273 GCA_041574955.1 Thermoanaerobaculia bacterium | reverse complement strand
GCCTGGTCGGCGATGGCGCGGGTGATGGCCTGCCGGATCCACCAGGTGGCGTAGGTCGAGAACTTGTAGCCGCGCCGGTACTCGAACTTCTCCACCGCCTTCATCAGGCCGATGTTGCCCTCCTGGATCAGATCCAGGAACTGCAGCCCGCGGTTGGTGTACTTCTTGGCGATCGACACCACCAGCCGCAGGTTGGCGACGATCAGCTCCTGCTTGGCCCCCTCACAGACAGCCTCGCCACGGCGGATCTTCTGGATGGTGGCGGAGATCTGCGAGCGGGTCGTGCCGTAGCGCTCCTCGAGGTTCTTGATGCCGCGGCGGTACTTGTCGATGCGGCGGCGGTGCAGCGACTTGAGGTCCTTGTTGGTCTCGCGATCGAGAGCGATCTTGGCCCGCCGGATGTCGCGCTCCAACCGCGAGTACTGGCCGTCGAGGTCGTGCAGGAACCGCACCAGCCGGTCGCGGCTCTGCAGCGAGAAGTCGATCGAGCGGATGTCCTTGGCGATCTTGGCCACCAGCCGGTCGACCTCGCGCTCGAACTCCTGGTAGCGGTCGCCGGTCCTCTTGTACCGCTTCTGGCGCTTGCGCAGCGAGCGGATCTTGGCGTCGTGCTTGGCGATCTGGTCGAAGATCTTGAGGTTGCCCTTGATGCGCAGCGCCGCCTTCGGGTCGAGCGGCTCCTCGGGGTCGCTGTGCAGCAGCTCGCGCATCAGGCGGTTGTCCTTCTGCGCCAGCTCGTTGAGCCGCAGCAGCTCGCGCAGCACCACCGGGTTCTCGCACAGCGCCTCGTAGATCAGCCACTCGCCCTGCTCGATCCGCTGGGCGATCTCGACCTCCCCCTCGCGGTCGAGCAGCGGCACCGTGCCCATCTCGCGCAGGTACATGCGCACCGGGTCGTTGGTCTTCTCCTGAGGATGGAGCGTGAAGTCGGTCGAGTCTTCGCCGTCGCGCTTGTCGAAGCCGATCGCCAGGTCCTCTTCGGCCTCGCGGCTGCGGTAGCGCTCGGGGCGGTCGATGACCGAGATCCCGAGCTCGTCGAACCGGATGTAGATCTCGTCCAGCTCGTCGGGCAGGGCGCTGATCTCGTCCGGCAGCATGTCGTAGATCTCGTCGTAGAGCAGGTAGCCCTTGTCCCTGCCCAGCTCGATCAGCTGGCGAACGGCGGGGATCCTCTCCTCCACCAGGGTCTTGGTAGCAGTGGTCACGGTCGGCTCCTAGGTATCGGCTTGCGCGGCGGCGGCGGCGAGGGCCGTCGGCGGGTGGTGAGAACTATTTGCTGTCTGCCGCCGAAGCGTCGTCCGCTCGACGGTGGAGGGCGAGGCTGATTGCGGTCTTCTCCCGCAGCAGACTCTCGAGGCGCTGGTCGTCGCCGGCGCGCTGGGCCTCGCCGATTTCCGAGGCCAGCGAGCGCAAGCGCTGCTGTTGCCATCTTCGAGTCAACTGCTGGAACGCCTCGTCAACCTCCCCGGATCGCGAGGCGAAAGGACCTTCTAGCAGAAGGCGCGCCAGCCGGTCAACCGCGCCACCGTCCGCTCCCATCGCCGCGACGATCTGACGGGACTCTGGTCGGACACCGCCCCCGTCCTTATATAGATCGCAAAAGGCGCGGTAAATATTCCTCAGGGCATCGTCACGGAACGCCTCGGTCGGCGGCAGCCGGTCGGCCGGCGGCAGCTCGCCGGACCCCGCCAGCAGCACCTGCAGCACCCGTTCCTCCACCAGCCGCACCGGCTGGTCCTCGGCGCGCGGCGGCGGCGGCGGCGCGCTGGCCGCCGCCTGGCGGCGCCACAGCAGCTCCTGCGGCACCTGCAGGCGCTCGGCGGCGCGCCGGCCGTAGCCGTAGCGCAGCACCGGGTCGGGGATGGCCGCCAGCAGCTCGCCGATGGCCGCGGCGGCGCGCGCCACCGCCCGCGGCTCGCGCACGATCCCCGGTGGCGACAGCCTCTCGAGCTCCGCCGCGACCGCGTCGGGCGCCGCCTCGATGGCCGCCGCCAGCGCCTCCTCGCCGCCCTCGAGGCGCAGCGAGTCGGGGTCGTGGCCCTCACCGAACTCGGCCCGCCGAACCCCCAGACCCTGCGCCAGCAGCACCGGCAGCAGGCGGCGGGTCGCCTCCCGGCCGGCGTTGTCGCCGTCGTAGCCGATCACCACCTCGTCGGCGTAGCGCGCCGCCAGCTTCGCCTGGTCGGCGGTGAGCGCCGTGCCCATCCCCGCCACCACCCAGTCGATGCCGGCCGCCACCGCCGCCAGACAGTCGAAGTAGCCTTCCACCAGCAGCAGCCGGCCGGCCTCCCGCACCGCTCGCCGGGCGCGGTCGAGGCCGTACAGCAGCCGCCCCTTGCTGAAGCTGGCGGTCTCGGCGGTGTTGACGTACTTGGCCGGATCGTCGTCGAGGGCGCGGCCTCCGAACCCCAGCAGCCGTCCCGCGGGTGAGCGGATCGGGAACATCAGCCGGTCGCGGAACCGGTCATACGGCTCGCCGCTCTTGCGCGAGCGGCCGACCAGGCCGGCTGCCACCAGCTGCTCCAAGGGCACCCTCGAGCCCAGCGCCTCGAGCAGGTTGCGCCAGCCGGGAGGGGCGTAGCCGAGGCCGAACTCGTCGCGCAGCGCGGCGGGCAGCCGGCGCTCGTCGAGGTAGCGCTGCGGCTTGCTCTCGCGGCCGAGGCAGGTGGTGAAGAACTCGGCGGCCGCCTCGAGCGCCGGCTCGAGGTCGGGCGCCTGGCGGCCGCCGCCGGTGCGCCGCTTCGGCAGCGGAACGCCGTAGCGCCGCGCCAGCGCCTCGATCGCCGCCGGGAAGTCGTCGCCGGTGAGCAGCATGTGCAGCCTGATGGCGTCGCCGCCCTGGCCGCAGCCGAAGCAGTAGAACAGCCCCTGCACCGGCTCGACGCTGAACGAGGGCGTCTTCTCCTTGTGCAGCGGACAGAGTCCGGCGTGGCGCTTGCCGGCGCGGTGCAGCTTGGTGTAGTCGGAGGCGATGTCGACGATCTCGACCGCGTCGCGCACCGCCTGGACGAGCTCGGGGGTCAGCTGGACGTTGCGTAGGCTCACGATCGCCGCCGCCGGCAGGAAGCCTCAGGATACACCTCGCGCCCTGCCGCCGGCCTCACCCCGCCAGGGTGACCACGGTCGCGCCGTCGCCGCCCTCCTCGGCGCGCCCCGGGCGGCACGAGGCCGCTGCCGGATGGCCGGCGAGATGCTCGCGCACCGCCCGCCGCAGCCGGCCCGAGCCGTGGCCGTGGACGACCCGCACCTGCTCGAGCGACGCCAGCAGGGCGCGGTCGAGGAAGCGGTCGAGCTCGGCCAGAGCCGGCTCCACCCGGCGGCCGATCAGCTCGAGCTCGGCCACCGGCTCGGCACTCGCCTCGACCACCACCGCGCGGCGGGCGGCCGCCGAACGCGGCTCGTGCGCGGCGGCGGCGGCGGGCTGCTGGTCGCCCGCCAGCACCAGATCGCCCACCGCGCAGCGCAGCCGTTTGCCGCCGACCGTCACCTCGGCGGCGGCGGCGGACAGCTTGCTGAGCTCGCCCTGCCAGCCCAGACCGGCATGGCGCACCCGGTCACCGACCGCCAGCGGGCGCGACGGCGGCGGCGGCGGCTCCTCGGCCAGCGGCGCATCCTCGAACAGCCGCGCCACCGCGCGCGTCTCGAGGCCCTTGCGCCGGCCGGTGGCGAGCTGCTCGCGGGCGGCCTCGATCTCGCCGGCCAGCTCGCGGCGCACCTTGCGGCGGAACTCGTCGAGCTCGGCGCGCAGCCGGCGGGCCAGCTTGGCGCGCTCGTCGGCGAGCGCCTGGCGCTCGGCCTCCACCGCCCGCTCGGCCGCCGCCGCGCGCTCTGCGCTACGCTCCGCCTCGGCCAGCCGAGCCGCCAGCTCGACGCGTTGCGCCTCGACCTCGGCCAGCAGGCGGCGCAGGTCGCGGTGCTCGCTGCCGAGCAGCTCCTCGGCGCGCGCCAGCCACTCCTCGGGCAGAGCCAGCCGGCGGGCCAGCGCCAGCGCCTCGCTGCCGCCGGGAGCGCCGGCGCGCAGCCGGAAGGTCGGCTGGCCGCTGGCGCGATCGAACTCCATGGCGGCGCACCAGGCGCCCGGCTGCTCGAGCGCCGCCGCCGCCAGCCGCGCCAGGTGGGTGGTCAGCAAGCCGAGGCCGCCGCGCTCGACCAGCGCCTCGAGCAACGCCACCGCCAGCGCCGCCCCCTCCTCGGGATCGGTTCCCGAGCCCAGCTCGTCGACCAGCACCAGGCTGTCGGGCCCGGCGGCCTCCCAGGCCTCGCGCAGCCGCAGCAGCCGGCCGCTGAAGGTGGAGCGGTCGTGGAGCAGATCCTGCTCGTCGCCCACTGCCGCCATCACCCTGGTCAGCACCGGCAACGCGGTGCCGGCGGCGGCGGCGAGCGGCAGCCCACACTGGCTGGCCAGCACCGCCAGACCCGCGGTCTTGAGCGTCACGGTCTTGCCGCCGGCGTTGGGCCCGGTCACCACCACCAGCCGCCGGTCGCTGTCGAGCTCGAGGTCGATCGGCACCGACGTCCCGGTGTGTCCCGCCTCGCCCAGCGCCTCGCGGCGCACCGCCGCCAGCCGCGGATCGAGCAGCGGGTGGTGGACCGCCGCCAGCCGCAGCCGGCCGCGGTCCGCCGGCTCGGCCAGCCGGCCGTCCACCTTGGAGGCGAAGCGCGCCGCCGCCTGTAGCGCGTCGAGCTCGGCCAGGAAACCGAGCAGCTCGGCGAGCTCCCCGGCCTGCCCGCGGGCGCCATCGATCAACCGGTTCAAGATCCTCTGGCGCTCGGCCTGCTCTTCCGCCACCGCCTCCTGCAGCCGGTTGTTGCCCTCGACCGCGACCAGCGGCTCGAAGTAGAGGCTGCGGCCGGTAGCCGAGCGGCCGTGCACCAGCCCGGGGAGCCGGCCGCGCGCGCCGGCGGTCACCAGCAGCACCAGCCGCCCCTCGTGCAGCGGCACGGTGTCCTCGCTCAGCAGCTCGCCGTGCTCGGCGGCCACCTGCCGCAGCTCGCCGTACAGCTGCTCGCGCGCCCGATGGATGCGCCGCCGCAGCCGGGCGAGCTCGGGGCTGGCGTCGTCGCGCACCTCGCCCCGGCTGTCGAGGGCGCGCTCGACCTCGCGCCGCCAGGCGGCCAGGTCCGGCAGCTCGGCGGCGGCGGCGGCCAGCGGCCCCGGCTCGGCGGCGGCGAGCAGCCGCTCGGCGGCCGCCGCCGCGCAGCCGACCGCCCGCGCCAGCACCAGCAGCTCCGGCCCGCCGAGCTCCCCGTGCTCCGCCGCCAGCCGCTCCAGCAGCTCGCCCAGCGGCTCCTCGAAGCTCGGCACCAGGCCGCCGTCGGCCACCAGCGCGGCGGCCTCGCGGTAGCGCAGCCGGTGGCCGGCGAGCCGCTCGGCATCGGCCGACGGCCGCAGGGAGCGCAGCCGGTGGCGGCCGAGGTCGGTGGCGGCCAGCACCGCGAACAGCTCGAGCAGCGCCGGCAGATCGAGCGCCTCGAGGGTGGCGCGGCTGGCGACCTCCGCTGCCTGTCCGGGCTGGTTGGCGTGCATCGCTTGCCTCACCGCGGCGCCACGCAAAACGGGCGGAGCCTCGCGGCCCCGCCCGCCGGTTCCTTCGTCAGGATGCGGCCTAGGCCAGCCCCATCCGCCGCTCTTCGGCCAGCTTGCGCAGGATCTTCTTGCGCGCCTGGATCTCCTTGCGCTTGCGCTTGACCGACGGCTTCTCGAAGTACTGGCGTTTCTTGAGCTCGGTCAGAACGCCCGACTTCTCGCACTTGCGCTTGAACCGGCGCAGGGCGTTCTCGAAGCTCTCATCGTCACGTACGCTCACCAACGGCAAATCTGAATCACCTTCCTTCTGTTTTGAGATGCGCCACCGGTCGTAACCGGCAACCGGGCGAGTCTCGCCCATCGCCCGGCGCGAGTCAAGCTCGCACCCGGGGGGGACCCGGCCGCTAGCCGGCGTCCTCGGTGCGCGGCTTGACCTCTTCGAAGTTGGTCTTGTACACCACGTTCTGGCCCTTCTCCTGGCGGAACCAGACCGCCGCCGCGGCGCCGCCCTCGCCCGTCGGGAAGAACCAGGCCAATACCTTGCGGTCGGGGAAGTCGCGCACGTTGTGCAGGTTGACCTGGCCGAGCACTGCCCGCACCTCGTCCTCGGTCATTCCCTTCTTGGCCTGCGCAAACCGCTCCGCGGTCATGAAGCGGAGCGCTTCGGCCTCGGCCAGCGCCGCCTCGAGCTCCGGGTTGTCGGGGTCGAAGCGCAATGCCGTCTGGTAGATCTCGATTGCGCGCTTGTAGTCGCCACCCTTGTCGATCCACTCCCGGGCCAGCACCATGTCCTCGGAGCTTTTCATCCGCAGGGCCGCCACCTGTCGCTCGGTCGGCGGCTCGCCCTCGATCATCGGGTCGGCGTTGAGAAACGCCACCAGGCGGGAGCTGAACTGCTCGGTCAGCTCGGCGGCCTCGGCTTCGAGCGCCGTCACCGTCTCCGCCGCAGCCGACGCCGCCACCTCGACTCCCTCCTCGGCCTCCTCGGCCGCCTCGCCGGCGGCCGCGGCTACCTGCTGGCGCATCTCGGCCAGCTCCTGACGCTTGGCATCGAGGGTCTGCTTGGTCTCCTGCAGCCAACTCCACTCGGTGTCCTGGGCCTGCTCTTCCGCGGTCGGCCCGGACGGACCGCAGGCCGCCAGAGCGGCCACCAGCAGACCGGTCAAGACAGTGCTCCCAACGCGCTTCATCATGCTGCCTCCCTTGACAAGTTCCGTCGTCCCAAGCTTTGAAAGCTACCACACGGCGGCGGCCGCGCTCGTCGCGGCCTCCCGGACCCATCCGGCGGCCGTGGTCTAAACCCCCTCAATTGCAGGGGTTATCGGTCGAAGCCTGCTTGACACCCCGCTCGCGCTCCAGAATAATCAGCCGGGTTTCAGCGCTCGCCTGCGCCCGCCCGTCAGGAGGGAGTATGTCCCCGAACGATTCCATCGCCGACCTCGAGTCGCGGATCAGCTCCGCCGTCGAGCGGCAGGTCCGCAAGATGCGCGACGAGCTGCTGGCGCGAGTCGGCGAGACCGAGGCGAAGCTCGAGCACCTGGCGCGCAGCGTCGCTCCCGGGGCGGCACCGGCCGAGACCGCCGCGCCGGCCGCCGCCGAGGCACCGGCAGCCGCCGGCGGCCTGGACGAGCTGTTCGAGGTGGCGGTGGCCATGGACCGCGCCGCCTCCCAGCCCGAGGTGCTGGCGACCCTGCTCGAAGGTGTCGGCCGTTTCGCCAACCGCTCCGCTCTCTTCCTGACCCAGCCGGACGGCCTGCGTGGCTGGGGGGGCTTCGGCTTCGAGCTCGGCGCAGAGCAGATGCAGCAGCGGATGCTCGAGCGCGAGGCCGGGCAGCCGTGGGTCGGCCTGGAGGAGGCCGGCGGCTGCCGCCAGCTCGACGCCGACGGCTGCGCGGCGGTATGCGACCGGCTGGGCGCACCGGGCGCCGCCGAGGGCCTGCTGGCGCCGTTCGTGCTGCGCGATCGGACCGCGGCGGCCCTGTACGCCGACCGCGACGCTGGCGATCCGCCGCTCGACCGCAAAGCGATCCAGCTGCTGACCAACCTGGCGGCGCTGTCGGTGGAGGCCCTGGTGGCGCGCCAGCGCAGCCAGACGGCGACGCTCCATCTGGCCGAGGCGGCCGCCGCGGCGCCCGCCGTCGTGACGCCGGAAGAGGCCGCCGTGGAGCCCGAGGAGGTAGCGGTCGAGCCCGAGCAGGTCGCCGCCAAGCCCGGGCAGGTCTTGCCCGAGCAAGCCGCGCCCGAGCCCGAGGAAGCCGCGGCCGAGCCGGTGGCCCCACCCGAGGAGCCCGCCGCTCCCGAGCCGCCGCCGGCCGAGGTGCCCGCCGAAGCGGAGGCCGAGAGCGCGCTCGCTGCCGAGCCCGAGCCGTCCGCCGCCGAGCTGTCGATGCCGGAGGTGCCGGACCTGCCGCCGGCGGCCGAGCCGGCGGAAGCGCCGGCAGCCGACGAGCTGGCCACCGCCGAGCTCGGCGAGCTCGAGCTCGAGGACGTGAGCTCCCAGGAGTTCGAGCTGCAGGACGTCGCGCCGGCCCCGGCTGCCACGGCCGTGCCCGCACCGCCGCCACCCGCGCCGGAACCGGTGGAGGCTCCGCCCGCGCCGGTCGACGAGGCGGCGCCGGCGATCGCCGAGCCGGCCGCTGCCGCGGCCCCGGACGCCATGCCGCCACCGCCCGCCGCGCAACCCCTGCCGGCGGAAGCCGACGGTGGCTCCACCCAGGTGCAGCCACCGACCGATCACGAAGGCCCGGGCTGGGCGTTCACCGGCGGCCGGACGGCCGAGACCGGCAACGACGCCCAGCAGGAGGAGGCCCGGCGCCTCGCCCGCCTGCTGGTGACCGAGATCAAGCTTTACAACGAAGAGCAGGTGGAAGAGGGCCGGCGCACCAACGACATCTACTCGCGGCTGAAGGAAGACATCGACCGGTCGCGCCAGATCTTCAACGAGCGCGTCGACCCCTCGGTGCGCGAGCACTCCGACTACTTTCACGAGGAGATGGTGCGCATCCTGGCCGGCGGCAAGCCCGAGGCGCTGGGCATCTAGCCGGCGGCGAGGATGGCCGAGACCGACCGCAGCCGGCGGTTCGGCAGACGCGCCCCCACCTGGGCCGGCCTGCTGGTGGCGGCGCTCGCTGCCGGCGGCCCGTCGGCACTGGGAGACGGCAGGGCGTCAGCGCCCGATGCCGCATCTAGGGCCACCTCACGGGCCGAGGCGGCCGGGCTGTGGTCGGCGGCCGCCGACGCCGTGCGCCAGCGCGACTTCGACGGCGCCGTCCGGATGATCGAGCCGCTGGCCGCGACCGGCGACAGCGAGGGCCGCGAGACCCTGCTGGTCCTCGGCTTGTGGGCGCACGCGGCCGAGCAGGTCGAGCACGCGGCCGAGCTGCTGCATCGGGCCGCCGACCCGCGCGGCCGCTTCGAGGACTGGCGCCGCCTGGTGCTCGCCGACTGCCACGCCGCGCTCGGCCGGCTGCCGGCAGCCGCCGCCACCCTCGAGCCGCTGCTCGACGAGCAGCGCAACTCGCCGCTGGCGCCGCGGGCCGTGCTGCGCATGGTCGAGATCGCCGGCCGGCTGGGGGACTGGCAGCGCGCCCGCACCTGGCTCGACCACGGCCGGCGCCAGCCGCTCACCGCGGCCCAGGCCGCCGAGCTGGAGACCGTGGCCTGGCAGCTGGCACTCGACTCCGGCGACCCGGCGGCGCAACGCGAGTCGGCGCGACGGCTGCTGGTCGAGCACCCCCTGATCGCTTCCCGCAACCAGGTCATCGAGCTGTTCCGGCAGCCGAGCGGAGCCCTCGACTGGCCGTCGTTCCTGACCGTCGACGAGCTGCTCGCCCGCGCCCGCAGCCTGCTGGCGGTGGGGATCACGGCCGGCGCCCTGGAGACGCTCGAGGCGGTGCCCGAGCGGCGCCGCGGCGCCGCCTGGGCGCTGACCCGCGCCCACGCCCTGACCCTCGACGGCCGCGGTCTCGATGCGCTCGCGGTGCTGGCACCGGTGCGGCCGGCCTCGCCGGCCGAGGCCGTCGAGCTCGAACAGCGCCGGGCCGCCGCGCTGTTCGACGCCGCCGGCGCCCGGCGCGGCCGCCCGCTGCTGCCGGCCGCCGAGCGCGAGCGGCTGCGCCACGAGGGCCGCCGCGCGCTGTGGCGGGTGCTCGAGGTCGCCGGCCAGCGGCCGGAGCTGCGCGACGCCGCGCTCGGCGCCCACCGCCGGCTGCTCGCCGAGCTGCTCGACGAAGAGCGGGTCGACCCGGCGCTCGGCCTGCTGCGCAGCCTGCGCACCCTCGACCCCGGCGATACCAGCGGCGCCCGCTTTCTGTGGCAGCGCGGCTGGGCCGAGTACCGCCGCCGCAACTTCAGCGGCGCGGTGGGCTACTTCGCCGAGCTCGAGGCGATCTACGGCGGCACCAGCTACGCCCGCGCCGGCCGCTACTGGACGGCGCGCGCCTACGACAACCTGGGCGACCGCCAGCGTGCCGAGGCTCTGTTCCGCGAGGTGGCGAGCGTCGCCTCGGACGACTTCTACCGCCGCCACGCGCTCGCCCGGCTCGACTCCGCGCAGCGGCCGACCGCGGCGCCGCGCGAGCCGCGCGAACCGTGGCCCACCGACCCGGCTCTGGGCCGCGCTCGCTGGCTGAGCGACCGCGGTCTCGACCAGCTGGCACTGGACGAGATCGAGGCGGTCGGCGAGCGCAGCGACCGCCGCGCCGCCGACGCGCTGGCGGCGGTGGTGCTGGCGCGCGCCGGCCGCACGCGAGACAGCATCCACCGGCTGGCCCGCGCCTTTCCACAGCTCGGCGGCCTGGCGCAGTCGAGCGCCCCCGAGGCGGCGCTCAGGCTCTACTACCCGCTGGCCTACGAGCCGATCGTCGACCGGTTCGCGGCCGCCCACCGCCTGCCCAAGACCCTGCTGCTGGCGATGATCCGCCAGGAGAGCGCCTTCGACGCCGACGCCGTCAGCCGCTCCGGTGCGCGCGGGCTGATGCAACTGATGCCCGCCACCGGTGCCGAGCTGGCGCGCCGGCTGCGGCTGCGCTACTCCACCGCCCGGCTGTCCGAGCCGGAGTTCAACATCCGTCTCGGAACCACCTACTTCCGGCAGCTGCTGGACATGTTCGGCGGCAACGAGCAGCTGGCGCTGGCCGGTTACAACGGCGGACCGTACCGGATCAAGCGGCTGTGGCACAGCGAGGGCTCGGCGGGCGAGCTCGACCTGTTCCTCGAAAGCCTCGCGCTCGAGGAAACCAAGACCTACGTCAAGCGCATCCTGCTGTTCAGCGACAGCTACGACCGCCTGTACGCGGACTCGGCCTAGCCTGAGCTTGTCACCAGGGGTCGCGGCGAGCGGCCGCGACCGCCGGGAGCTGGCGAGGCCTGCGACCGGATCGCCCTTCGCGAGGTGGCTCACCGCCAGCGCGCCGGGAGCACGCCGAGGATGACCGACACCACAGCGGCGTCACGCCGCAGACACAGGCCAGCTGCGGCCGCGCCGTAGATCGCCGGTGAAGGTCGGGCCAGCCGCCCGCCCTGGTATACTGACCGACCCTGCCATGGGGGTTTTGGGTCCATAGCTCAGCGGTTAGAGCATCCGGCTCATAACCGGCAGGTCCCTGGTTCGAATCCAGGTGGACCCACACGACACGACGCTTGATGAGAGCCACCCGAAGCTGCCCAAAGCCACCGGCCACCGGGTCTCGAATCCAAGCACCCGGAACGCAATCCAGGGGGCGTCCGGCCGGACGCCCCCTTCTTCATTCAAGCCGTTTCGCGCGCCGCCCGCCGGCGCTGGAGATCCGATGACAGGTTCGCTGGAGACCATTACAGCCTTGCAGGAAGCCCTCGACGAGCTCAACTCGGCCGAGACGCAACTGGGCGGCGTGCCCGACTGGATGGGCGAGCTGCACGAGGAGCACAGCGCGGCCAAGGCCGAGATCGACGAGCTCGATGAAGCGGTGGAGGGGGCCCGGCAGGAGCGGCGGGCGGCGGAGGCGGTGGTCGCCGACTCACAGCAGAAGCTCAAGCAGTTCCAGGAGCAGATCAGCCTGGTACGCAACCAGCGCGAGTACGGCGCCCTGCTGCAGGAGATCGACGTGGTCAAGGACCTCATCCGCCGCAGCGAGGAAGAGGGTCTGGCCGCGCTGCAGCGCCAGGAGGAGGCCGAGAAGCCGCTGTCCGAGAAGCGCGACGCCTTCGCCGAGCTCGACGAGCGCTACCGCGAGGCGCTCGAGCGGTGGGAGACCGAGAAGCCCGAGGTCAGCGCCCAGGCCGAGAACCTCAAGCAGCGCATCGACGAGCTGCGTCAGCAGCTCAACCGCAACCTGCTGCTGCAGTTCGACCGCATCCGCGAGCGGTACAGCGGCCAGGCGCTGGCGCCGGTGGTCGGCATCGACCGCGGCCGGCTGCCCAAGATCTGGCACTGCTCGGCCTGCAACTACAGCGTCCGGCCGCAGGCGGTGATGCAGATCCTCAACGACCGCAGCGTCGTCCTGTGCGACAGCTGCAAGCGGATCCTCTACCTGCCGGACGAGGCCACCAGTTGACCTCGCAGACGGGGGGCATGCGCGCCTGGATCGACGGCGCCTGCCGCGGCAACCCCGGCGAGGCCGGCTTCGGCGTGGTGGCCGAGGCGGGCGACGGGGAAGAGCAGCTCGGCGGCTTCCTGGGCCGCACCACCAATAACGTGGCGGAGTACGCCGCGCTGGTGGCGGCGCTGAGCTGGGCCGGCCGGCGCGGCGTCGAGCGGCTCGAGCTGTTCAGCGACAGCCAGCTCCTGGTGCGGCAGCTCAACGGCGCCTACCGGGTCAAGGCGCCGCACCTGGTGCCGATCTTCCTCAAGGTGCTCGAGCTCAGACGGGCCATCCCGTGGTGCCGCATCCGTCACGTGCCGCGCGCCGAGAACCGGCGCGCCGACGCTCTCGCCAACCGCGCCATCGACGAGCGCATACCGCTGCCCGACTGGCTGGAGCTCGAGCTGCCGGCCGGATGAGCGACGTCGCCGCGCGCTACCGCCAGATTCGCCGCCGGATCGACGACGCCTGCGCCCGCGCCGGCCGGCACCCCGGCGAGGTGGTGCTGGTGGGCGCCAGCAAGCGTCAGAGCCTGGAGCGGATGCGCGCCGCCCTGGCCGCCGGCTTGACGGTGTTCGGCGAGAACCAGGTGCAGGAGGCGCAGGCCAAGCAGGGCGAGCTGCCGGCAGCCGAATGGCACCTGCTCGGACCGCTGCAGTCCAACAAGGTCAAGCGCGCCGCCGGCCTGTTCTCCACCTTCCACGCCGTCGACCGGGTCAAGATCGGCCGGCGGCTCGACCACGAGGCGCGCGACCGCGGCCTGCGGCTCGACGGCTTTCTCGAGGTCAACCTGGGCGGCGAGGAGAGCAAGCACGGCTTCCGGCCGGAGACGCTACTCGCGGAGGCGCGACCGCTGGCCGGGCTCGCCGGGCTGCGAATCGTCGGACTGATGGCCATCCCGCCGTTCGAGGAAGAGCTCACGCGCGCGCGCAGCTGGTTCCGCCAGCTGCGCGAGCTGCGCGACGCGCTGGCGACCGAGCCCGAGTGGCACGCTCTGCCGGGCTGGCTGTCGATGGGGATGAGCCACGATTTCGAGGCCGCGATCCTCGAGGGCGCGACGCACGTGCGGGTGGGGACGGCGCTGTTCGGGGAGAGACCGTAGCGGGGGAGAGGCTTCGGCCCGGCCGGCTTGGAGAGGAGGGGCGAGGGTGGTGGGCAGGAGTAAGGGCTCGGTGCTGGCCCGGCCGGCTCGGAGGCGAGGGGGACAGGGTCCCAGGGTACCGGCTCGCGCTGGTCGGACTCTCACCGGGGGCGCTCGCCTGCACTCGGCTGGCGCGCGGCATCGGCGTCGGACTCCCGTCGACGCTGCACTGCGCTGGCCGAGAGCTACCCTGGAACCCCGTCCCCCTCGCCTCTGACGCCGGCCTCCGTTCTCGCTGCTTGGCGCATGTCCCCTGCGACGGCCGCCGGTTCGTCGATCCGCACCGCGCTCCGCGGGCGGGAAGGACGCTGGCAAGCACCGCTGTCGGGAGTAGACTCAGCGCGCCGTGGGCGAGCTGCTGATCCACAACCTGTCCGAGGTGGCGACGGCGCGGGGGAGCGAGAGCCAGGCCGGCTCGGAGCAGGGGCGGGTGGAGCGGACGGCCGGGGCGGTGGTGCTGTGCCGGGGGGGGGGAATCGCCTTCGTGGGCGGCGCCGAGGAGCTCGGCCGGCAGTTCGGCGAGCTCGAGGGGGTCGAGCGGCTCGACGGTCGCGGCGGCACGCTGGTGCCGGGCTTCGTCGATCCCCACACCCACCTGCCGTGGGCGGGCGACCGCGCCGGCGAGTTCGCCCAGCGGCTGGCCGGCAAGAGCTACCAGGAGATCGCCGCCGAGGGCGGCGGCATCCTGTCCACCGTCGCCGCCACCCGCGCCGCCTCCGAGGAGGAGCTGGCGGCGGCGGTGTCCGCGCGGCTCGACCGCATGCTCGAGCTGGGCACCACCACCGCAGAGGCCAAGAGCGGCTACGGGCTCAACCTGGACGACGAGCTCAAGCAGCTGCGGGCGATCCGTGCCGCCGCCGCCGCCCACCCGGTGGATCTGGTGCCGACCCTGCTGGCCGCCCACGAGATCCCGCCCGAGCACCGAGCCGGCCGCGACCGCTACGTCGACCTGGTCTGCCGCGAGATCGTGCCGGCGGCTGCCGAGGCCGGTCTGGCCCGCTTCTGCGACGTCTTCTGCGAGCGGGGCGTCTTCTCGGCGGCCGAGTCGCGCCGCGTGCTCCTCGCCGGCAGGGAGCACGGCCTGGCGCCGCGACTGCACGCCGACGAGTTCGTCGACTCGGGCGGCGCCGAGCTGGCGGCCGAGCTCGGGGCGCTATCGGCCGACCACCTCATCGCCGCCTCCGAGCGCGGCATCGAAGCGCTGGCGGCGGCGGGCGTGACCGCGGTGCTGCTCCCCGGCACCAGCTTCTTCCTGATGAAGCACGCCTGGGCGCCGGCGCGGCGGCTGGTCGCGGCCGGCGTGCCGGTGGCGCTGGCCACCGACTGCAACCCGGGCTCGTCGCACACCGAGTCGCTGCCGATGATCTTCGTGCTGGCGGTCTTCGAGCTGGGCCTGTCGATCGAGGAGGCGCTGGTGGCGGTGACCCTCAACGCCGCCTGCGCCCTGGGCCTGGGCAGCGAGATCGGCACTGTCGAGCCCGGCAAACGCGCCGACCTGGTGCTGCTGGCCGAGCCCTCGCTCGACCACCTCGCCTACCACTACGGGGTCAACCCGGTGGCGGCGGTGGTGAAGGGCGGGCGGGTGGTACACCGGCGAAGCGTGTCGCGGGCGCGCCGTGATGGTGCGGGCCGGTGAGCGTATGCCGGGGCTGGTGGCTGAGGTCCTTCGCTGCGCTCAGGATGACGTTTGCCTTCGAGTACCGGGGTCGGACTCCCGGGTGCTGAGCATCGGGGCAGCCGACTTGGGTGCTGTTCGCCGCTGTCATCCCGAGCGCTAGCGGGGGACCTCGGCACCGCCCGGGGCACACCTCACCGGCCCGCTCGCCAGACTCGCTGCTTCACCAGCCCCGCCGCAGGTACCGCGACAGCCACCCCCCGCCGGCCGCGGCCGGTACCGCGAGCAGGAAGCCGAGCCCGTCGACCCACCAGGCCGGCCGGGGCGCGTCGCCGGGCGACAGCCCCAGCACGAGACCGACCACGATCGCCAGGACGCCAACGATGGCGGCGTGCCGCAGCTCGTCGCCCGGCGCCAGCCGCGCCGCCACGAAGCCGCCGAGCGCGGTGAAGAGGCTGCCGTGGGCCGTGGCCGCGGCCAGGAAGGCCGGTGACACCATCAGCTCGGCCGCGCGCTGGGCGTGGTTGTCGGCGGTCACCCCGAACGCGGCGCCGAGCACGCCCGCGGTCAGCACGGTGCCCGCCCAGTCGGCCGCCACCCCGGCCACCAGCGGCGCCAGGCCCACCCGCTCGTCGAGCCAGCGCATGATGAGGCTCAGCCGGCGCCCGCCAGCTCTTCCGCCTGGGGGTAGAGCGGCCGGATGTCGACCGGCACGTCGTCGAGCCGCCCGATGGCCGACAGCAGCGCCTCGGAGGCCCGCCCGTAGCGCTCCAGGAACTCGGCGGTGCCGGCGTAGTCGCCGCGCGCCTGGAGCAGCAGCAGCTCGCCGAGGAGCTCCCGGATCGCCGCCGGGAAGCGCTCGCTCACCGGCCGGAAGCGGCCCTCGTCGTCGACCGCTAGCGCGCCTTTCTCGAGCAGGTAGTTGAACTGCGACACCACGCCGCGGCCGTGCGCCTCGTGCACCCCGAAGCGCGCCGAGCGGAACAGGCCGGCAACGTAGGTCGGCTCGAGACTGGCCCGCACCGACGCCGGGATCTCGCCGCGGTCGATCAACGCCAGGAGGTTGAACACCCCCATGACGTCCGCCTTGGCCTCCTCGAGCGTCGAGTACAGCTCCTTGAGCTCGAGCCGCACCTCGGTGTCGCGGCCGTCGACGGTGATCTTGCCCGGGCCCAGACCGTGGCTCAGCTCGTGGTGCAGCACCTCGGCCAGGTAGGCGTCGAACGACACCCGGCCGGCGTCGTCGGGCGCCAGCACGCGTCCGGCGATCGGCACCAGGATCTGGTCGTACTTGGCGCGCAGCACGTTGCGCAGCAGGACCTTCTTCGAGCCCCTGGCCTCGCGCACGCGCTCGTCGTTGGGCAGGTTGAAGGCCAGCGTCTGGACGCCCGCCTTCGAGTCGCCGCCGACGTACACGACGTCTACCACCCGGATCGGGCTGTCGCTCCCCCGCTCGAGGTTCTTGTCGGCATCGGGGATCGGCAGGTTGCGCTCGAGCCAGGGCAGCAGCGCCTTGAACCGCTCGAGACGCGACGACTCCTCTGCGACGGCCACCGTGACGAACGCCTCGAACGCCGCCTTGTAGCCGAACAGGCCGTCCTCGTAGGTCTCATAGGGGCCGATCGTCACCTCGACCGGAGAGTCGAGCTCCATCCACGCCAGGTCGCTGGCGTAGTAGTCGTCGCTCAGGAAGGCATCGGCGCGCAGCTCGAGAAAGCGCCGCAGCGACTCGTTGCCGGTCGCCTCGGCGGCGCGATCGAGCGCCGCCGCCGCCGGCTCGAGCCACTCGCGGTAGACCGTCGAGTACGGCACCGCCACCAGCCGCGGGTCCTGGCGCCGGACGACGGTGGTGAGCGAGGTGAACGCCTCCCGATCCTCGGGGTGCTCGGCGAGCCACTGCTCGAACTCCTCGCGCGTCAGGTCCTCGGGGTAGTAGCCGGCGCCCTCGGGGTGCGGGTGGTCGCCGATGAAAGGCGCCATCTCGTCGAGCCGGTCCCACGGCCCGAAGTTGACGTCGAAGTAGGTGCGGACGTCGTCCCAGGGCGGGCCCTCGAGACCGTCCAGCCGCCGCCGCAGCTCGGGGTTGCCGGTCCACACCTGGCGCAGGAAGATCTCGTCCATCAACCGCGCGGCGGTCAGCAGGTAGCGCAGCACCTCCCGCTCGGACTCGCCGACGGCGGCGAGATCGGCGGTCAGCTCGGTGGGCGTGAAGCGCGCCAGGCGGGCGGCGACGTCGGGCACCACCGGCGGCACGGCGGCCGGCTGCGCTGCGGGTTCCTCGGGCTGTGGCGCGCAGGCCAGGGCGGCGATCAGGGCGATCGGCAAGACGGCTGAGATCGGTCTCATGGCGAACGCTATGGTGGCACAACCCGCCGCCGTGCCGGCGCGCCGGCTCACGGCTCGCCGGCCAGCGCCCGCGCCGCCAGATCGAGCAGCTCGCGCCCCTCAGCCAACCGGGTGCGGCCGCGACCGCGCGCGAACGACAGCTGCAGCACCACCGCCTCGGCGTCGCCGCGCGAGCTCAGCAGCTCGACCAGGCGCGGTGGCAAGTCCTCGAGCCGGTAGCCCCAGATCTCGTAGCTCTGCTCCTCGCTCGCCACCCTTTCGGGGCGGTTTTCGCTCAGGTCCCAGCGCAGCGCCGGCCGGCTGGTGACGTGCAGGTGGCTCGGCGAGCCGAGCAGGATCAGCGCTCCGCCGCGGTCGCTCAGGCTGCCCCGCCGGTCGGCCTCGCCGTACAGCTGGTCGGCGGCCTCCACGCGCTGCTGGAACGCTTCGCGCACCGGGTTGCCCGGCACCGCCGGGTCCGGGTCGCGGCGACGCCAGAACTCCTCGATGAGGTTGAGCGCTTCGGCCACCGACACGACGCGACGCGCCCGCCGGCGCTCCTCGGGCAGCAGCAGCCAGCCGGCCGGCCCGTCGGCCCAGGCGCGCAGCTGGCCGGTGGCGCTCGGCCCGCCGCCGCTGCCGCAGCCGGCCAGCACCCAGAGCAGCCAGACGCCGACCACCAGTCGCCGGCCGGCAGCTGCGATCCGATCGAGCCGCATCGCGGCCAAGGTCTCCAGAGGCCGGAATGCTACCGCACGCCGCGCGGCGCGGCCGGCCGAGGTCAACCGTCGTCGGGCTGCCGGCGCCAGCGGATGCCACCCGAGAACTGCCAGCGGTGCTCCGGAAAGTACAGCCCGACGCCGGCCGTGTTCGAGGTCACGGTGAAGCTCACCACGCGGCGCTGGTAGTCGTACGGATAGCCGTCCCGCTGGTGCACCGCCACGTCCACCAGGTACTCGCCGGGCGCCAGGCGCAGCGCCGGACAGACCAGCCGCACCTCGGCCGCGCCGTCGAGCCCTGACGAGACGTAGCCCTCGAGGTGGGTGTTGGTGCCCCAGCACTCGATGCCGCGCGGCGTGAACAGCCCGACCCCGAACACCACGTCGGCAAGCGGCCGCCGGGCCGTGACCGCGATCTCGAAGCACACCTGCTCGCCGCTGTCGAAGTAGTAGCGCTCGGCGCCGTCGGCATCGAGCAGCCGCACCGCCGTCACCTCGGCCTCGCGCGAGCCCCAACGCAGCACCTCCTCGACCTCCTCCGCCGGCGGCGCGCCACCGTCGTCCGGCGCCGGCCCTTCGCCGTCCGCGGGACCGGCTTCCCCCTCCGCCTCGGGCGTTTTCGGCGACGGCGCCGGCTCCTCCCGGGCCAGCCGCCGCGAGCGGTCCTCCTTGGCTTCCTGGTGGGCGCGCCCCTCCTCCTCGGCCACCGCCTGGCGGTAGGCGTCGGCGACGTAGCGTGGCGGGCCGAGCAGCCGCGCGCGCCCCCGGTCGAGCCACAGCGCCCGGTCGGAGAACTGCTCGATCAACCCCAGCGAGTGGCTGACGATGAGCAGCGTGCGACCGCTGGCCAGGAACTCCTCGATGCGCCGCAGGCAGCGGTGGGCGAACGCCTCGTCGCCGACCGCCAGCACCTCGTCCACCAGCAGGATGTCGGGGTCGGTGTGGATGGCCACCGAGAAGCCCAGCCGCACGTACATGCCCGAGGAGTAGTTCTTGACCGGCTCCTCGATGAAGTCGGCGAGACCGGAGAACTCGACGATGTCGTCGAAGCGCCGGGCGATCTGCCGCCGGCTCATCCCCAGCACAGCGCCGTTGATGTAGATGTTCTCGCGCCCCGAGATCTCCGGGTGGAAGCCGGCGCCGAGCTCGATCAGCGCCGCCACGCGGCCGTCCACCTCCACCCGCCCGCCGGTCGGCCGCAGCATGCCGGCCAGCACCTTGAGCAGCGTCGACTTGCCCGAGCCGTTCGAGCCGATGACGCCGAACGCTTCGCCGGCGGCGACCTCGAAGCTGACGTCGTCGAGCGCCGGGATCGTCTGCTCCGGCGTCAGCCCGCCGATCAGGCTGCCCTCGAGCAGGGCGCTCTTCAACGTCCGCAGCTTGAAGCCCGGCGCCATCCGGCGGTACAGCTTGCTCAGGCCTTCGACCCGGATGGCCGTCGTCACACCGCCTCCGCCAGACTGTCGCTCAGCCGCTCGAACAACCAGCAGCCGACCCACCAGGCCACCAGCCCCCAGATCACCATCGGCGGCCACAGCTCCACCGCCGGCACGGCGCCACGCAGCAGCAGATCGTGGTAGGCCAGGGTGTAGGAGGTCGCCGGGTTGGCCCACAGCATCAGGCTCCGCAGCTGCGGGTTCTGGACGAACGACAGCGGATAGATGATCGGCGTCAGGAAGAACAGCAGGGTCAGCAGGTTCTGCACCAGGTCCTTGACGTCCTTGAAGTGCACGTTGAGCACCGCCAGGCCGAGGGCCACGCCGCCGACCATCGCCAGCTCGAGCACGATCACCACCGGCAGCAGAGCCGTCGCCCAGCCACCGACCGGATAGCCCAGGTAGCGCCCCACCACCAGCGCGCCGGCCAGGATCGGCAGCGCGAACAGGAAGTGCACCAGGTTCGAGACCGTCGCCACCAGCGGCAGCACCTCGGCCGGAAACACCGCCTTGCGGATCAGGCTGGCGTTGGTCGCCAGCGAGACGGTGCCCTCGAGGATCGAGGTCGACACCCAGATCCAGGGAAACAGCCCGATCATCAGGTAAAGCGCGTACGGCTCGGCGCCCGGCGCACGCGCCGGGATGATGCGAGTGAACACGAAGGTGTAGACCAGCAACAGCAGCAGCGGGTTGACCAGCGACCAGACGAAGCCCAGCAGCGAGCCGCGGTAGCGCGCCTTGAGCTCGCGCGCGACCAGCGTCAGCAGCAGACCGCGGTGGCGCAGGACACGGCCGGAGAGCTGGAGCATCGTGTCGGAACCGGCGGCGCGCGCGGCGCGCGCACCCCCCCGCTGAGGGAGGGATCAGCTGCGGTCGCGCAGGCTCTCTCGCTGCTGCTGCTCGAGCTCGCGCAGCCGCTCGAGCAGCTCGCGGCGGCGCTTCTCCACCTCGGCCTCGTAGTCGACCAGGTTGCCGCTGTCGACGACGTAAACACGCGGGAACTTCTGCACGTCGCCGCGCTCGTCGAACTGGATCATGCCGGTCACGCCCTCGAGCTCACGGATCGAGGTGATGCCCTTCCAGAAGTCGCTCGGAATCGGTCCGCTCTTGCGCAGGGTCTCGGTCACCACCAGCATCGCGTCGTAGCCGTGGGCGGCGTACAGATCCGGCGCGATGCCGAAGGTGTTGCGGTACTGCTGCACGAACTGCCGCACCATCTCCTTGTCGCTGTCCGGCTCGAACACGGTCTGGGTGAGAAAGACGCCTTCGGCGCCCTCGCCCTGCTGCTCGATGATCTCCGGCGCCGCGAAGGCCGAGGTGGTGAAGATGTAGTTCTGGTAGCCGCGGCTGCGCAGTGCCGTCAGCATGGCGGCGATGTCGGGCGCGTAGGCGGCGATGTAGACCGCCTCGGGCTTGAGCGTCATGACGCGGTCGACCAGGCCGGTCGGGTCCGTGGTCTCCGGGAACTCGATCAGGTCCAGCACCTCACCACCCTGGCGCTCGAACTCGCTGGCGAACACCACCTGGATGCCCTTGGCGTAGGCCTCCTCCTTGGCCAGGATGACGACGTTCTTGACGTTCAGCTTGCCGACCGCGAACGACGCCATGGTGGTGCCTTCGCGGGCGTCGGTGAGAAACACCCGGTAGAAGTTCTTCGAGATGCCGGTGAGCTCGGGGTTGGAGGCCGACGGCGAGATCAGCAGGCGGTCGAACTGGTCGGCCACCGGCACCATCTGCAGCGCCTCGCTCGAGGTCACGCCGCCGATGACCGCCACCGTGCCCTCGGCGTAGAGCTGTGCCAACGCCTCCTTGGCCTTGTCCGGGTCCCCCTCCGAGTCGCGCACCACCAGCTCCATCTGGTAGGGAAAGTCGCCTTCCTCGACGAGGAGCTTGTAGGAAAGCTCTACGCCGTTTTTTATCGGCTGACCGTAGATCGCCTGGGCGCCGGTGAGCGGCAGCACGGCCCCGACCTTGACCACCTGATCCCCGCCGCATGCCCAGAGGAGGGGCAGGGCTGCGACTAGCGCTGCGACTGGTCGTCTGATCATCGGCGCCCCCTGTCGAAAAAAGACTCCTGTTTCTAACCCACGCCCCGAAAGCTGTCAAGCAACCGGCGGCGTCGGCGAGCAGCTTCATCGCTCGCCTCGGGTTGTTTGGACTCCGCGCTCACGCGCGCGGTTCCCGCAGCCGCCGCACGGGCTACAATCGAGAGTCGTGAGCCAGCCGCGACGCCTGACCGTCGTCTGCCCGGACTGCGCCGGCCGCCTGACGGTCGACGCCGCCACCGGTGAGGTGATCGGCCACACGCCGGCCGAGCGGCCGGTCGCCGGCGGACACGACTTCGACACGCTGCTCGCCGGCCTCGACCGCGACAAGCAAGAGGCCGAGGAGGTCTTCGAGCGCGAGGTGGCAGCGCACAAGGACCGCGCCCGCCTGCTCGAGGAGAAGTTCGAGGAGGCGATGAAGCGGGCCGCCGACAGCGACCCCGACGAACCGCCGCCGCGGCCGTTCGATTTCGACTGAGCCGGCCGTGGGCCGCCGCCCCACCTCACCGGGCAGTGCCGTGCGCACGGTCGAGCGGCTAGAATCCGACCGGCACAGCTCTGCCGGTGCCCCGCCGGCGGCCACCCGCCGGCCGCCGAGCTCCGAACCCGCGACCCAAGGAGGTTCTCCAGTGTTGACGCGAATCCTGCTGGCGTGCGCGCTGCTGGCGCTGGCGCTGGCCCATGCGCCCGCCGCCCGCGGCGCAGACATCTTTCCCTACAAGGTCCACCAGCACGAGCTCGACAACGGGCTCAAGCTGGTGGTCGTGCCCTACGACAGCCCGGGCACCGTGGCCTACATGTCGGTGGTCCGCACCGGCTCGCGCGACGAGGTCGAGCCCGGCCACAGCGGCTTCGCCCACTTCTTCGAGCACATGATGTTCCGTGGCACCGAGAGCTACTCCACCGACGAGTACAACGACGTGCTCAAGAGGATGGGAGCCGACTCGAACGCCTTCACCTCCGACGACTACACCAACTACTACATCATCGGTCCGGCCGCCGAGCTCGAGACGATGATGAAGATCGAGTCCGACCGCTTCCTCAACCTCGAGTACAGCGAGGACGACTTCCGGCGCGAGGCGCTGGCGGTGCTCGGCGAGTACAACAAGAACATCTCCAACCCGTTCCTGCCGATGTACGAGCGGATGCGCGACCTGGCGTTCCGCAAGCACACCTACAAGCACACCACCATCGGCTTTCTCGACGACATCAAGGCGATGCCCGGCTACTACGATTACAGCCTGGGCTTCTTCAACCGGTTCTACCGCCCCGAGAACACCGTAGTGCTGGTGGTCGGCGACGCCGACCCGGCGGCGGTGCTAAAGCTGGCCAAGCGCTACTACGGCAGCTGGAAACGAGGCTACCAGCCGCCCGAGATCGAGCCCGAGCCGGCCCCCGAGGCGGGCGCCGTCGGCAAGGTCGACTGGCCGGCGCCGATCCGGCCCCACCTGATGGCCGGCTACCGCGCGCCGGCGTTCTCCACCGACACCGTCGACACGGCCACCCTCGACGTGATCAGCCAGCTGCTGTTCAGCGAATCGGCGCCGCTCCACCAGCAGCTGGTGGTGGACGAGCAGTGGGTCGACTTCCTGTCGGGCGGCTACTCGGACCACCGCGACCCGTACCTGTTCACCATCTACACCCGGGTCAAGTCGGCCGAGCTGATGCCCAAGGTGCAGAGCGCGATCGACGCGGCGCTCACCGGACTGGCCGAGCAACCGGTCGACGCCGATCGGCTCGAGCGCATCAAGTCGCACCTGCGCTACCAGTTCGCCCTCGGTCTCGACAGCCCGGGGGCGGTCGGCTTCACCATCGCCGCCTATATCGCGCTCACCGGCGACCCGACCGCCGTCAACCGGGTCTACGAGCAGTACCAGAAGGTCGGCCCGGCCGACGTCCAGCGGGTGGCCCGCGCCACGTTCCAGCCGCAGGCACTCACCACCGTCACCCTGGCCCACGTGCCGTCGGCCGAGGCCGAGCGGCCGGCAGCCGGCGAGCCGTCGGCAGAAGGAAGATAGCGCCATGAGACTCCGCAAGCTCGCAGCAGCCGCACTCGTCGCCCTGGTTCCCGGCCCGCTGGCCGCCCAAGCTCCCGAGGAGCCCGCCATGCACACCGTGACCCTGCCCAGCCCCGGCTCACCGCTGATCGCCATCCGGCTGATGTTCGAGGCCGGCTCGATCAACGACCCGGCCGGCAAGGCGGGGCTGGCGGCGCTCACCGGGCGGATGGTCGGCGACGCCGCCACCGCCAAGCACACCTACGCCGAGCTGATCGACCTGCTCTACCCGATGGCGGCGTCGATCAACGTCAACACCGACCGCGAGGTCACCGTCATCTCCGGGGTCGTGCACCGCGACAAGCTGGCCGAGTACGCCGCGCTGCTCACCGAGGTGGTGCTCGAGCCGGCGTTCAACGCCAGCGACTTCGAGCGCCACCGCCAGCAGCTCGAGGCCTACCTGACCAGCACGCTGCGCGCCGGCAACGACGAGCTGCTGGGGCTCGAGATGCTGCAGCAGGAGCTGTTCGCCGGCCACCCGTACGGCCACTCGCCGGCCGGCACGGTGGCCGGGCTGGCCGCCATCACGCTCGACGACGTCAAGGCGTTCTACAAGGCGCGCTACAACCGCGCCAACCTGATGCTGGGCGTCGCCGGCGGCTACCCGGAGGGCTTCCCGCAGCAGCTGGCGGCCAGCCTGGCGCCCCTGCCGGCGGGCGGCGACGCCCGACCGACCGAGCTGCCGGCCCCGCCGGCGGTCGAGGGGCGGAGCTTCAAACTGATCGACAAGGAGACCGACTCGGTCGGCATCCACTTCGGCTATCCGCTGCCGATCAACCGCGCCCACCCCGACTACTACCCGCTGATGGTCGCCAACAGCTACCTCGGCGAGCACCGCACCTTCCACGGCCGGCTGATGCAGCAGCTGCGCGGCAAGCGCGGCTTGAACTACGGCGACTACTCCTACATCGAGTACTGGGAAGCGCCGCCGTTCACCTCCAACCCGTCGCCCGGCGTACCCCGCCGCCAGCAGTACTTCTCGGTGTGGATCCGGCCGGTGGTGCCGAAGACCGCGCACTTCGCGCTGCGCAACGCGCTGTACGAGGTCGACCAGCTGATCGCGCGCGGCCTCACCCAGGCCGAGTTCGAGCTGGCGCGCGACTTCCTGGTCAACTACTCGAAGCTGTGGGCCCAGACGCTGTCCGACCGGCTCGGCTTCCTGATGGACAGCGAGTACTACGGCATGCCGTACTACATCGACGAGATCGACAGGCGGCTGTCGGCGATGACGCTCGCCGAGGTCAACGCGGCGGTCAAGAAGTACCTCCAGACGAAACAGTTCAAGGCGGTGCTGGTGACCGACGAGGCGGCCGCTCTCAAGGCCGCCCTCGCGGCCGGCGCGCCGAGCCCGATGGAGTACAACTCGAAGCCCGAGCCCGCGGTGCTCGAGGCCGACAAGGAGATCCAGAAGCTGCCGGTCGCGCCGAGCGCCATCGACATCGTGCCGGTGGCCGAGGTGTTCGAAAGGTAGAGCGGACTCAGCCAGCCAGGTCGAGGGCGTAGATCAGCTTGTCCTCGCCGTCGCCGTGGTAGTCGGCGAGGCGGCCCTCGAGCACGAAGCCGTAGTGCTCGTAGACAGCTCGGGCGCGCGCGAAGGAAGGGGCGCTGGTGGTGTCCAGGTACAGCTTGCGGGCACCCCCGGCGCGCGCCTCGTCGAGGATCCTGCCGAGCAGCAGCCGCCCCAGCCCGCAGCCGCGGTAGCCCGGCGCGGCGTACAGCCAGCGCAGCCACAGGATGCCGGGGGCGGCGAGCGGCTTGCGGCCGTAGCCGCCCACCGCCAGCGGGCGGTCGCTCGGCGGCTCGACCGCCACGTGGTGGACGTCGCCGGCGAACCAGCCGCCGCCGGCGAACAGGTAGTCGAAGTAGTCGCGCGCCGGCGGAGCATCGTCCGGGTCGTGAGCGGCGATCAGCGCCACCACCGCCTCGACGTCGGCGGCACGCATCGGCCGCAGCGCAAAGCCGCTCATCGCCGGCCGCCGGCCGGCGGCGCCGCCGGCGGCGCGGCGGCCGCGCCGAGCGCCAGCGCCACCAGCTCTTGGCGATTGCGCAGGTAGAGCGTGGTGCCGGCGAGGGTCGGCACGGTGCGCGCCGGGAAACCGAGCAGATCGGCCCGCGCGTGGATCTCGAAGCCTTCGGGCGAAGCGGAGGCGAGCGCCAGCTGGCCGTCCTCGTCGAGCAGGATCAGCCTCTCGCCGGCGGCCAGCAGGCTGGTGCGCGCCAGCGAGCGCTCGCGCCACAGCACGCGACCGGTGGTGGCGTCGAGGCCGGTGAGAGGAGCCGGACCGAAGTCGCCGCTCGAGCCGACGATCAGATCGCCCAGCCGCACCGCGTTGCCGAAGTGCAGGCGCATGCGGGTGGTGAACCAGACCTCCTCCGCGGTCGGGCCGCCGGCGCCGGACCGCAGCCGCAGGCCGCGGCTCCCCCGGCCGTAGGCCGACGACACGAACAGCAGCCCGTCCTCGCCCCACACCGGGGTCGAGGTGTTGAGCCCGAACGGCGTCTCGTGCGGATGGCTCCACAGCAGCTCGCCGCTGGTCGGATCGAATCCGGCCACCGCGTCGTAGAGGAACGCCACCAGCTGCGGCCGGCCGGCGAGCTCGATCAGGATCGGCGACGAGGTGGAGTTGTCGAAATCGCCGCCGCGCCACAGCTCGGCGCCATCGCTCTGGCGCAGCGCGACCACCGCCCGGCCCTCGCCTCCGACCTGGACGATCACCGCGTCGCCGAACGCCAGCGGGCTCGACGAGTAGCCGTTGCGCCGCACGGTGCCGCCCAGCTCGCCCACCAGGTCGCGCCGCCACAGCAGCTCGCCGCTGGCGGCGTCCAGCGCGTACAGCAGGCCGGTGGC
>JBFGNS010000049.1:0-26320 GCA_041574955.1 Thermoanaerobaculia bacterium | reverse complement strand
GTAGAGACGGCGGCGGCACGGCGCACGCGCTGCGCCGCCGCCGCCCGGGCTCTTCGCCGGCGGCGGCGCGAACGCTCGAGCCGGCTACCGCGCTAGAAACGTACCCGGGTCGACACCCCGAAGGTGCGTGGCTGGTTGGTCAGATACCCCACCCGCGCCCGGCTGCCGCGCTCCTGGTCGAGCGCCAGGAAGGCGATCTCGTCGGTGACGTTGTTGACGAACAGCGCCACCTCCCAGGTGTCGCTGGCCACCGAGAAGCGCAGGTTGACCAGGTCGTAGGCCGGCAGCTCCGGGTTGAAGGTGAAGAACCGCTGGTTGAGCGGGCCGCCGATGGTGCCGCCGCCGCCGAGCTCGAAGCCGAGCATGTCGACGACGCCGAAGCCGGCGGCGAAGTCACCGACCTGGGTGTAGCGCGAACCGACGTGCTGGTAGACGCCGGTGAGCGAGGCCAGCCGGTCGCCGCCCACCTGCCACTTCCAGGTAGCGGCAGCCGCGGCCTGGAGCTCGGGCACCGTCGGCAGCCGGTTGCCGGGCGAGATGCCCGAGATGTTGCCGGCCGCCTCGCTCTGCAGCTCGGAGTCGGTGTAGCTGGCCGAGATGGCGAAGTCGAACGTGTCGTTGGGTGCCGCCGCCACCTCCAGCTCGACGCCCCGGCTCTCGGCGTCCGGCACGTTGAACACCAGCCGCGACGAGCACGAGCCGGCGGTCACCGTCGCCTGCAGGTCGGTGATGTCCATCTGGAACGCCGCGATGTTGAAGGTGCCGCGGCCGCCCATGATGGTCGACTTCGAGCCGATCTCGTAGTTCCATACCTCCTCGTCGTTCCAGGTGTCGAAGCCCGAGAAGATCGCCAGGTCCTGCGGCGTGCACAGCGGCACGTTGAGCGGGTCGTTGATGCCGCCCAGCCGGAAGCCTTTCGCGACCTGGGCGTTGAGCTGGGTGTCGTCGTTGACCTGATAGCTGACGATGACGCGCGGCGCCAGGCCGTCGGCGGTGGTCGAACCGCGGGTGGTGCCGGGGTCGGCGAAGATGCCGTCGAAGGTCTGCACCCGGCTCTCGTCGAAATCGTAGAAGCGCAGTCCGCCGGTGATGTCGACGCGGTCGTTGACCGCGTAGGTCACCTCGCCGAACAGGGCCAGCTGCTCGAAGTCATACTTGAGGTCGGAGAAGAACAGGATGTCGGTACCGGCCCCGAAGCCACCGGCCGTCGGAATGCCGGTGCGCGCCTCGAAGCCGTTGACCAGCAGGCTCTGGCCGTAGTCGCGGTCGATGTCGCTGTAGAAGATGCCGGCGACCCAGCTGGTGCGGGTGCCGCCCCCCGACAGCCGCAGCTCCTGGGTAAGCGTCGTCACCTGGGTGGCGTCGTCGAGCGGCGCGCTGATGGTGTACACCTCGGGACCGAACGGGATCGTGCCGCCGGTGATGGAGGCGGTCAGGGCGGTGGCGTCGCGAATCACCAGGATGTCGCGGTCGGTGTAGGAGGTGATCGAGGTCAACAGCATGTCGCCGACGATGTACTCGACGGTGAGATCGGTGAGCAGGAAGTCGTCGGTGGTCGCCTCCTCGAACTGGGTGAACAGCTGGCGCTCGCCGAGCCTGACCTGCGGCCGCGTGGTGGTGAACGGGTTGGCCAGGATGTTGAACTTGTCGCTCCGGTTCCAGCCGTCCATGTCCAGCTCCTGGTAGATCAGGCGCGGGGTGACGGTCAGCCGGTCGTTGGGCTGAGCGCGCAGCGACAGCCGCACGCCGGTGCGCGTCCCGCTGTTGACGTCCTCGTCCACCGACAGGTTGGGCTGCACGGCGTCCATGAAGCCGCCGTACTCGGTGTGGTACGCCACCAGGCGGACCGCCGCGTTGTCGCCCACCGGGTGGTTGGTGGCTACCTTGACGCTGCCGCCGATGCCGCCGTCGTCGACCGAGTTGAGGCTGAACTCGGCGACCGACTCGGAGACGCCCAGCCGCGGCTGGTTGGTGATGTAGCGAACCGTGCCCGACAGCGAGCCGGAGCCGAACAGCGTGCCCTGCGGCCCGCGCAGCACCTCGACCCGGTTCATGTCGAACAGGTCGAGGTCGGGGGTGAACAGCGACAGCGAGATCACCGACTCGTCGAGGTAGATGCCGACCTGCTCCTTGACGCCGGGCTGGTCGCGCACCACCTGCCCCGAAGAGATGCCGCGCATGGCGACCTGGCTCTGCCCCGGCCCCAGGTTCTGGACGGTGAAGCCGGCGACGTTGCTGGAGATCTCCTCGAGGGTCTCGACGCCGCGCTCGCGCAACACCTCCTCCGACGGCGCCACCACGGAGAACGGCACGTCCTGCAGCAGCTCCTCGCGCTTACGCGAGGTGACCGTGATCTCGTCGCTGATCGTCGGCTCGGCCTCCTGGGCCTCTTCCTCCTGCTCCGCGGGCTCTTCGGTCTGCTGGGCGACGGCTGGCGAGGCACCGGCCACCATCAGGGCAACGACCCCGGCCGCCAGAACGGTTCGGACGAGTACGCTCATGTCACACCTCCTAGGCTTAGGGCCTAGATTGTGCAGGAGCCGCCCGCCGTTCGTCAAACGGCGGTCCCGCTACCAGCGGGAGGCGTCGGCCGAGAAACGGGGCCCGTCGGCGGCGGTGGGGCGAAACCGCGCTAGACGCCGTAGGTGCCGGCGGCGGTGGCGCGCAGCAGCTCGCGCAGCGCCTTCTCGTCGAGGTCGGCCAGCCGCTTGAACCGCACGCAGCTCTTGCCGATGTTGGCCTTGGGCAGCCGGTCGCGAAACTTGTCGGCGACGTAGCCGTCGCCGTCGGTGGCGCAGCAGTAGAGCGAGATGTAGCGCTTGTTGGCGGCCAGACCCACCTTCATCCAGTCGCCCTCGCGGCCGCTGGCGTACTTGTAGTGGAACTTGCCGTAGCCCAGCATGCCGAACTCCATCGTCGGCTCGAGCTCCGGCACCGTCTCCCGGATCAGCTCGTGCAGTTGCTGGAAGTCGGGGCGACGAGCCTCGTCCACCTCGGCGATGTACTCCTCGGGTGTCTTGGCTTTGGAGTGTCCGTACATGAACCGAGTCTAGACGAATTCGGGGCGCAAGCAGCAGCGACAGCGACCCGGAGCTCCGTCCCGGGTAGCAGCTCGCCGCCTCGGTCGAGCCTTCTGTCACCGCTGTTCCCAGCGCAGAGCCAGCTCTCCGTCGTCGCAAAGCTCGACCCGGCTGCCGCAGACGGTGCCCTCGCGGGTCAGGGTGTCGGCGAGCCAACGGGCAGCCTCCGGCGCCGCCCGCTCGAGCCGGAACCTGCGCAGGCGGAACGGCGCCATCGTCAGCTCCAAGAGCCGGCCGCTGCCGGCCTCTAGCGATGCGAAGTAGCCCAGGGCCAGCTCCGGCCGGTACTCCTCGCGGCCCCCGATTCCCTCGTAGTCGTTCACCAAATCGCCGGCGCCGTACAGGATCAACCGCTGCCGGTAGACCTCGATCGCCATCGGGTGGTGCGACGAGTGGCCGTGAACGACGTCCGCCCCCTCCGCCTCGATCAGGCGATGCGCGAACCGCCGGTGCTCGGCCGAGATGGCGTAGCCCCAGTTCGGCCCCCAGTGGATCGAGACCACCACCAGGTCGCCAGGGCGCCGCGCCGCCGCGATCCGCGCCGCCAGCCGCTCGGCCGTGGCGGCGGACAGATCGGGCAGGAGAGCGACGCCGGCCCGCTCCTCGCCCGCGGCCCAGGCGCGGGGGATGCCGCTGGTCGTCGAGCCGACCGCGAACACCAGCGCCCGCCCGCCGTCCGCCAGCTCGAGCGCCGCCGGCGATGCGGCGAGCGCGGCGTTGCCGCCCGCCCCGGCGGTGCGCAAGCCGGCAGCTCGCAGGCTGGCCACGGTCTCCTTCAGCCCGGCGTACCCCCAGTCGAGGACATGGTTGTTGGACAACGTGCAGCATTCGAGGCCGGCGGCGGTCAGACAGCCAACGTTGGCCGGGTGCATCCGGTAGTGAATGCCCTTGCGCGGCCACGCCTCGCCGCTGGTCGTAACCGCGGTCTCGAGGTTGACGACCCGCAGATCGGGCGCGGCCCGCTCGAGCGCCGCCAGCGCGTCGCCCCAGACGTAGGCCGGCGCGACCGGCCTCGGGATCGCCCCGCTGGCCCGCTCGGCCAGCTCGACGTAGCGCCGGGCGTCCCGCACGTACGGCTCGTGGAGCTCCGGCCGGCTCGGCCGCTCGAGCACCTGGTCGATGCCGCGGCCGGTCATCACGTCGCCGGCCAGGAAGACCTTGACCCCACGTCCTCCGCCCGGCTTGCCGGCCGCGAGCGATCCCATCCTCATCCCCGGCATCGCCAGCAGTCCGAGGGCCGTGCCCGCCCGCGATAGGAAGTCCCTTCGATCCATCGGCGCTCGGCTCCAGCGGCCACCCAGGCCTCCGCAGCACCGACGCTAGCAGCCTCGGCGCGGAGCGGAGTCCGGTGGGGGTGAGGCAGGTATTGACTCGCGGAGGGAGCCGCAGGTGGCTGGAGCCGGCGCTGTCCTAGCCGAGCATCCGGGTGACCGCCACCGCCACTGCCGCCCACGCCACCGCGATAGCCGACTCGAACAGACCGCGCCGCACGAAGCGCTCCCTCGTCCATTCCCGGCCGAGAGTGCGGGCCAACCTCCAGGTGCGCCAGAAGAAGAGCGGCGCCAGGGCCGCCAGGATCAGGAGCGCGCGACGCGGCGACGCTCCCCCGGCGCTTGCCGCCGCCGGCGCGGAGACGACCAGCGCGGTCACCCCGAAGGCCAGGGCGCCCGGCGAGAGGAACCCTCTCCTGCTCGCGAACCAGGCCGCGGCGAGGGCGGGCGGGCCGGTGGCCAGGGCGACCAGGAGAACCGAGCGGTCGGCGCCCAGGCCAGCCGCGAGGAGTGGCGCCCCCACGGCCAGCACCAGGCCGAGCGCCAATCTCGCCCGGGCGGCTGGCCGACTGGCGATCGCCAGCGAGCCGGCGAGCACGAACACGCCGACAAAGCCGCCGCCGGCGAGCAGCGCCGCTGGGAAGCCCCGCGGCTCACCCGTGAGCGCGCCGGCCAGGATGGAGACGATCAGATAGACCCAGGCGCCGTGGGCTCGCAGCGGGTCCGGAATCCGGCCCGGCACCAGGCGGCGCCGCATTCGACCCACGGTGCGCATCCCTCCAGCCATCGGGGAGGTACTGTAACCAAGCCCCGCCGCCAACCCGGTGCCGCGATGTCCCAGCCGTAACGCCGGCGACTCGCCGCGGGTCGGCGACGCTTTGCGCGGACGGCAGAGCGTACGGTATTCGAACCCGCCCTCTCGTTCAGCCTCGACTGTAGCTACGGCGCAGCTTGAGCACCGGGCCCTCGCGGCTGGCCTCGAACAGCTCGGCCAGGCGGGGGGCGTAGGGGCTCTCGGCGGCGGGCTCGCCGTTGATGGTCTCGACTGTGAGGCCGCGGCGGGGGGCGAACTCGCGCGACAGCAGGTGGCCGAGGAAGCCAAGGTAGTCGGCCAGCAGCGGATGGCCGGCTTCGACGTGGAGCTCGAGCGCGGTGGCGTGGCGGCGGGAGGCGGCGACCAGCCGGCGGCCGTGGAAGACCAGGTGACTCGACGGCAGGCGCGCCGGGTAGACGCCGCGTAGCTGGTCGAGGCCGAGGCCGGCCGGCGAGGCCGGGTCGGCGGCGCTCATCCAGACCACGGCGTCGTCGGGGAGGCCCTCCTCGAGTCGGCGGAAGGCGGCCGGCGAGGCGAACTGCAGGCCGGGGACGCCGTCGAAGAACTGGCCGGCGAGCAGCTCGCCGGACAGCTCCATCAGGCGTAGCGAGCGGAACAGCCGCCCCCACCGCATCGCCGGCAGCTCGCGCTCGAGCAGCTCGCGGAACAGCACGCCGTAGCGGTGGACGAGCAGCCGCACCCGGTCCTTGTTGAGCTCCTCGCGGTCCAGGGCATCGCGCGGCTCTCCCTCGTCGCCGTCGTCCAGCCGGTACCAGTCGCCGGCGAACGGCCGGCTCGAGCGCCAGCGCTCGAAACGGTGGCGCCGGGCCGGCCGGGGCGGCCGGCGCCGGCGCTCGGGGAGCCACCGCTCGGCCTCCGGCTCGACCGGCCGGAAGCGGTTCAAGATGCCCTGGCGCACGGCGGCGAAGGCGGTGTTGGTGACCCGGCCCTGCCAGGCCAGACGCCACAGCCGGTCGCTCACCTCAGCCGAAGGCAGACCGGTGTGGCGAGCCAGCTCCTCGAGCCCGTAGCGGCCGCGCGGGTCGGGAAACAGCGCATCGGCGGCCCCGGCCGGCTCGTCAGGCGCCGCGGCTCCCGCGCTCGGGTCGGTGGCCGGCGGCGCTCCGCCGGCGTCGTCGCCGGCCGCGGCCGCCGGCGTCTCGCTGCGCAGCAGCTCGAGGTCGTCGGGGAAAGCGAAGGTGACCCTCTCCTTGCCGCAGCCCCACCAGACGAGGTCCGACTCCACGAGCAGGCCGTCGAGCCAGCTCGGGTAGTACGGGTCGAGCCGCGCCGGCAGCAGGTCGCTCTCCCACAGCCGCGCCGGCGCCGGGTAGCCGAACAGCCGCTCGAGCGACCCCTGCAGCCCCTCGACGCTGCCGGCGGCCGAGGTGAGCCCCTGCCAGGCGGCCAGGAACTGGGGCAGCCGCTCGAGCGGCAGCGGCCGGAACTCGGGGCGGGCGGCGGCGCGCATGAGCCGCAGCAGCCGCTCCAGGTTCTCGGCGTCGCACAGCTCGAGCGGCGCCTCATCTTCGTCGGGGAGGGCGGCGTCGCGGAACTGGTCGACCACCACCGTGCCGTCGGCGGTCAGGGTCTCGAGCAGGTCGCGCAGCCGCTCGCCGTCGAGCCCGAAGGTCTCCGCCAGGCGGCGCCCGGGCAGCGGGCCGTAGAAGCGCAGCCACTCGCCGGCCAGGGCGGCGAGCGGATCGTCGTCCCCTCGGCCGGCGCCCGACTCCTCGTCGCCGAGCCCGCCCAGCCGCTGCTCGAGCCGCGCCAACCTGTCCGCTGGCAGCGGCCCCGGCGACAGCAGGGAGCCGATGTTCGCCGTCTCGGCGTCGAGACCGAGCGCGCCGAGCAGGCGCGGCAGGCTCTCGAGCGCGCAGACGATCTCGGGCCGCGCCTGCTCCCCGCTCGCCGCTGCGGTGGGCTGGAGCCGCACCAGCCGGTCGCCGGCTGCGGCCACCAGGTCGTCCGGCGACGGCGCCTCGCCGCCCGTGCCGCCCCGCGCGTCCCGCTCGATCGCGGCCTCGAGCTCGCGCCACTCGGCCGCCGGGATCGCGATCCGTTCCTTGACCCACTCGACCAGCTCGCCAGCGGTGTCGGGGGCGTAGCCGGGCCAGGTGCGGTGGAGCTTGCGCTGGAACCGGTCGAGCAGCGCCGCCGGGATGCGCGGCCGGAGCTCTGTCGAGTAGACCAGCTCGCGCAGCAGGTCGCCCTTGAGCCCCGCCGCCTCCTCGGGCGCGTCGTCCTCGTACATCAGCCGGTTGGTCTGCTTCCAGATCAGGTTGCCGGCGAAAGGCGACGCCGCCGACGTGCGGCACTCGGTGACCCGGATCTCACCGCGCTCGAGCTCGGCCAGGAGCTGCTTCAGGCTCTCCAGATCGAACTCGTCCTCGAGACAGGTGCGCCAGGTCTCGACCACCAGCGGGAAGTCGTCGTAGCCGGCGACCGACGCCAGCAGCTTCTTCGAGCGCTCGCGGTTGAGCCACAGCGGCGTGCGCCGGCGGTAGCCCTGGCGCGGCAGCAGCAGCGCGCGGCCCGCCGCCTCGCGGAAACGGGCGCCGAAGAAGCCGCTCTGCTCGAGCTGGCCGGCGAGCAGCCGCTCGAGGTTGTCCGGGCGCACCAGCTCGAGCACCGCCGGCGGGTCGAAGCCCGGCGGCAGGGCGACGATCAGCGCGTCGTTGTCGTGCTCGAGCTCGAGCGGCCAGCCGTGCTCGGCCCGCCAGGCCGCCTTGACGGCCAGCGCCAGCGGCCTCAGCACGCGGCCGCCCCAGCCGAGGTGGAGGATCGCCTGCTCACGGTCGGCGCGCCCCTCGGCCGGCCCCAGGTGCTCGACCAGCAGGTGGTGGCGGTGGGGCAGCGCCGCCCCGGTCTCGGCTCGCTGGCGCTCGAGCAGCTCGAGCAGCCGCTCGGCGGCGGCCGGCTCCATGGCGTGCTCCCGGCAGAGCTTGTCGAGCAGCTGGCGGGCACCGTCGTCGAGCTCGAGCAGCCGCTCGGCGGTCTCCAGCAACTCGCCGATCCGCGCCGACAGGTGAAACGAGCGGCTGCGCTCCTCGGCGCGCCAGAACGGCGCCAGCGCGGCGCCACGGCGGGCCGGGCTGACCAGCACGTCGTTGTGGGTCACCTTGCGCACCCGCCAGCTCTGGGCACCGAGAGTGAAGCTGTCGCCGATCGAGCGCTCCCAGACGAACTCCTCGTCGAGCTCGCCGAGCTTGGCCATCGAGTCGAGCCGGCGCAGCTGGTAGTAGCCGCGGTCGGGGATGGTGCCGCCCGACAGGTAGACCAGCCGCGCGGTGCCCGGCCGTGCGCCCACCGTGCCGTCGAGCCGGTCGCGGGCGAGCCGCGGCCTCAGCTCGCGGATGCGGCTGTCGGCGTAGCGGCCGGCGAGCATGTCGATCACCAGATCGAACTGGCGCCGCTTGAGCCGCCGGTACGGGTAGCTGGTGCGCACCGCGTCGTACAGCTCGTCGAGCCGCCACGGCTCGGCCGCCACCATCGACAGCAGCACCTGGGCCAGCACGTCGAGCGCGCCGCGCACCGGCACCAGCTCCTCGATGTCGCCGTCGAGCACCCCCTTCGCTACCACCGCGGCGTCCAGCACGTCGCGCTCGTGGAACGGATAGAGCCGGCCGCGGCTGACCTCGCCGACGCCGTGCCCGGCGCGGCCGATGCGCTGCACCGCGGAGGCCACCGACGGCGGCGTCTGCACCAGCACCACCTCGTCGAGAGCCCCGATGTCGATGCCCAGCTCGAGCGAGTTGGTGGCCACGATGCCGCGCAGCCGCCCGGCCTTGAGCCTCTCTTCGACCACCGCGCGAATCTCGCGCGACAGCGAGCCGTGGTGCGAGTAGGCGAGCTCGCCGGGCTCGCCCTCGTTCAGGAAGCGGGTCAGCTTCTCGGTGGTGCGGCGGCTGTTGGCGAACACCAGGGTCGAGCGGTTGGCTCGGATGCGCTCGCGGATGTCTCGGCTGAGCGGCTCCCACGGGCTGGCGGCGGCCGGCTGGGCCTTGCCGAGCGGCGGCGGCTCGGGCGTCGCCGGGCCGGGCGCCGCCGGGTCGGGCGGCACGCGCACCGCGAGGTCGTAGCGCTTGGGCATCGCCGAGCGCACCACCGCCACCGGACGCGGCCGGTAGCGCGGCTCGCTGCCTTCCGCGCCGCGCTCCAGCCGGTAGCCGCCGGCGAACCGCGCCACCCGCTCGAGCGGCCGCACGGTGGCCGACAGCGCCAGCCGCTGGAACTCGCCCGACAGCCGGACCAGCCGGTCGACGGCGGTGATCAGGTGGACGCCGCGCTTGGAGCCGGCGACGGCGTGGATCTCGTCGAGCACCACCGCCTGGACGTCGCCCAGGATCGACCGGCCGCCCTTCGAGGTCAACAGGATGTTGAGCGTCTCGGGGGTGGTGATCAGGATCTCCGGCGGCCGGCGGATCATCTTCTGGCGCTCGCCCGGCGGCGTGTCGCCGCTGCGGGTCAGGACACGCACCGGCGCCGCCGGCTCGCCGCCGGCGGCGAAGGCGGCCTCCAGCTCGGCCAGCGGCGCCAGCAGGTTGCGCCGGATGTCGTTGTTGAGCGCCCTCAGCGGCGAGACGTAGACCACCCGGGTCCGCCCTCCCGGCCAGGCGCCGGTGAGCAGCCGGTCGAGCGCCCACAGAAACGCCGTCAGCGTCTTGCCGCTGCCGGTAGGCGCGGTGACCAGGACGTGCTCGCCGGCGGCGATGCGCGGCCAGGCGCGCGCCTGGATCTCGGTCGGGTCGCCGTAGCGCTCCCCGAACCAGCCCGCGACGAGGGGGTGGAACGGTGCGAGGGCCTCGCGCGCGGCTACCGGCACGCCGGCAATGTATCGCAGCCCCCGCGCCCGCTGCGGCCGTCGCCCGCCGCCATGCCGTCCGCTCCCGCCGTCGGGGTAGTAGGATGGAGTGCCATGACAAGGACACCGGGATCCGAAGCAGCCCGGCAGGCGGGCGAGGGCGAGCCGGGGCGCCGCGCCGGGGAACCGTTCAGCGAAGGCGCCAGGCTGTGGCGCGAGGCGATCGAGGCGCAGGTCGCCCAGTGGCGCGGCTCGCTCGACCGGCTGGGCCGCGGCCAGTACGGCCCGCTCGAGGTGGCGCGCGACGCGCAGGACTCCTGGCAGCGCGCTGCCGGTCTCTACTCCCGCCTGGCAGGCCTCTGGTGGCAGGGCTGGATGGGTGCCGGCCGCACCGCCTGGCCCGCCTGGCGGGGCGGCTGGTGCGGTTGGCCCGGCTCCGCGGGCGGCACGGCGGGGGGATCGAGCTGGACGGCCACGCCGCCCAGCGACCCCTCCAGCGACCCTTCCAGCGAGCCCCCCGGCGATCCCACCAGCGAACCGGTCCCCGGGCCCGTACCGCGCCCCCAGCCGGAGCCCGCGGCGGCAGCCGGCCCGCCGCCCGAGACCCGCGCCGTCGACGCCGAGCCGCCGAGCCCCGAGGGCGACGCGCCGAAGGCCGCCGCCGGCCGCAAGCAGGCGAAGCGCGAGCAGCCGACGGCCCTGGCGGTCGCCGAGAGGTTCCTGCGCGAACAGCTCACCGACGGCGAGTGCGCGGCGCAGAAGCTGCTGCGCCGGGCGGCCGAGGCCGGCATCTCGGAGACCACGCTGCGACGCGCCAGGAAGCTCATAGGCGCCAACAGCCGGCGGCGGGGCTTCGGGCCCGAATCGCAGGTGTTCTGGGGCCTGACCGAGAGCTGAGCGCGCCGCCTGGCGTCTATGGGGGCCGCGCCTGGCTTCTATGGGCCGGCGGACGGACGGCCTAGTCCTGCAGCCGGCGCACCACCCGCCGCGTCAGCCAGCGCGGCGCGAGCCGGTTCGAGAAGGTCAGCAGCCGGTTCGCCAGGCCCGGGATCACCACCACCCGGCCGCGGCGGAAGGCCCGGTGGCCGGCGCGGGCGACCGGGGCGACCTCCATCGCGCCGAACCGGAACAGCACCGTGTCCTCCATCTCCGCCTCGCTCTGGAAGCCGGTGAGGGTCGGGCCGGGCGCCAGGCTGGTGACCGTGAGGCCGCTGCCTCGCAGCTCCTCGGCCAGCGCCTCGCTGAACGACTGGACGTACGCCTTGGTGGCGTAGTAGACCGCCATGAAGGGGCCCGGCTGGAAGGCGGCTGTCGAGGCGACGTTGAGCACCCCGCCCCGCCGCCGCTCGAGCATCGCCGGCAGCAGCCGCCGGGTCAGCTCGGTGAGCGCTTCGACGTTCAGCCGGATGATGCCGAGCTGGCGCTCGAGATCCAGCTCGGCGGCGGCGCCGCGGGCGCCGTAGCCGGCGTTGTTGACCAGAACGTCCACCGCCACGCCGTCGGCCGCCAGGCGCTCGACCAGCTCGGCGCACGCCCCGGCGGCGGTCAGATCCACCACCTCGACCCGCGCCGCCACGCCGTGCCGCTCGGCCAGCTCGCCGGCCAGCGCCCGCAGCCGCTCCCGGCTGCGCGCCACCAGCACCAGGTCGGAGCCGTCGGCCGCGAACAGCCGCGCCAGCTCCTCGCCGATACCCGAGGAGGCGCCGGTGATGAGGACGGTCTCGCGGGGCATGGCGGGAGTTTATGGGCTCGAGGGCTTGGGGGCTTGGGGGCCTGGGGGTTGGCGTCGTCCTTGGTGGCCCGGCGGCGCGCGGCTCAGGCTATCCGGAAGTAGCGGGGCGAGGCGGTCAGCGTCACCTCGCAGCCGTCCGCCGCCAGCGGTTCGCCGTCGCGCGACACGGCCGCCGCCGCCGGCGCCGGCAGACGCGCGGCGATCGCCGCGCCGGTGCTCCAGCCGGCCACCAGCCGCCCGCCGCCGCCGCGCTCGAACTGGTACAGCCGGGCCGCGGGTGGCGCCGGCAACGGTCCGAGAAACCGGCTGCCCTCGACCTCGCGCGCCAGGGTGGCGAGGGCGTGGAAGGCGGGCCGGCGGCGCAAGCCGTCGTCCCGCGGGTCGACCAAGCCGTAGCCACGCGCCACCAGCTGCCACCAGTAGGCGCGCTCCACCACGCCGCTGCCCAGCGCGAGCAGGTAGTAGCGCGCCAGGTAGTCGGCCTGGGTCTGCTCGTCCACCGCCACGTCCCGGCCGGCCGGCGCATGCGGCCCCTCCCACAACGGCCAGTTGAACTCGGTGATCCACGACCGCGCGGCGGCGTTCCTGCCGGTGGCGGCGATGGCGGATATCAGCAGCAGCTTGCCCACCAGGTCGAGACCCAGCTGGCGGCACTCGGGCGCGCCCCGCCGATCGACGTAGAGCAGGCTGGCAACGGCGTCGAACCGCACGCCCGGATGAGGCCGGTTGAGGACGGCGGCGGTGGCGTGGGGCTCGAAGTCGATCACCGCCGGACCCAGGACCTCGGTACCCGGGTGGCGACGGAGCTCCTCGCACGCCATCGCCGCCAGCGCCAGGTACTCGCCGTACCGCCAGACGCCCCACTTGCTGCGGTTCACCGCCTGCCCCACCTGGAAGCTCGAGCCGAACGGCCGGAAACGCTCCGCCAGCTCGGCCACCGCGGCCCGCCAGCGCGCCGGGTCGCGCACCAGCTCCCGGCTCTGCGGCAGGGTGAACGCCAGGTCGTAGCCGGCCTCGGCCAGCCGGCGGGCGAGCGTCTGCTCGGCGTCGTGGCGCTCCTGCCACGGGTGCAGCCGCAGCAGCAGGCGGCGCACGCCGAGCGCCGTCAGCTCGCCGAGCAGGGCCTCGCCTTCCGGGTCGCCGGCCAGCGGCCGGACGGCCACGCCCAGACCCTGCCAGCGGACCGGCGCGGCGTACAGGCCGCCCCGCAGCTGGCGGAACCGGCGCCAGACCCGCGGCGCCGCCGCCAGCGCCGCGCCCAGCGAGCGGGCGTGGTCGCCGGTGTCGGCCAGCCGCACCCCGAGCCGCTCTAGCCGGCCGGCGTGCTGGTGCGGCTGGTCCGAGAGCCGGTCCCAGACCACCCGGTCGCGCACCCCGGCACCCCGCTCGGCGGCCGGGATGTGCAGGTGCGGCCGGCGGGCCCGGTGCAGCCCGCGGCCCACCCGCAGCGGGCGCCGGAGCGCCGCCTTGAGCCAGTTCTTGAACAGGAAGCCGTGGAACATCGCGCCGTAGAGCGCCCGCTTCCACGCCATGGCCCGCGCCGCGGGGCCCCAGTAGGCGGTCAGCAGCCGGCGCCGGTCGCGGGCGCGTAGCAGCCGCAGCCGGCACAGATCGCGGCTGCGGCGCCAGCTCCCCAGCCGTCGGCCGAGCCTGGCGCGGTTGAGGTCGATCAGGTACAGCTCGGGCCGGCCGGCACCGGCGACCACCAGGATGTTGCCGATCGACACGTCGCGGTGCCAGATGCCGGCATCGTGCATCCGGCGCAGCTCGGCGCCGAGTCGCGAGAAGAACGCTTCGACGTCGACCTGGGGAAACTCCTCGCGATGCCGCCCGGCGTTGAGCGCGCGTATCAGGTAGCGCGCCTCAAAGCTGCCCGCGACCCGCCGGCTGGCGTAGACCGAAGGTCCGTCGGGGCGGCTGGACTCGATCCACGCCACCGGCGCCGGCGTCGGAACGCCGGCCGCCACCAGCGCGTGCGCGCCGCGCCACGAGCGCCACGCCTTGCTGCCACCGAGCCGCCGCCGCAGCCGCGCCGCCAGCGACTGGTTGCGGAACTGTTTGACCACCACCTCGATCTCGCCGGCGGTGGTGTCGAGCACGGTCGAGTACAGGTAGTTGCGCCCCCAGTGGAGAGTCTCGCGCGACTGCCCGGGGTCGGTCAGCCGCGCCAGGGCGTCGGCCAGCCCGCGCGGCAGGCAGGCGACCGACAGCTCGCCAGACCAGCCGTCGTGGGTGAACGGCTCGGTCGTGCCGCGCGGCCGGCGCTCCGCCGGCGAAGGCTCAGCGGGCGGCACCACGGACCTGCCCGGCGGCCACCAGCTCGTAGCGATCGGGGTTCAGCTCCGGGTCTGATTCCAACCGCGGCGCGGCGCCCAGCCGCTGCTCGAGATCCTCGATCACCGCCGCCAGAGGGCCGGCGAGAGCGGCGGCCGCGTCGGGATGCAGCCGGACGGCGGCGGGCGGTGGCTCGCCCGCGGCCGCCGCCGCCAGCAGCCGGCGACGCAGCTCCAGACAGACGGTGGTCACCGACTTGATGCGGCCACGCTCGCCGCAGCAGGGACAGGGGCGCGTCAGCACCCGCCGCAGGTTCGAGTGGCTGCGCTTGCGGGTGATCTCCACCAGGCCGAACTCCGAGATGCGGGACAGCTGGGTGCGAGCCCGGTCGCGGGCCAGCGCCGCTTCCAGCGCCTCGAACACCCGCTGGCGGTTCTCCGTCTCCACCATGTCGATGAAGTCGACCACGATGATGCCGCCGAGGTCGCGCAGCCGGATCTGGCGCGCCACCTCCTCGACCGCCTCGAGGTTGGCCCGCAGCACCGTCTCCTCGAGACTGGTGCGGCCGACGAAGCGGCCGGTGTTGACGTCGATCGACACCAGTGCCTCGGTCTGCTGGATCACCAGGTAGCCACCCGACCTGAGCCAGATCCGCCCCTTGAGCACCGCAGCCAGCTCGCGCTCGACGCCGAAGTGGGCGAACAGCGCACCGCGCTCGGAGTAGAGGCGCACGCGCTCGGCCAGCCGCGGCTCCACGGCTGCCACTTCCTCGAGCGCCTGGCCGTGCGCCTCCTCGCCGTCGATCCAGACCACCTCGAACGACTCGTCCAGCGTGTCGCGCACCGCCCGCCGCGCCAGATCGAGATCGCGGTGGACGAGCGCCGGCGCCGACGCCTCCTCGGCGGTCTTGGCCACCCGCCGCCACAGCCGCGACAGATAGTCGAGATCGCGCGCCAGCTCGGCCACCCCGCGCCCCTCGCCGGCGGTGCGCACGATCAGGCCCCCCGGTACCGGCCCCAGCTCCTCGAGCGCCGCCAGCAGGCGGTCGCGCTCGTTGGGCTCGTCGATGCGCCGCGATACGCCGCAGTCGCGGGTGGTCGGCAGCAGCACCAGGTAGCGTCCGGGCAGCGCGATCTGGGTGGTCACCCGCGCGCCCTTGTTGGGCAGCGGGTCCTTGCGCACCTGCACCATCAGCTCCTGGCCCGGGCTGAGCAGCTCGTCGATGGCGCGCGGCGGCTCGTCGGTAGCGGCCCGCCAGACCTCCTCCTCGCCCGCCAGCTCGGCCAGCTCGGCGAGCTGGTCGCGCACGTCGCCGACGTAGAGGAAGGCGTGGCGCTCGAGCCCGATGTCGACGAACGCAGCCTGGATGCCGGGCAGCACCCGTGCCACCTTGCCGCGGTAGATGCTGCCCACCAGCCCGCGCTCGCCGCGCCGCTCGATCGAGATCTCGACCGGTCGGTCGTCCTCGAGCAGGGCGACCCGCACCTCGAACGGGTCGGACTGGATCAGCAGCTTGCGGGACATCGGTCTGGTCGGCGCCCGGTGGACCGGCGCCGCGGTGCGGCTCACCCGGCCGCTCTACCGGTTGACGTAGCGGCGGAAGTCTACCCCCAGGATCAGGCCCGTCGCGAAGAAGTTGGCCAGGGTGAACGATCCGCCGTAGGACAGGAACGGCAGCGGGATGCCGGTGATCGGCACCAGTCCCACCACCATGGCGGTGTTGTAGAGCACGTGCACGGTGAACACCGACAGCAGGCCGACCACCAGCAGGATGCCGGTGCGGTCGCGGGCGCGCGCCGCCACCCGCGCGCCGCTCAGCACGTAGGCGGAGAACAGCCCGAGAGTCGCCACCGCGCCGAGGAAGCCCCACTCCTCTGCCAGCACGGCGAACACGAAATCGGTGTGCCGGGCGGGCAGGAAACGCAGCTGGCTCTGCGTACCCTGGCCGTAGCCGCGGCCGGTGATCTGGCCGGAGCCGACGGCGATCTTGCTCTGCCGCAGCTGGTAGCCGGCGCCGAGCGGATCGCTGCCTGGTGACAGGAAGGTGCGCACGCGGTCCTTCTGGTAGTCGAGCAGCACCACGTTCCAGGAGACGAAGCCCACCACCACAGCGATCAGCAGGCCCGCGACCAGCACCCGCCAGCGCACCCCGGCCAGCAGCAGCATGCCGCCGAGCATCGGCACGAACATCGCCGCGCTGCCCAGGTCCGGGCTGAGCGCCACCAGCACCATCGGCGCGCCCGCGATCAGGCTCGCCACGCCGACCTGCTTGAGCCCCAGCACCCGCCGGTTGACCGCCGCCAGATAGCGCGCCAGCAGCAGCACGGTGGCCACCTTGGCGAGCTCGGACGGCTGCAGCCGCCAGCGCCCGAAACCGAGCCAGCTGCGGGCGCCGCCGACCTCCTGGCCGAACAGCAGCACCGCCACCAGCAGCACCAGGCTGCCCAGGTAGAAGGCGAGCGAGAACTTGACCAGCTTGTGGTAGTCGATGGCGAAAGCCACCAGGAAGGCGACGAGGCCGATCGCCACCCACACCGCCTGGCGCGGCAGGTAGTCGACCGGCAGCTCGGAGCTGGCCGAGTGGATGGTGGCCAGGCCGATCGCCGACAGCGCCACCGCCACCGCCAGTAGCAGCCAGCGCACCTTCGCCAGGTAGCGCAAGCGGGGCCGGTCTTCAGGCAGGCTGACGACCGGTAGCGGGCCGGTAATAGGTCTCATACAGCTTCTTGGCCAGCGGCGCCGCCGCCGCCGACCCCTTGCCGCCGTGCTCGACGAAGACCACCACCACCAGCCGCGAGCGGCCGTCGGAAGCGAACGAAGCGAACCAGGCGTGGTCGCGCTGCTCGTACGGCAGGGTGGCGCTGTCGACCCAGGTCTTCTGCCGCACCACCTGGGCGGTGCCGGTCTTGCCGCCCACCGTCAGGCCGTCGACCTGCGCCGCGGCGCCGGTCGCCCGCTCCGCCACCACCGCAATCAGCGCTTCGCGGACCACCGCCACCGCCGCGGGGTCGAGGTCGGCAGCGCCGGGGTCGTTGCGCTCGCCGCGCACCAGCCGCGGCGTCACCCGCCTCCCGCCGTTGACCACCGTCGCCATCAGCGACGCCACCTGCAGCGGCGTCACCAGCAGCGGACCCTGGCCGATGGCGACCGAGATGGTCTCGCCCGAGTACCACCGCTCGCCGCGCACCCGCAGGCTCCAGTCCGGGTCGGGCACCAGGCCGGCCTTCTCGCCGGCGATGTCGACACCCGTCGGGGCACCCAGGCCAAACCGCCGCGCGTACTCGGCGATGCGCGCGATGCCGAGCCGCTGGCCGAGCTGGTAGAAGTAGACGTCGCACGACTCCTTGATCGCCTCACGCAGGTTGACGCGGCCGTGCCCGCCTCGCCGCCAGCAGCGGAAGCGGCGGTTGTAGATGGTCGTCGCGCCGCTGCAGAAGGCGGTGTCCGAGGGCCTCGCCACCCCCTCGCTGAGCGCCGCCACCGCCACCACGATCTTGAAGATCGAACCAGGCGGGTAGGTGTTCTGCAGGGCGCGGTTCTGCAGCGGGTCGTGCGGTGCGTCGAGCAGCTCGCGCCACTCGTCGCGGGCGAGTCGGCGGGCGAACAGGTTGGGGTTGTACGACGGCGCCGACACCACCGCCAGCAGCTCGCCGCTGTCCGGGTCGAGGACCACGGTCGCGCCCACTCGGCGGTCGAAGTAGACCGCGGCCTCCTGCTGCAGCTCCAGGTCGAGGGTCAGATCGAGCCTCTGCCCGGGGCGCGCCGGCCGGCGCCCGGACTGCTCGCGCAGCCGGCCGCGGCTGTCGACCGTCACCACCTGCTCGCCGTCTTCGCCCCTGAGCGTCAGGTCGTAGCGCTGCTCGATGCCGCGCCGTCCCACCAGGTCGCCGGCGACGTAGGGCGAGCCCGGACGCGCCAGCTCGGCCTCGGTGACCTCGCCGAGATAGCCCAGGGTGTGCGCGGTGAACGGACCGTGGCGGTAGAGCCGCAGATGGCGGACGTCGATCTCGAACTCGGGGTGCTCGAGCGCCGCCGCCGAGAACCGCGCCACCTGTGCCAGGTTGAGGTCTTCGGCCACTAGCACCGGTTGGAACGGCGCCGACGGCGCCGGCCGCTCGACCAGCTCCGCGAGCTCCGCCGCCGGCCGTTCGAGCACCCCGCCCGCGAACTCGAGGCTGGCCGCCAGGTCGGCGGCGCGGGCGCGGTCGATCAGCAGGTTGTAGCTCGGGGTGTTCTCCACCAACCGGCGGTGGTGGCGGTCGAAGATCAGGCCGCGCGGCGCCTTGATCGGTAGGTTGCGCAGGCGGTTGTTCTCCGCCAGCTCGCGGTAGTAGTCGCCGTGCACCACCTGCACGAACCAGTAGCTACCGCCGATCAGCACCACCGCCGCCACGAAGACGAGCTGCAGCAGCGGTAGCCGCTGCACCAGGTTGTCGCGATGCTCTCGGACGTGGGTTGCCATCGACCGTGACGGCTCAGCCCCGCAGGCGGATCTTGGCGGCGCGCGACCGGCGCCACAGCCCGATCCGCGCCAGCAGGGTGCGGCGGGCGGCGAACACCGCCACCCCCAGCAGGCCGCTGCTGACCGCCTTGGCCAGCACCCAGAGGAAGCCCGGCAGCTCGGGATCGGGCAGCAGCAGCAGGCTCAAGGCGACCAGAGTGAGCTGCTGCACCGCTGCTGCCAGGGAGAAAACCAGGAGTACACTCGCCGGCCGCTGCACCACCAGCCGCTGGGTGGCGTAGGCCGTTCCGTAGGCCAGGATCGTATCAGCCAGCCCGTGCATGCCGTACAGGCCGCCGGTCACCGCGTCGGTCACCAGGCCGGCCGCCAGCCCGCCCCACAGGCCGGCAAAGGTGTCGCCGTCCAGGGCGTTGAGCACGGCCAGCACCAGGAACAGGTCGAAGACCAGCGAGAAGCCGGACCACAGCTCGACGCCGAGCAGATGCAGGGCGGTCACCACCAGCAGGGCGGCCGCGAACTTAAGGCCGCGCAACCGGCGCCTCCCCGCGCATTCCCTCGGGCAGCTCGGGCCGTTCCAGCAGGTAGACCTGGTCGAGCAGCCCCAGGTCGACCGCCGGCCGCAGCCGGATGCGGTGGAACAGCTCGCTGCCCGGCGCGACCTCGACCACCGTGCCCACGGGCAGGCCGCGCGGGTAGATGCCGTCGATGCCGGCCGTGATCACGCGGTCGCCCACCTTGACCTCCGCCTGCAGCGGCACGAAATCGAGATCGAGGCCGCGCGCCCCGGCGCCGCGCACCACGCCCTGCCGGCGGGTGCGCTCGATCATCACCCCGACGCTGGCGGCGCGGTCGGTGACCAGCTGCACCTTGGCGTACGGTCCCTGCACCAGCACGACCCGGCCGACCAGGCCGTCGGCCGACACCACCGGTTGGTTCTGCTCGGCGCCACCACCGGTGCGCAGCACCAGAGTGCGCAGAAACGGCCGGTGGTCGATGAACACCACGTCGGCCAGGCGCACCGGCCCGAGCTCGATGCGCTCGTACTCGAGCGCGCGCGACAGCCGCTCCAGGTCCTGCTCGAGCTGCCACGCCTCCATGGTGCGCCGCCGCAGCTCGCGCACCTCGTCGCGCAGCCGGCGGTTGTCCTCGATCAGCGAGCGCCGCAACCGCAGCTCGTCGGCCAGCGCCACCGTCAGGTCGGCGGCGCCGTCGATCAGCCAGCCGAGCGGCGCCACCGCCCTCACCAGCACCGCCTCCAGCAGGCTGGCGCGGCCGCCCGGGTCGGGCAGCTGCGCGGTGATCAGCGACAGCTGCGCGACCACCACCACGATCAGCAGCCAGCGGGTGCTGCGCTCGCTCAACGGCGGGGCGGTTCGGGAGGGCGGCATCGGCTCGCGCGGGCCGGCGCCGGTCGCTCGCGCCTCAGCGCAAGGAGACCTTGCGCAGCAGGTCGATGTCCTCCAACACCCGGCCGGTGCCCAGCACCACCGACGCCAGCGGGTCTTCGGCGAGCACCACCGGCAGCCCGGTCTCGTTGCGCAGACGCTGGTCGAGGCCGCGGAGCAGGGAACCGCCGCCCGACAGCACGATCCCCTTGTCCATGATGTCGGCGGACAGCTCGGGCGGGGTGCGCTCGAGCGCGGAGCGCACCGCCTCGACGATGGTCGACACCGGCTCGGCCAGCGCCTCGCGGATCTCCTCGTCGGTGGTGACCAGCGTCTTGGGCACGCCCTCGATCAGGTCGCGGCCCTTGATCTCGACCTTGATCTGCTCTTTGAGCGGGAACGCCGACCCGATGTCCATCTTGACCCGCTCGGCGGTGCGCTCGCCGATCAACAGGTTGTACTTGCGCTTCAGGTACTGGATTATGCCGTCGTCCATCTCGTTGCCGGCGATCCTCACCGAGCGGCTGTAGACGATGCCGGCGAGCGAGATCACCGCCACGTCGGTGGTGCCGCCGCCGATGTCGACGATCATGTTGCCGGACGGCTCGGTGATCGGCAGGCCGGCGCCGATCGCCGCCATCATCGCCTGCTCGACCAGGAAAACCTCGGAGGCGCCGGCGCGCATCGCCGAGTCCTTGACCGCGCGCTTCTCGACCTGCGTGATCTCGGACGGCACGCCGATCACGATGCGCGGGTGGACGTACATCTTGCGCCCGTGCGCCTTCTTGATGAAGTGCTCGAGCATGCGCTCGGTGACCTCGAAGTCGGCGATGACGCCGTCCTTCATCGGCCGGATCGACTCGATGTTGCCGGGGGTGCGGCCGAGCATCTCCTTGGCCTCGCTGCCCACCGCCTCGATGCGGTTGGTCAGCTGGTTGACCACCACCACCGAGGGCTCGCGCACCACGATGCCCTTGTTGCGGGCGTAGACCAGGGTGTTGGCGGTACCCAGGTCGATCGCCAGGTCGTTGGAGAAGTAGCGGAACAGGGAAGCGAAAGGCATCGGATCGGATCTCTCGGGAGGCCGGTTGAAGTCTGGCCGGTGTGGGGCCCTAGCCGGAGCGGCTGTCGCCCTCGCCCGGCACCACACGGAAGGCGCGCGCCGGGCTCCACGGCCCCTTGACGCCCTCGCGTCCGAACGCCGCCACGCGCCACACGTAGGCGCCCTCGGCCCGCAGCCCGAGCGTCGCCTGCAGCGTGCGGCGGTCTTCGACGTCGATTATGTTGTCGACAAACGCGGGGCTCGAGGAGACCTGCAGCGCGTACCGCTCGGCACCGGAGACCTGCTGCCAGCGCAACACCAGGCGGCCCTCCTCGATCGCCAGCTCGGCGCCGTCGGCGGGGTGGTCGAGCAGCGGCACCGCCGGCAGCGGCTGCGGCCGCGACAGTCCGCCGCCGGTCTGCACGACCTGCTGCAGCTCACCGATGGCGCGCGTGCCGCCGTCGCCGGTGGTCACCTTCATCGCCCCCTGGTAGCTGGCGAAGCGGCCGACCTTCCTGGTCTCGTCGTACGCCACCAGCGCCTGGGAGTCGCGGTCCACCACCGCCTCGGCCGACGGCGTGGTGACCGTGCCGACGCCCTGGGCGGTGCTCAGGTTGACCCAGCCGTACTCGAGCCCCACCTTGCGGTCCTTGCGGCCGCCCAGCAGGCTGCGGCTGCGGTCGATCAGGATCACCGTGTCGGACTTTACGGTGACGACCGTGCCGTCCTGGAACATCACCTCCGCGTTGCCGCCGGCGGCGGTCTTGACGTAGTCGCCGGCGTACAGCGCCAGGCGCGAGCGCGCCGGCCGCCACTCGCCGCGCTCACCGCGCCGGAACTCGACCCCGCCGCGCACCGCGATGAACTGCGCCTCGCCCGCCGGTCCACGGTGGCGCAAGGCGTTGAGGATCGAGCCCAGCAGGCTGCGGCTGTGCTCGGCGTCGCGCAGCGCCTCCACCAGGCGGCCGTCACGGACGGCGACGCGCGCCCGCTCCAGGCTGTCGCCGGCGGTGGCGAACTCCTCGCCGTAGGCGTCGATGCCCTGCTCGCCCCGCAGGCTATCGATCAGCCCCTGGGCCTCGGCCACCACGATCTCCACCTCGCGCTCCAGGAACTGGCCCTGCAGCAACCGGTAGCCCCAGTAGCCGCCTCCCACCACGAGCGCCAGACCCACCAGCACCGCCACCCCGCGAAGGGTGTCGACGTTGATCTTGTACCAGTGCTTTTTCTCGCGCCTGCGGGCGGATGGCGTCACGCGGGGGACCTTTGTTCCAGGCTGGGCAATATAGCACAAACCATTCAAAATCCGAGGTTTGTAGGCGCCCCGCGAGTCCTTGTCCGGGCTCGGGGCGGCTGTTAGAGTCGCTGCTTGCTCAACGGGAGAGAACCGTCATGCTGAAAGTCTTGCGCGACAACCTGAAATACCTCAGCTGGGTGCTGTGGCTGGTCATCGCGGTCTTCATCCTGTTCGTCTTCGTCGACTTCGGGGCGACCGTGCCGACCGCCGGCGGCGATACCGACGCCGCCGCCACCGTGGGCGGCGAGAAGATCACCTACTCCCAGTTCCAGCGCGCCTACCAGGCGCAGGAGGACCGTCTGCGGCAGGCGTACGGAGAGGGCTTCACGCGCGAGACGGCGCGCCAGATGGGGCTGCCGCTGCAGGTGATGAACCAGCTCATCGCGCAGCGCATCCTGGACGGTGAGGCGCGCCGTGCCGGTCTGCGGGTCACCGACGAGGAGGTGCGGCGCGTCATCCTCGAGGAGGGGGCGTTCAGGGACTCGGACGGCCGCTTCGTGGGCGAGGAGATCTACCGCCAGATGCTGCGCCGCGCCGGCTACACCCCGGAGAGTTTCGAGCGGGCGGTGCGCGAGGACCTGCTGAGCGAGAAGCTGCGCACCGTCCTCGAGCAGAGCGTCTTCGTCTCGGACGCCGAGGTGGAGCGCGCCTACCGCGAACAGGTGGAGAGCGCCGCGATCCGCTACCTCTCGCTGCCGGCATCGCGCTACGCGGAGCAGGTCGAGATCACGCCGGCCGAGGTCGAGGCCTACTTCGGCGAGCACCGCGAGGAGCTGCGCATTCCCGAGAAGCGGCAGGTCAGCTACCTGCTGGTGGACCCGGTGGCGCTCGAGGCGACGGTCGAGGTGTCCGCTGCGGACATCCGCGCCTACTACGACGACAACCGCGACGACTACACCCAGGACGAGCAGGTGCGCGCCCGCCACATCCTGCTGCGGGTGTCGGACGAGGCCGCCGCCGGCGAGGTCGAGAGCCGGCTGCGCGGCATCCGCCAGCGCATCGAGGCCGGCGAGCCGTTCGCCGAGCTGGCCGCGCAGCTGTCCGACGACCCGGGCAGCAAGACGCGCGGCGGCGACCTGGGGTTCTTCGGCCGCGGCCAGATGATCGCGGCTTTCGAGCAGGCCGCCTTCGGCGCCCAGCCAGGCGAGCTGGTGGGGCCGCTGCGCACCGACTTCGGCTACCACCTGATCGAGGTGCTGGAGAAGCGGCCCGGTGGCACCCGCTCGCTCGACGAGGTGCGCGCCGAGATCCGCAGCCGGCTGGCCGCCGAGCGCGCCGCCAGCCTGGCCGAGAGCAAGGCGCGCGAGCTCGCCCAGCAGGCGCGCCGCGAGCAGGTCGCGACCGGCGCGGCGCTGGCAGCGCTGGCGGCTGGCGAGGCCGGCATCGAGCAGCGCACGCCGCCGGCGTTTGCGCGCGACGAGGCGGTGCCGCAGATCGGCCGCGCCACCGCCTTCACCACCACCGCCTTCGAGCTCGCTCCCGGCGAGCTGTCGGAGCCGGTGCGCACCGGGCGGGGATGGGCGGTGCTGCTGCTCGAGGCCGTGGAGCCGCCGCGGCTGCCGGAGCTCGACGAGGCGCGGGCGCGCGTCGAGCAGGAGGTGCGGCGCGGCAAGCAGCTGGCGGCCGCCGAGGCCGCCCTGGCGGCCGAGCGCGAGCGGCTGGCGGCCGGCGAGGCGACTCTCGACCAGGTGGCCGAGCGGCTCGACCTCGAGGTTCAGGAGAGCGGCCCGTTCGGCGGCGACGGCAGGGTGGGCAGTCTCGGCCGGCAGCCGGGGCTGGCTGCGGCGGCGCTGGCGCTCGACGCCGGCCAGCTCGGCGGCCCGCTGGCGGTCGACCAGGGCGTGGTGCTGTTCGAGGTCGCCGAGCGCCGGCGGTTCGACGCCGGCGAGTTCGCCGCCGCCCGCGACCAGACCCGCCAACAGCTCGAGCAGGAGCGGTTCGCGCAGCTGCTGAGCTCGCTCATCGAGAGCCGGCGAGAAGAGATGAAGGTCAGCTTCGACCCCAACTTCCTGGCCAACTTCCAGGCCGAGAGCTAGACCCGGCCGGGTCGCCGATGATCGGCTACCTCCAGGGCCGTGTGCTGCGCACCAGCCCGGCACTCGTCCTGCTCGACGTCGGCGGCGTCGGCTACGCGGTGCACGTGCCACTGTCGACCTACTACGAGATCGAGCGCGCCGGCGGGGGCGACGGCCGGGTGGGGCTGTTCATCCACACCCACCTGCGCGAGGGCGCCCTGGAGCTGTTCGGCTTCTGGAGCGAGCGCGAGAAGCAGCTGTTCGAGAAGCTGATCGCGGTCGGCGGCATCGGCCCCAAGCTGGCGCGGGTGATCCTGTCGGGGATGGCGCCCGACGACCTCGTGGCGGCGCTCGCCGACGGCGACGTGGCGCGCCTGACCCGCATCCCGGGGGTCGGCAAGAAGACCGCCGAGCGGATGGTGCTCGAGCTGAGGGACAAGCTCACCGCGCTGGCCGCCGAGCTGCCGGCGCGGCCGGCGGCGGCCGAAGACGAGGACCTGATCCTGGCGCTTGTCAACCTCGGCTACAAGCGCAAGCACGCCGAGGACGCCCTCGCCGCCGCCCGCGACGACGACCCCGACGCCGCCTTCCACGACCTGCTGCGCGCCAGCCTCAAGCGCCTGTCCCGCGCCTGAAGGCCCTCCGGCAGCAACGTAGAATGCCCCGGTGAGCGCCGAGCGCAAGCTGCTCTCGGGCACCCCCGACCCCGAAGAGCTCAAGGTCGAGCAGTCGCTCAGGCCGCAGCGGCTGGACGAGTTCATCGGCCAGCGCCGGGTGGTGGAGAAGCTCAGGGTCTTCCTGCAGGCGGCGCGCGAGCGGCGGGAGGCGCTCGACCACGTGCTGCTGTTCGGGCCGCCCGGCCTGGGCAAGACCACGCTCGCCAACATCATCTCGCGCGAGATGGACACCACCCTGCGCACCACCTCGGGGCCGGTGCTCGAGCGCCCCGGCGATCTGGCGGCGATCCTCACCAACCTCGAGCCCGGCCAGGTGCTGTTCATCGACGAGATCCACCGCCTGGGGCCGACCGTCGAGGAGATCCTCTACCCGGCCCTCGAGGACTTCGCGCTCGACCTGGTGATCGGCCAGGGACCGGCGGCGCGCACCATGAAGATCGACCTGCCGCGGTTCACCCTGGTGGGCGCCACCACCCGCGCCGGCCTGATCACCGCCCCGCTCAGGGGCCGTTTCGGGATCGTCCACCGGCTCGACTTCTACGGCCCCGACTCGCTGGCCGAGATCATCACCCGCTCCGCCGGCCTGCTCGAGTTCGCCATCGACGCCGGCGGCGCCGAGGTGCTGGCGCACCGCAGCCGTGGCACGCCGCGGGTCGCCAACCGCCTGCTGCGGCGGGTGCGCGACTGGGCCCAGGTGCACGGCGAAGGGCGGATCGACGCCGCGGCCGCGGGGCAGGCGCTCGAGCTGCTGGAGGTAGACGAGCACGGCCTCGACGAGCTCGACCGGCGGATCCTCCAGGTCCTGATCGAGCAGTACGGCGGCGGGCCGGCCGGTCTCGCCGCCATCGCCGCGGCGGTGGGCGAGGACAAGGGCACGCTCGAGGATCTGTACGAGCCGTTCCTCATCCAGCAGGGCTTCGTGCAGCGCACCCAGCGCGGCCGTGTAGCCACCCGCCGCGCCTACGAGCACCTCGGCCTGGCGCCACGTGCCGGTGCCAACCGCGAGCTGTTCTGAAGCGGTGAGGCGCCAGCCGACACGGCCGGCCCGGCGAGGCCCGGCGGCAGCGTGCGGCCCGCGGTCCTGATCTACAACCCGCGCGCCGGCCGCTGGGCGGCGGCGCGGCGGGCGGAGCGGCTGGCGGCGGTGCTCGGCGCCGCCGGCTGGGACGCCGAGCCGCAGCCCACCGCCGGCCCCGGCGACGCCACCCGGCTGGCGCGGCGCGCGGCCGCGGACGGCGCCGAGGCGGTGTTCGCGTACGGCGGCGACGGCACCCTGCGCGAGGCGGCGGCTGGGCTCGTCGGCGGCCGCACGGCGCTCGGCTTCCTGCCCGGCGGCACCGCCAACGTGATGCGGCTCGAGCTCGGCCTGCCGCGCGGCGCCGAGGCGGCGGCGCGCGCGCTGGGCGACGCCGTCGCTCGGCCGTGGGACGTCGGGCTGTGCAACGGCGTGCCGTTCCTGATGCAGGT
>JBFGNS010000048.1:0-26377 GCA_041574955.1 Thermoanaerobaculia bacterium | reverse complement strand
GAGTGCAGGCGAGTGCCCCGCTCGAAAGTCCGACGGCGCGCGAGCCGGTACCCTGGGACCCTGTCCCCCTCGACTCCGAGCCGGCCGGGCCCACCGCCGACCCGCCGCTACCTGGGACCCCGTCCCCTCGCCTCCGAGCCGGCCGGGCCACCACGAGTTCCGGCCCTGCTTCGCGCCCTAGCCGACCGCGCGCGAGCCGGTACCCTGGGACCCTGTCCCCTCGCCTCCGAGCCGGCCGGGCCGCAGCGTCGTTTCGACCCTCCCCGGTAGAGGGCGCCGGCCGGGACAAGGGCTCGAGAGCCCCGCGTAGCGCTCGATGCTCGACCGCCTCAGCCCTTCTCTCGCACCCGGTGCACCCGCAGCAGGTTGGTCAGCGGGCGCTCGCGGATCGGGTCTCCCATCAGCACCAGCACGCAGTCGCCGGCGCGCGCCAGGCGGCCGGCGAGCAGGTGCCGGTCGACCACCTCGACCACCTCGTCGTGGTGCTCGACCTCCTCGGTCATCAGCAGCGAGCGCACGCCCCAGAACAGCTGCACGCGCCGCGCCACCGCCGGGTCGGTGGTGAACACCAAGACCGGCACGGTCGGCCGGTAGCGCGAGATCATGCGGGCGGTGAAGCCGCCCTGGCTGAACGCCACCAGCTGCCGCACCGGCATGCGGGAGGTCGAGAACACCGCCGCGGCCGACACCAGGTTGGCCACCTCGAGGGCTTGGCGCTCGGCGCCGCCCTCGCGCGAGATGCCGCCGGGTGCCAGCGGGCGGAACGGATCGGCGGCGGCGGCCGCCGTCGTACGGCGCTCGCGGGCGAACCGCTCCGCTTCGCGGATGATGCGGTGCATGGTGCGGATCGCCTCCACCGGGTGGCGGCCGACCGCGGTCTCGCCCGACAGCATCAGGGCGTCGGCGCCGTCGAACACCGCGTTGGCGACGTCCGACGACTCGGCGCGCGTCGGCCGGGGCCGCTGCATCATCGACTCGAGCATCTGGGTGGCGACGATGACCGGCTTGCCGAACCGGCGGCCGGCCTCCACGATCGTCTTCTGCAGCACCGGTACCTTGTGCAGCGGCACCTCGACGCCGAGATCGCCGCGCGCCACCATGACGGCGTCCGAGTGGGCGGTGATCTCGTCGATGTGCTGGACGGCGCGGCCGCGCTCGAGCTTGGCCACCAGCAGCTGCTGGCCGCCGGCCTGCTGCACCAGGCGCCGCACCGCGCGCACGTCGGCGGCGCGTCCGACGTAGCTGGCCGCCAGATAGTCGACGTCCTCGCGCACCGCCAGCTCGATGTCGGCGCGGTCCTTGTCCGAGATGGTGAACGGCAGGCTGCTGTCGGGCAGGTTGATTCCCTTGCGCGAGGCGACGCGGCCGCCGGTGACCACCTTGGCCACCACGCCGCGACCCCGCCGCTCGGTGATCTCGAGCTCCACCAGGCCGTTGTCGATCAGCATCCGCTCGCCGGGCTTGAGGTAGCGCAGCAGCTGGCTGTCGCCGACCGGCAGGTCGACGTCGCTGCCCTCGCGGCCGATCGTCACCTGGCCGCGCCGGCGCAGCTCGACGCCGCCCTCGGGCAGATCGCCGAGCCGGTAGCGTGGACCCATCAGGTCGAGCAGGATCGGCACCGGGCGGCCCTGCTCGGCCGCCAGCTCGCGCACCAGCGCGATGAGGCGCGAATGCTCCTCTTGGCTGCCGTGGGAGAGGTTTAGGCGCGCCACGTCGACGCCGGCCTTGAGCAGGCGTGACAGGTTGCGGCGCGACGAGCAGGCCGGTCCCAGGGTGGCGACGATCTTCGCCCGGCGGAGCATGGCGGGGGAGTATAGCGGCTCGTCCTGAGCGCAGCGAAGGATCTCGGCTCCTGCCTCGGCAGGCGCATGCCGGCTCGCAGCAATGTCCGTGGCTTCGGGCCGGGTGCGCAGGCCGGTTGGGGTCCGGGGCTACGCTCCCAAGGTAAGGGGACGTCGCTCCGCCCCGGGCATCGGCCGGCGGGCGCACCGTCCGGTGGTGGGTGGCGCGGTTGTCGCTTCGAGGTGTGATGCCTGGTGGGAGCTGCGCTAGGATGATCCGAGCCGCGTCCGCGGCGCAGGTCATCTCCCATGTTCGACGGACTCCAGGACAAGCTGCAGGGCGTCTTTCGCCGCCTCAAGGGCGAGGGGCGGGTGAGCGAGCAGGCGATGAGCCAGGCGCTGCGCGAGATCCGGGTGGCGCTGCTCGAGGCGGACGTCAGCTTTGGGGTGGTCAAGACGTTCATCGCGCGGCTGCGCGAGCGGGCGCTCGGCCAGGAGGTGCTCGAGAGCCTGACGCCGGCGCAGCAGGTGGTCAAGATCGTGCGCGACGAGCTGATCGAGCTGCTCGGCGAGCCCGGCGGCGAGCTGCGGCTGGCAGGCCGGCCGGCGGTGGTGATGCTGTGCGGCCTGCAGGGCTCCGGCAAGACCACGACCGCCGGCAAGCTGGCGCTGAGGCTCAAGCAGGCCGGTCGTCATCCGCTGCTGGTGGCGGCCGACCTGCAGCGCGCCGCGGCGGTCGAGCAGCTGCGTCAGGTAGGCGAGGGCGTCGCGGTGCCGGTCGTCGGGCCGGAGACGGGCGACACGCCTCTGAAGGTCTGCCGGCGGGCGCTCGACGAGGCGCGCGGCCGCGGCCACGACGTGGTGCTCGTCGACACCGCCGGCCGCCTGCACGTCGACCGGGAGCTGATGGCCGAGCTGGCCGAGCTGGCCGGGCAGCTCGAGCCGTGCGAGCTGTTGTTCGTGGCCGACGCCATGACCGGCCAGGACGCGGTGCGCAGCGCCGCCGACTTCGCCGCCGACCTGCCGCTGACCGGCGCCGTGCTGTCCAAGCTCGACGGCGACACCCGGGGCGGCGCGGCGCTGTCGATCCGCAGCGTGGCGGCGGTGCCGATCCGCTTCGTGGGCGTCGGCGAGAAGCCCGGCGATCTCGAGCCGTTCGCGCCCGAGCGCATGGCTTCCCGCATCCTCGGCATGGGCGACGTCCTGTCGCTGATCGAGAAGGCCGAGCAGGGCCTGGACGTCGAGGCCACCCAGCGCCTGGCGGAGCGCCTGGCGCGGCAGGAGTTCACTCTCGAGGATCTGCGCGACCAGCTGCGCCAGATGCGCAAGATGGGCCCGCTCGGCCAGCTGCTGGAGATGCTGCCGCGCTCCGGGCCGCTCAAGGGGATCGACCCGTCGGCGGTCGATGACGGCAAGCTGAGCCGCATCGAAGCGATCATCGACTCGATGACCCCCGACGAGCGCCGCCGCCCGCGGCTGCTCAACGGCTCGCGCAAGCGGCGCATCGCCCGCGGCTCGGGGACGTCGGTTCAGGAGATCAACCAGCTGCTCAAGCAGCAGCGGGCCATGCGCAAGATGATGAAGGGCGTGCGCGGACGCTGGCTGCGGCGGGCTCTCGGCGGCTGAACGGTTTCCCGCCGGTGGCCGGATCCGACGCAGCCTGATAGAATTCGAGGTTCGGTCCGGCCGGCTACCGGTCGCCGGGCACCCGGGCCGCCCGCCAGGGCGGTCCGCCGCTGTTTTTTTCACTCGCAGGCAGCAACAGGTTAAGGAGTCACTGGCAATGTTGAAGATCCGTCTGCGCCGGATGGGCAACCGCAACCGGCCGTTCTACCGGATCGTGGTCTCCGATTCGCGACGCACGCCCAAGGCCTCGGCGATCGAGGAGGTGGGCCATTACAATCCGGCGGTCGATCCTCCCCAGGTGGAGCTCGACGCCGCCCGCGTCAACCACTGGATCGGCGTCGGCGCCAAGCCGTCGGCGGCGGTGGTGAAGCTGATGAAGCTGCAGGAGGGCGCCAGCAGTTGAGCGCCGGGGCGGTCCGCGCCGAGCTGAAGCGGCTGGTGGAGCTGCTCGTGGACCGTCCGGAGCGGGTGTCGGTGGCCGATGTCCCCTACCGCGACGGCCGCGTCCTGACCCTCGAGGTGGCTGAAGATGATCTCGGCATGGTCATCGGCCGGCAGGGCCGCACGGTCCGCGCCATGCGCACCCTGCTCGAGCTCCGCGGCGAGCGCGACGGTGAGCAGTATGAGCTCGAGATCGCCGAATGAGATCGCGCCGCTACCCGAGCGCGTGCAGGTCGGCAGAGTGCTGCGCGCTCACGGGGTGCGCGGCGAGCTGCTCGTCCAGCCGCTGAGCGACGCCCCGGGCCGGTTCACCGCCGGCGACCGGCTGTGGCTCGAGCCGCCCGGCGGCCGCGCCCGCCGGGTGGCGGTGGCGGCGGTGCGCCGGCACGCGCACGGCCTGCTGGTGCGGCTCACCGGGCTCGATGATCGCGAGCGGGCCGCCGAGCTGGCCGGCGCCTCGCTCGAGGTCGATCGCCGGCGGACACCGCCGGCTCCGGCCGGCAGCTACTACTACTTCGAGCTCGCCGGCTGCCGCTGCAGCGACCGCAGGGCGGGCGACATCGGCGTGGTGGCAGAGGTGGTCGAGGACGGCGGCGGGCTGCTGCTCGAGATCGCCGGCGCTGGCCAGCGTCGGCTGTTGGTGCCGTTCGTGAGCGAGTTCGTCGAGGCGGTCGACGTCGGGCGCCGTCGCATCGAGCTCAGCCTGCCGCCGGGTCTGGTGGAGTCATGCACTTCGACGTAGTCACCATCTTCCCGCAGCTGTTCTGCGAGTTCCTGGAGACCAGCCTGGTCGGTGCCGCGCGGCAGGCCGGCCTCATCTCGGTGGCAGTCCACGATCTGCGCCGCCACGCCACCGACCGCCACGGCAGCGTCGATGACGAGCCGTACGGTGGCGGTCCGGGGATGGTAATGATGGCCGGGCCTTGGCTGGCGGCGATCGAAGAGCTGGCGAACGCCGGCGGCCGCACCGTTCTGCTCTCGCCTCAGGGCCGCCGTCTGACCGAGCCCACCGTGCGCCGGCTGGCTGGCGAGCCGCGGTTGGTGCTGCTGTGCGGCCGCTACGAGGGAGTGGACGAGCGGGTGCTGAGCCGCGTCGACGAGGAAGTGTCGATCGGCGACTACGTGCTGTCCGGCGGCGAGCTGCCGGCGATGGTGGTGATCGAAGCGGTGTCGCGCCAGATCCCCGGCGTGGTGGGCCGCGAGGCCTCGGTGGCGCGCGACAGCTTCCGCGATGGACTGCTCGATCATCCACACTACACGCGGCCGCGCGAGGTGGACGGGCTGGGGGTGCCAGCGGTGCTACTGTCGGGCGACCACGCGGCGGTCGAGAGCTGGCGCCGCCGCGAGGCGCTGCGCGCCACGCTGCGCAAGCGGCCCGATCTGCTGGCCGACGCCCGGCTGGACGACGAGCGCCGCCGCCTGCTGGCGCAGGTAGCGGCCGAGGAGGGCGTCGGGGAGCGAAAGCTGGCGGAGCTTGTCAGTCGCGGCGCCGCACAGGATAATAACAACCTCCGTTAAGAGGAGTTGCAATCATGCACAGGCTACAGGATGTCGAGAAGCCGTACCTGCGATCGGACCTGCCGGAGTTTCGCGCCGGTGACACCGTGCGCGTGCACGTCAAGGTGTCCGAGGGCGACAAGGAGCGGATCCAGGTGTACCAGGGCGTCGTCATCGCCCGCCGCGGATCCGGCACCCGCGCCAGCTTCACGGTGCGCAAGATCTCGGGCGGCGTCGGGGTCGAGCGGGTCTTCCCGCTGCACTCGCCGGTGCTCGACCGGGTCGAGGTCGTGCGGCAGGGCCGGGTGCGCCGGGCAAAGCTCTATTACCTGCGCAACCTGCGCGGCAAGGCGGCGCGGATCGAGGAGCGGCGCGAGGACCGGCCGCAAAAAAACTCGGGCACGAGCGACTGAAACCGCGACGGCGATGGCGGCGGCCGGGGAGGAAGGCGGAGCGGTTCTGCGAGCAGTCGCCGTGGAAGCCTGCCGGCTGCGGCTGATGACGGCGGTCGAGGAGCGGCTGCGGCTGGCCGGCTACTGCCGGGTAGCGGGCGTCGACGAGGCGGGACGCGGCTGCCTGGCCGGTCCGGTGGTCGCCGCCGCCGTCGTCCCGCACCCCGACCGTCTGCTGCCGGGCGTCGACGACAGCAAGCGGCTGCCGGCCGATCGCCGCCGGGCTCTGGCGCGGGCGATACGCCGCACCGCGCTGGCCTGGGCTGTGGTGCCCGCGGCGGCGGCGGTGATCGACCGCATCAACGTCCTCGAGGCGACCCGCCGGGCGATGGCCGAAGCGGTCCGCCGGCTCGCGCCCGCCGCCGACTGCGTCCTGGTCGACGCCGTCGAGCTGCCCGCCGGCTGCCCGCCGGCGCTGCCGCTGGTGCGCGCCGACGGTCTGTCGTACGCCGTCGCCTGCGCCTCGATCCTGGCCAAAGTCGAGCGCGACCTGCTGATGACCGAGCTCGACCGGCGCTATCCGCAGTACGGCTTTGCCGGGCACAAGGGCTACGGCGCGCCGCGGCACCTGGCCGCGCTCGCCGAGTTCGGCCCGACGCCGGAGCACCGCCTGACGTTCCGCTCGGTTCTGCCCCGCACCGGGGAGAGCGGGGTCTGATGGCGCTGGACCGCAACAAGGTCGCCCGCTCGGCCGAGAAGCTGGTCGCCCGCGGCAAGCTCGACGCCGCCATCGACGAGTACCGCAAGCTGCTGGCGGAGAGCGCCAACGACACCACCACGCTCAACCGGGTGGGCGATCTGTACGCCCGCCTCAACCGCCTCGACAAGGCGATCGCGCTGTTCATCAAGACCGCCGACCACTTCATCAGTGAGGGCTTCTTCGTCAAGGCGATCGCCATCTACAAGAAGATCATCCGCCTCGATCCGTCCCAGATCGAGGTGTACGAGAAGCTCGCCGAGCTGTACAGCCGCCAGGGTCTGGTCAACGAGGCGCGCTCGCAGTACCAGGTCGTCTCCGACTACTACCTCAAGCACGACCGCGCCGACGCCGCGGTCGCGGTCCACCGCAAGCTGGTCGAGCTCGAGCCCGACCACCCCGGCCACCGGCTGCGGCTGGCCGATCTGCTGCGGCGCGCCGGGCGGCTGCACGAGGCGGTGGCGCAGTTTCGCGAGATCGCCTCGCTGCTGGTGGCCCACGGGCGCATCGAGGACGCCACCAAGCTCTACGTCACCGCTCTCGAGGTCGACGCCAGCGACCTGGATTTCCTGGCCGACGCGCTGGTCGAGCTCAAGGGCGCGGGCCACCAGGCGGCGGCCGAGCGTCTGCTGGCGGCCGCCGTCGAGCGCAATCCGGAGGCCCGCACCCTGTCGCGGCTGCTGGGCGTCGACTCCAAGCGGGCCCGCGCGCGCCGCGAGGCGCCGCCGGCCGAAGAGGCGGTCGCGCCCGAGGAAGCGGCCCCGGCACCGCCGGTGGAGGAGCCGCCGGCCGAGGAGCCGAAAGCGGCCGCGGTCCCCAGCGAGCTCGAGGGCGAGGACATCCTGGTGCTCGATCTGGACGACGAGGAGCTGTCGTCGGACCTGGGGCCGCCGTCCAGCGAGCTGCTCGAGGGCGGACTCGGCGCCGAGATCCAGGCGCTGGGCCAGGAGGAGATCGAGATCGATCTCGATCCGCTCAGCGGACCGCCGTTCGCCGAGCCCGCGCTGTCCGAAGATGAGCTGGCGTTTGCCGAGAGGCTCGACGAGCTGATGGCCGAAGCCGAGACTCTGGCCAAGTTCGGACTGGTGGAGAAGGCGGCGCGGCGGCTGGAGGAGGTCATCGAGCTGGCGCCGGATCACGCCCAGGCGTACGACCCGCTGGTCAGCCTGTACCTCGACCGTGGCGACCACGGCCGGCTGCAGGCGCTGGCTGGCCGGCTGTCGGAGCTGGCCGCCGAAGGCCAGGTGATCGACACCTGGCGGGCGGTACGCGACCGGCTGCGCGAGGAAGGAGTCGAGGTCGAGGAGGAGGCCGCGCCGGTCGCCGAGGTGGAGGTGGAGCCGCCGCCGGCGGTCGCAGCGGAAGGCGCCGGCGACGCCGCCGGGCATGCCGGCTGGCTGGACGAGGCACAGCGTGACGTCACCGCCGACGAGCTGTTTCGCGACGAGGAGCAGTTCTTCGACCTGGCCAGCGAGCTCGAAGAGGAGCTGCGTCGCGAGGGAGAGCTGGCCGAGGAGGAGGAGCTGATCGAGCCGCTCGACGAGCAGTCGGTGCAGGAGATCGTCGACGGCTTCAAGCGCGGCATGGCCGAGACGCTGTCGGCGGAGGACTACGACACGCACTACAACCTCGGCATCGCCTACCGCGAGATGGGTCTGGTGGACGAGGCGATCGGCGAGTTCCAGCTCGCCTCCAAGGACCCGCGCTACCTGGTCGACTGCTGCTCGCTGCTGGCGGCGAGCTTCATCGACAAGGGGTTCCCCGAGCTGGCAGTCAAGTGGTACCTGCGCGGGCTGGAGTCGCCCACCCTCACCGAAGAGGAGAGCCTCGGCCTGCTCTACGAGCTGGGCAACCTGCACCTGTCGATGGGCGACGAGGACAAGGCGCGGCTGCGGTTCGTCGAGATCTACGGCATCAACTCCAACTACCGGGACGTCGTCGCCAAGCTCGAGGAGCTCGGCACGGCCGGCTAGCTGCCGGTGGAGCGCGACACCAAGATCCTGCTGGCGGTCTGCGCCGCCCTGGCGGTGGTGGTGCTGGCGGTGCTGATCGGCGGCCGCGTGCAGGAGGAGCTGGCGCCGGAGCCGCTGGCGGCGATGGTGGCGGTGTCGGTGGCGGACGATCCGGTGGCCCGTGTCGGTCCGGTCGGCATTGCCGCCGGCGAGCCGTTCACGCTGCACGCCGTGCTCGAGGCCCGCAGCTGGCAGGGCGACACGGTCTACTACACCGAAGCCCCCGCTCTCGCGATCGGCGACCGGCAGCTGCCCGCGGACCGGCTGCGGCGATGGAGCGGCCCGCAGCGGGCGCAGGTGCTGTGGTTCACGGTCGAGGGCAGCCCGCCGTTCCTCGAGGTGGCTTCGGCCGAAGAGCTGGACCGGCTCCAGTTTCGCGAGATCCTGCGTGCGGAGTGGCCGCTGGCCTGGTCCGTTCCGGGTAGCGTGCTGCCCAGCCGGCGCCGGCAGGAGGCCGGTGGCGGCGAACCGCTGATGGAGCCGTTCGGGACGCAGCGCTACCACGTGCGGATCGAGCTGTTCGGTCCCCAGAACACGGTGGTACCGGCCCGCCGGTTCAAGTCGGCGGGGAGCGCGCAGCTCGCCGGTGAGGTGGAGCGGTTCCCGACCGTCACCGCTCGGCTGCCGGCGCCGCTCGACGGACCGTCGAGCGTCTTCGGCCTGCCGCAGGTCGAGCCGGGCTCCGGCCTGTCGCCGGCGCTCGCCGGCGAGCTGGCGGAGCTCACTCGCAAGCGGTTGGCGTTCTCGCGGGCGGCGCTTCTGGCCGAGCTGCTGGCGGCGGCCGGGCGCGACTGGGAGGCCGTCGAGTGGCGGGCGGTGGATCTCGACGCCGGACCGGTCTGGGGCGGTGGCGGCGTGGCGGCGGGCGACCTGCTGCGGGTCGGTGGGCGAGTGGTGCTGCTGGCGGAGGATCAGGGAGTACCGGGGCTGCTCGACGACGGCGACGTGGCGTTCGATTTCGACAAGGGGGCGACGGTGAGGCGCCTGGCGGACATCTTCACCGGTGAGGGGCTGGTGGAGTGGGGAGCGCTGGCGGAGCGCGTCGGCGGCGGTTGAGGCGGCGATGACCGGCGGTCTGTTCGATCCGCCCACGCCGCCGCCGCCGAGCCGGTCGCGCAGGCCGGCCGGCACCCCGTTGGCGGAGCGCATCCGCCCGCGCAGCTTCGACGAGGTGGTCGGACAGGACGCTCTGGTGGGACCGTCCGGTGTGCTCAGCCGGGCGCTGGCCGACGACCGGCTGGGGTCGCTGGTGCTGTGGGGCCCTCCCGGCACCGGCAAGACCACCATCGCCGAGATCCTCGCCGGCGAGTCGGCCTGCCGGTTCGTGCGCTTCAGCGCGGTCACCTCGGGCATCAAGGAGGTCAAGCGGGTGATGGCCGACGCGGCGCGGCTGCGTCGCGCTCAGCAGCAGCGCACGATGCTGTTCGTCGACGAGATCCACCGCTTCAACCGCGCCCAGCAGGACGCCTTCCTGCCGTACGTCGAGCGCGGTGACATCGTGCTGGTAGGGGCCACCACCGAGAACCCCTCGTTCGCCCTCAACGCCGCCCTGCTGTCGCGCTGCCGGGTGGTGGTGCTGTCACCGCTCGGCGGTGAGGCGCTGAGGGCAGTCGTGCGCCGCGCGCTGGCCGACCGCGAGCACGGCCTGGGCGCGCTGGAGCTCGAATGCCGGTCGGGGGCGCTCGAGGCGCTGGTGCAGCTGGCGTCGGGCGACGCGCGGCGCGCGCTCAACCTGCTCGAGCTGGTGGCCGAGGACGCGGCGGCGCGCGGCGTGAGCGCGATCGAGCGGCCGGCCGTCGAGCGGGTGGCGCAACGCAAGACGCTGGTCTACGACCGCAGCGGTGAAGAGCACTTCAATCTGATCTCGGCGTTCCACAAGTCGATGCGCGAAAGCGATGCCGACGCCGCGCTGTACTGGCTGGCGCGCATGCTGGCGTCGGGCGAGGAGCCGCTCTACCTGGCGCGCCGCATGCTGCGGTTCGCCAGCGAGGACGTCGGGCTGGCCGATCCGGGGGCGCTCGAGCAGGCGCTCGCCGCCTGGCAGGCGTACCACCGGCTGGGCTCGCCGGAAGGCGAGCTGGCGCTGGCCCAGGCGGCCGTCTACCTGGCGCTGGCGCCGAAGAGCAACGCCGTCTACGCGGGCTTCGGGGCTGCTCGCCGGGCGGTCGAGGAGCGGCCGGCGGAGCCGGTGCCGGCGGCGCTGCGCAACGCCGCCACACCGCTGCTGCGCGAGCTGGGCTACGGCGAGGGCTACGTCTACGCCCACGACGCCGAGAGCGGGGTGGGCGGCCTCGACTGCCTGCCGCCGGCGGTCGCCGGCAGCCGCTTCTACCGCCCGACCGACCGCGGTCTCGAAGCCGAGCTGGGGCGCCGGCTGGAGCGGTTCCGCGAGCTGCGGCGCGCCGCCCGCGCGGCCGAGCCGCCTCAGCGGAACAACAGCGCCACGTAGAAGCCGTAGGTCGCCAGTAGCAGGGCTCCCTCCCAGCGACTCAGCCTGGCGCCGCTGACCAGCAGCACCGGGGCGAGCACGCTGATGCCGAGCATCACCAGCAGGTCGCCGCGCATCTCGCTCCACGACGAGGCCACCGGATGGACGGTCGCCGTCGCGCCGAGGATGAACAGCACGTTGAAGATGTTGGAGCCGATGAGGTTGCCGAGCACCATGTCGGCCTGATGACGTAGCGCCGCCACCAGGCTGAGCGCCAGCTCGGGCAGGCTGGTGCCGAACGCCACCAGGGTGAGGCCGATCACCCGCTCGCTGACGCCGAGGCTGAGCGCCACGCCCACCGCACCCTCGACCAGCAGGTCCGCGCCCAGCACCAGCAGGCCGATGCCGGCGACCACCAGCGCCACGCTGGCGGCCGGGCCGAGCCGGAAATGGTCCGCCTGCTGCTGGTACTCGCTGACCGCAGCTCCGCCGCCCCGCCGCAGCAGGTAGCCGAGGTAGCCGGCCATCAGGATCAGCAGCAGCACGCCCTCGCCGCGCGCGATCAGCGAATCGCCGGCCAGCACCAGCAGCAGCACGCTGGCGGCCAGCATCACCGCCACGTCACGTCCGAGCGAGCGCGCCGAGCCGCTCAGCGGCCAGATGATCGCGGTGGCGCCCAGCACCAGAGCCAGGTTGGCGATGTTGGAGCCGACGACGTTGCCGATGGCGATCGCCGGCGCGCCCATCACCGCGGCGGCCAGCGACGCCGCCAGCTCGGGGCTCGAGGTGCCGCACGAGACGATCGTCAGGCCGATCACCAGCGGGCTGAGGCCCAGCCGGCGTCCGAGGCTGCCGGCTCCCCGCACCAGCGCCTCGCCGCCGCCGGACAGCAGCGCGATACCGGCGAGGATCAGGACGTAGTCCACGGGCGGATTCTAAGCGGCGCGCCGGGGGTAGCGCCGCTGCGGCCTAGCGCGCCGGCGGCCTCGCGCCGCCGAGCTCGGCGGTCTGCGCGGCCGACGACGCGAGCGCCTCGAGCACCGTCTGGCGGGTGAGCAGCTCCGGTAGCAGCAGCGGGCCGCGGCCGGGCCGGTAGAGCAGGTAGAACGGAATGCCGTACCGTCCGTGGTCGGCGAGGAAGGCCGTGATGTCGTCCGAGCGGTTGGTCCAGTCGGCCTTCATCGGCACAACCTGGTAGCGGCTGAAGGCTTCGGCGATCTCCGCCGTCTCGAGCACCAGACGCTCGTTGACCTTGCAGGTGAAGCACCAGTCGGCGGTGACGTCCACGAAGACCAGGCGGCCCTCGGCCGCCAGGCTCTCGGCCTCGGCGCGGTCGAAGGCTGCCCAGGCGATCCGCCCCGCGGCGGTCTGGACGCCGGTCACCGGCTCCGGCTGCGGCGCACGCGCGGCCAGCACCAGCGTCGCGCCGGCGGCCGCCAGCGCGCCGGCGGTCGCCAGCCGTCGCCGGCCGGTCGCGCCGCTGCGGCGGAGCCAGACGAACAGCGCCAGCGCCAGCAGCGCGAGCTGGACGAAGGCCAGCCGCTCGCGGCTGAGCTGAGCGGCCAGCACGTACAGCAGCCACACCGCGGCGGCTGCCAGCAGGAAGCCCATCAAGCCGCGCACGGTCTCCATCCAGGCCCCCGGGCGGGGCAGTAGCGCGGCGGCGCGCGGGAAGACCGCCAACGCCAGGTAGGGCAGCGCCATGCCCAGCGCGATGGCGGTGAACGCCGCGAACACGGTGCCGGCCGGCTGGCCGAGGGCGAAGCCGAGCGCGGTGCCGAGAAACGGCGCCGAGCAGGGCGTTGCCATCAGGGTCGCGAACAGGCCGGCGGCCAGGTGGCCGGGGAGGCCCTGTTTCGGCCCGGAGTCCACCCAGCGCGCCAGCGGAGCCGGCAGCGAGACCTCGAACAGGCCCCAGAGGTTGAGGCAGAACAGCAGCACGATCAGCGCCAGCAACGCCACGAACACCGGCTCCTGGAACTGGACGCCCCAGCCCACCGCGCGGCCGGCCGAGCGCGCCGCCACCGCCGCCGCCGCCAGCAGCCAGAACGACAGCACGATCCCCCCGGCGGTCGCCAGTGAGCCGAACACCACCTGGCTGCGGCCCTCGCCGGCGCTCTTGACCAGGCCGAACAGCTTGAGTGACAGAACCGGCAGCACGCACGGCATGGCGTTGAGCACCAGCCCGCCGGCCAGCGCCAGCAGCAGCATCCACCCTAGCGGCAGGCCGCCACCGGCCGTTGCCGCGCCCGCCGGGCCGCCCGGCCGGGCGCCAGCGGCGAACGCCGGGTCGTCCACCGGCACGCCGCCGCCGGCCACCGTCACGGTGAGACTCTGCTCGACGGTCAGCGGCGGCAGGCACGAGCGGTCGTCGCAGGCCTGGAAGGTCAGCCGGCCGGTGACCGGGAACTCGCCTTCCACCGCGTCGGCCGGCAGCCGCACGCCGGCCAGGATCACCACCTCGCCGTCGTAGACCGACAGCGGCAGCTCGGCGAAGGTGAACTTCTGCTCCTCACCGGGCGGGTAGTCCAGCGACTCGAGGCTCCAGCCGGCGGGCAGCGCCAGCTCCAGGCTGGTCGGGATCAGGTAGTCGTAGGTCGGCTGGTGGCTGTTGACGTGCCAGCCGTCGTCGACGGTCACCACCGCCGCCACCCGCGCCAGGGCGCTGGGGTCGTAGCGGGTGCGGTCGGCGCGCAGCTCGAGGGCGGCTTTGGGCCCGGGCTGGAGCGCCGCGGGCAGCGCCGCGGCGCCGGCGAGAGCCACCGCCAGCAGAACCAGGGCGGATCGCGGCGGGATCGGGCTGGGTCTCGGGACGAACATCGGAAGGGCCGCCGAACCGGCGGCGAGCGAGGCAGAATCTAGCATCCCCGAGCCATTGTACGGCGGCGCCAGGCCGCCGGCCTGCCGCCGCGCGGCCGCCCCGGCCGGCGTCGTCGTCGGTCCGCTGGCCCGACCTTCTCACCCATCCGTTGCTGCGCGTCCGGAGGCATCTGAATCTGCACGACTTCCCTTGTTCGGGCATCCTCGACGTACTTCGAGTCCGCTTGCGGTGCCCTGCGGCGGAAAGCCCCGCATCTTCAGGCACCTACGGCCGCTCGCCGAGCGGCTCGGTGAGAAGGTCAGGCTAGGCTGCCGGCGGGCTTCGGGGTATCCTCCGCTGCGGCGGTCCGCCGCCCGGCCAGCCATGCGACTGTCGAAACGAGCCTCCGGCATCGGCGAGTCGGCGACCCTCAAGGTGTCGCGCAAGGCGGCCGAGCTGCGTGCCGGCGGAATGGAGCTGGCCGACTTGAGCGCCGGCGAGCCCGACTTTCCGTCACCACGAGCGGCCGTCGAGGAGGTGGAGCGAGCGCTGGCGGCGGGCATGACCCGCTACGCCCCGGCCGCCGGCCTGGTCGAGCTGCGGCGCGAGCTGGCTGCCTCGCTGGCCGCCCGCTGGCAGGCGCCGTGGTCGGAGGCCGAGGTGATCGTCGGCGTCGGCGCCAAGTCGCCGCTGTTCGGCCTCGCCCAGACGCTGCTCGATCCCGGCGACGAGGTGGTGCTGCCCTCGCCCTACTGGGTCAGCTTCCCGGAGCAGATCCGCTTTGCCGGCGGTGTGCCGGTGGTGGTGCCGACGGCGGTCGAAGACGGCTTCGCCATCCGCGCCGAGCCGCTGATCGAGGCGTTCGGCCCCGCCACCCGGGCGGTGGTGGTCAACTCGCCCTGCAACCCGACCGGCGGGGTGATCGCCGCCGCCGAGCTCGACCGGCTGGCCGCGGCGTGCGCCGAGCACGGCATCGTGCTGATCTCGGACGAGACCTACGAGCGGTTCGTGTTCGCCGGCGAGCACGCCAGCGTGGCGCCGCTGGCGCGGCGCTACCCGGAGACGGTGGTGCTGGTGGGCTCGTTCTCCAAGACCTACGCCATGACCGGCTGGCGCATCGGCTACGCCTGCGGACCGCGCCCGCTGATCGGCGCCCTGGTGTCGCTGCAGAGCCACGCCACCTCGGGGCCGACCACCTTCGCCATGGCGGGAGCGCTGGCGGCGCTGCGCCGGGCGGAGGACGAGGTGGCGGCGATGCTGGCCGAGTACCGCCGGCGCCGCGAGCTGGTGATGGCGGCGCTGTCCGCGATGCCGGGCCTGGAGTGCGTGCCTCCGGCGGGCGCCTTCTACGCCTTCCCGCGGGTGGCCGGGCTGTACCGGAACGGCGTCGACGGCTCGGTCGCGATGGCCGAGTACCTGCTCGAGCAGGCGCGGGTGGCGGTGGTGCCGGGCGTCGCCTTCGGCGATGACGACCACCTGAGGCTGTCGTTCGCCTGCTCGCGCGAGACGCTGAGCGCCGGGCTCGGCCGCATGGGCGAGGCGCTCGGCCGGCTGCGCTGAGCCGCCACCCCCGGCCCGGGAGCCGCCGACGATCGAGCTAAGATCGAACCATCGCAGCCGGTGCCGGCGAGCGGCACCGGCAGGAGGCCGACAGAAGATGACCCCACGACGCCCGTTGCCCGCCCTGCTTGTCTGCCTGACGGCGCTTGTCGCCGCCGGCTGCCCGCCGCCCGATACCGGCGCCGGGCCGCCGACGGTCGAGGAGGCGCTGGCGTTTCTCGAAGAGGCCGACGAGACCCTGCTCGAACGGCTGATCGAGCTCGAGCGCACGGGCTGGGTGCAGTCGACCTACATCACCCACGACACCGAGATCCTGGCCGCCGAGGCCAACGAGGCGTTCATCGCCGCCGCGGTGGACCTGGCCAAGCGCTCCACCCGCTACGCCGATCTCGAGCTGCCGCCCGACGCGGCGCGCAAGCTGGCGCTGCTGCGGCTGGCGCTCACCCTGCCGGCACCGGACGACGCGGCGGAGCGCTCGGAGCTGACCCGCATCGCGGCGCGCATGGAGAGCAGCTACGGTCGCGGCGAGTACTGCGGCCCGGACGGCAGCTGCCGCGACCTGGGCCAGCTCAGCCGGGTGCTGGCCACCAGCCGCGACCCGGCCGAGCAGCTCGAGGCGTGGACCGGCTGGCGCACCGTGTCGCCGCCGATGCGGGCCGACTACCAGCGGTTCGCGGAGCTCGGCAACCGCGGCGCCCGCGAGCTGGGCTTCGCCGATCTGGGTGCGATGTGGCGCTCCAAGTACGACATGGAGCCCGACGAGCTGACCGCCGAGCTGGACCGGCTGTGGCAGCAGGTGCGGCCGCTGTACGAGCAGCTGCACTGCTACGTGCGCCGCCGCCTGAGCGAGTTCTACGGCGCCGAGGTGGTGCCCAACGAGGGGCCGATCCCGGCCCATCTGCTGGGCAACATGTGGGCCCAGTCGTGGGGCAACGTCTACGACCTGGTGGCGCCGCCGGGCGGCGGCGGCGGCGTCGATCTCACCGCCGAGCTCGTGCAACGCGACGTGGACGCCCGCGGCATGGTGCGCTACGGCGAGGCCTTCTTCACCTCGCTGGGAGCGGCGCCGCTGCCCGACACCTTCTGGCAGCGGTCGCTGTTCGAGCAGCCTGCGGACCGCGACGTCGTCTGCCATGCCAGCGCCTGGAACATCGACCAGCAGGACGACATCCGCATCAAGATGTGCATAGAGATCACCGGTGAGGAGTTCGCCACGGTGCATCACGAGCTGGGTCACAACATCTACCAGCGCGCCTACAACGCCCAGCCGCCGCTGTTCCGCGAGGGCGCCAACGACGCCTTCCACGAGGCGGTCGGGGACACCGTCGCTCTGTCGGTCACCCCCGAGTACCTGGTGGAGATCGGCCTGCTGGACCAGGCGCCACCGCCGGAGGACGACCTGGGCCTGCTGCTCCAGCAGGCGCTGGACAAGGTCGCCTTCCTGCCGTTCGGGCTGCTGGTCGACCAGTGGCGCTGGAAGGTGTTCTCCGGCGAGATCCCGCCGGAGCGGTACAACGCCGGCTGGTGGGAGCTGCGCCGTGAGTACCAGGGCGTGGCGGCCCCGGTAGCGCGCAGCGAGGAGCAGTTCGATCCCGGTGCCAAGTACCACGTGCCGGCCAACACGCCCTACACGCGCTACTTTCTGGCCCACATCCTGCAATACCAGTTCCACCGCGCGCTGTGCGCGGCGGCAGGACAGCAGGGACCGCTCCATCGATGCTCGATCTACGGCAACCGGCAGGCCGGGGAACGGCTGCTCGAGATGCTGGCCATGGGATCCAGCCGCCCGTGGCCCGAGGCGCTCGCGGTGGTGACCGGCGAGCGAGATATGGACGCCACCGCGATCCTCGACTACTTTGCCCCGCTGGCCGTGTGGCTGGAGGGGCAGAACGCCGGGCAGAGCTGCGGCTGGTAGCTGGAGACGGCCTTGGGGTAGCGGTCATCGACTCACCGACGAAGCTCCGGCCGGCACTCGCCGTGCTGGCGGCCGTGTGGGCTTTGACCCTCCCGATCGCGGTGGCGGATACGCCGCCCGCCGAGCTGGCGCGGCAGGCGGTCGAGAGGGGCCTCGACCCCGACGGCCTGATCTGGGCCTGGCAGCTGTCGCCGGAGGCGCGCAGCTGGCTCGACCGGCAGGCGGTGGGCCGACGGCCCGAGGAGCGGCTGCGCGTCGCCTTCCACCAGCTGGTGTCGGAGAGTGGGCGCGGCCTGCGCTACGACCCGACGGTCACCGGCACCGCCGCCGAGGTCTTCGCCAGCGGGCGCGCCAACTGCCTCGGCTTCAGCCTGCTGTTCGTCGGGCTGGCACGCGAGCTGGGCGTCGACGCCACCTTCCTGCGCATCGACGAGGTGCGGCGGTTCAGCCGCGAGGGCGACCTGATCCTGATCTCCGAGCACGTCACCGCCGGCTACGAGAGCGGCGGCGAAGCGCGCCTCGTGGAGTTCACTCTCGGGCCGGCGGTGGACTACAACAACGCGCGGCCGATGTCGGACCTGGCAGCTCTCGGCCTGTTCTACTCCAACCGGGGGGCCGAGGCGCTGCGCGGCGGCGACGCCGCCGAGGCCGAGCGCTGGCTGGAAGTGGCGGTGAGGCTGGATCCCGAAGCGGCGGCCGCCTGGACCAACCTGGGGGTGGCGCGGCGACGGCTGGGGCAGCTCGAGCGCGCCGAGCAGGCCTACCGGCGCGCCCTCGGCGCCGACGCCGATCACCTGGCGGCCTACATGAACCTGGTGACGGTGCGCCGGCTGCAGGGCGAGGACCGTGCGGCGGTCGAGATCCTCCGGCTGCTGGACCGGAGCGACAACCGCAACCCGTTCACCTACCTGGCGCTCGGCGACACCAGCCTGGAAGAGGGTAGACTCGACGATGCCCGCCGCTTCTTCCGGCGGGCGCTGCGCCTGGCGGGCCGGCAGGCCGAGCCGCGGGCGGCGATGGGTCAGCTGGCCCTGAGCCGTGGAGATCTGAGCGCGGCCATGCGGTGGCTGCGCCGGGCGCGCAAGATCGACGAAGAGGACGCCCGCACGCGGCGTCTCGAAGAGCGCATCAACGAGCTGGTCGCTGCCGAGGCCGCGGCGGGAGCCGCGGCCGGGGAGGGACCCCGAGGAGAAGCCCGATCATGACGAAGAACAGAGTGTGGGTGCTGTCGCTGCTGTCGCTGCTCGTGCTGCCGGCGGCGCTGGTGGCCTCTACCAGCGGCCGCCTGTCCGGCGTCGTCGAGGACCAGCAGGGCAACCCGATCGAGGGCGCCCGGGTGACGCTGATGGCGCAGGAGGTGCAGTCGGCGGTTACCACCGAGACCAACCGCAAGGGCAAGTTCAACCTGATCGTCGCGGACGCCACCAAGGCGTACCTGATCCGCATCGAGAAGGAGGGCTACCAGCCGGTCCAGGAGCCGATCGAGGTGCCGATCGGCAGCATGATCCGCCGCACCTGGCAGCTGGTGCCCGGCGAGAGCGCGGCCGGTGCCGACATGCTGCAGTCCGCCGAGGACCCGGCGGGCAAGCTGTACAACGAAGGCGCCCGGCTGTACAACACCGGCGACTTCGACGGCGCGCTCGAGAAGTTCGAGGCGGCGTCGCAGCTCGATGCCTCGATTCCGGAGATCTGGTCCGGGCTGGCCCGGATCTACTGGTCGCGCGAGCAGGACGCCGAGGGCATCGCGGCGGCCGAGAAGCTGGTGGAGCTCGACGCAGAGAACGTGCTCGGTCTGCGCATCCTGGCCGACGCCTACCGCGAGCACGGCGACGCGCGTGCCGAGCAGATGCTCGACCGGCTGGTGGCGGTGGACAAGACCGAGGGCACCGCCAAGCGGGTGTTCAACCAGGGCGTCGAGAAGGTCAAGCAAGGCGACTCCGAGGCCGCGATCCAGCGGTTCGAGCAGGCGATCTCGATCGACCCCACTTTGGCGCCGGCCTACCGTGTGCTGGGCCAGCTTTACAACAGCCAGAGCGATCACGAGCAGGCGGTCGTCTACGGCCAGAAGCTGCTCGAGCTCGAGCCGGGGAGCGCCGAGGCGCACAGCATTCTCTACGCCGCCTACCAGATCCTCGGCAACCAGGAGGGCGCTCAGGCGTCGCTCAAGGCGCTGCAGTCGGCGCAGCCGGAGGAGCTGGCCGAAGCGCTGTTCAGCGAAGGCAAGTCGTACTTCGACAACAACCAGCCGACCGAAGCCATTCGCGTGCTCAGCCAGCTGCTTTCGGTTCAGCCCGATCACCCCGGGGCCAACTACATCCTCGGTCTGAGCTACCTCAACGTGGACGAGCAGGCAAAGGCCGTGGAGCAGCTCGAGCGGTTCATCGAGCTGGCGCCGGACCACCCGGAGGCACCCGCGGCGCGCGAGATGCTCGGCTATCTGAAGTGAGCGGCGAAGCCAGCGGCGAGCCGGCGCTGAGCGACCACGTGTTGGACGAGATCCGGGGCGTGGGCGGCGACCGGTTGGTCGGCGAGATGCTGGAGATCTTCAGCCGGCGGACGCCGGAGCGGCTCGACGCGGCGCGCGCCGCGCTGGCGGCCGGCGACCTGGAGGCGGCCGCCCGGGCGCTGCACTCGCTGCGCTCGGGCGCCGCGACCGTCGGCGGCCCCCGGCTGGCCGCCGCCGCCGCCGGTCTCGAGCGGGCGGCGCGGCGCGCCGACGCGGAAGAGCTGGCGAGCGGCTTCGGTCCGCTCGAGAAGCTGGCGGGCGAGGCGCTGGTGGTGGCGCGCCGCCTGGCGGCCGGCTAACCGCCGGCGGTGAGGAAGCTGTAGCCGACGCCGCGCTCGGTGACCACGTAGCGCGGCCGGCTGGGGGCGCGCTCGATCTTCTGCCGCAGCCGGTGGACATGCACCCGTAGGGTGTTCTCGTCGGCCTTCTCGTCCGGCCACAGCCGGTTGAGGATGTGGTCGGTCGGCACCGTCTTGCCGGCCTGGCTCATCAAGATGTACAGCAGCTTGGTCTCGGTCGGCGTCAGCGCCACCGGCCGGTCGCTGGCCACCGCCTTCTGGCGCACGAAGTCGATCGCCAGGTGGTCGTCGATCTGCACCACGGGCTCGAGGGTGTAGGAGAAGTCGCCGATGCGGCGCAGCACCCGCCGCACGCGCGCCGCCAGCTCACGCGGGTGGAACGGCTTGATGACGTAGTCCTCGGCGTACTGGTCGATCGCCTTCACCACGGTGTCCTTCTCGTCGACCACGCTGAGCAGGATGATCGGCACGTCGCTGAACTCCTCGATGCGCTTGCACAGGGTCAGCCCGTCCATGCCCGGCAGCATGATGTCGACCACCGCCAGGTGCGGCAGTCCTCGCTTTTCGAGCAGCTCCAGCGCCTCCTCGGCGCTGGCTGCCGACCACACCTCGAAGCCGGCCTTCCGCAGCGTCGCCTTGGTGATCTTGCGGACTTCGGGGTCGTCGTCGACGGCCAGAATCCGTTGCTTACTGGACGCCGCGTTGCTCTGTGCAGGCAGTTTCATCAGGAGCCCTCCCGGCCCGCGGCCATTATAAACGAAATTTCGATCCCGCTTGGCGGTCGCCGCGCGGCTCGGTGTCGCGGCGCGCGTAGCGGTTGCCGCCGGCGGCAACCGGGCGACCGCCGCCGGCGGTCAGCTCGCGAGCGGCTCGACGCAGCGCGGCGTGTCGTTGGCCGGCCGGTTGACCACATCGCTCACCGGATAGCTCTCCATCTCGCCGGCCGGGTAGGCGGTCAGCAGCTGCGCCAGCCGGCGCTGCGGAGTCTCCCCGGCCAGCCAGCTCTCGAAGCCGGCGGGCGGCAGGATCACCGGCATGCGGTCGTGCAGCTCGGCCACCAGCGGGTTGGGGGCGGTGGTCAGGATGGTGAACGACTCGACGGGCTCGCCGTCGTGCGGCACCCAGCGGTCCCACAGGCCGGCGAAGGCGAACGGGGCTCCATCGCGCAGCCGCACCAGATACGGCTGCTTGCCGGCGGAGCTCTTGCGCCACTCGAAGAAGCCGTCGGCCGGCACCAGACAGCGTCGCCGCTTGAAGCTGTCGCGGAACGACGGTTTGTCGGCGGCGCTCTCGGAGCGCGCGTTGATCAGCCGGTTGCCGATGCCGGGGTCGCGTGCCCAGTACGGCACCAGGCCCCAGCGCAGCAGGTCGAGGCGTCGCCGCCCGCCGAGGCGGCGGACCACGGCCGCCTCCTGGGTGGGCGCGATGTTGTAGCGCGGCTCGAGCCGCGGGGCGACCTCGAGCCCGCACAGCTCGGCCACCAGCTCGCCCGGCGTCGACAGGGTGTATCGGCCGCACATGCTCAGAGAGCGCCGCGCGACAGGCCGCAGCTAGCCGGCGCGCTCACTCCGCGCTCCAGCGGCCGCCGACCGCGGTGGCGGCGATCGCCCCGTCGGCGGCGCCGAACACGAACGCCTCGAGCAGCCGGTCGCGGTCGGCGTCGGCGAGCGAGGAGTGGTCGAGATCGAGGGCCAGAAGGTCGGCCCAGCAGCCGGCGGCGATGCGGCCTGCGGCCAGGCCGAGGCTGGCGGCGCCGCCCTCGGTGGCGATGCGGAACAGCGGTGCGGCGCACCGCCCGCCGCCATCGCGCACCACGCCCCGCCGCTCACGCGCCAGCCGCTGCACGTACTCCAACCAGCGCATCTCCTCGGTCATCGAGATGCGGCTGTTGGAGTCGGTGCCCAGGCTCAGCGAGGCGGCGGAGGACAGCATGGTGGGCAGGTCGGGTATGCCGTCGCCGAGGTTGGCCTCGGTCAGCGGGCAGAGGCAGATGCGGCCGCCACCCGCCAGCAGCCGCCGCAGCTCCGGCGCCCGGCTGTGGGTGCAGTGCACGGCGGTGAAGCGCGAGTCGGGAGCGAGGTGGTCGAGCAGCAGGGCGAGCGGCGCCGCGCCGTGGGCCGCCACGCAGTCCTCGATCTCCCGTCGCTGCTCCTCGAGGTGGATATGGAACACCAGGTCGCGGCGGACCGCCTCCCGCCACAGCGAAGCGATCTCGTCGGGAGACGCGGCCCGCACGCTGTGGGCCACCGCACCGAGCCGCTGGCCGGCGCCGTCGACACGCGCGGCCAGCCGCGCCATCTGCGCCCAGTAGGCGGTCTCGGTGGGGGTGGCGAACCGCTCCTGGGCGCCGGCCAGCGGCGCGTCGAAGCCGCCGCGCCGGTAGAAGGCGTTGAGCAGCACCAGCCGGATGCCGGCCTCGCGCGCCGCCTCCAGCACCAGCTCGTCGAGCGCCCAGTCCCGCTCGCCTGCGGTGTGGTGCAGGTAGTGGAACTCGCCCACCGCGGTGATGCCGGCGGCCCGCATCTCGCGAAACGCCGCGACCGTCAGGCGGTGGAACGACTCGGCGTCGAGGTCGGCGACCAGCTGGTACATCTCGCGCCGCCAGCTCCAGAAGCTGCCGGCGTCTTCGGGGAAGCGCTCGCCGCGGCCGCGCAGGCCGCGCTGGAAGGCGTGCGAGTGGGCGTTGACCATGCCGGGCAGCAACGCCCGGCGCTCGAGGCGGCGCGCCGGCAGCCCGAGGGCGCCGACGCGCTCGATCCGCCCGCCCTCGCCGATCGCCACCTGGATGCCGGCCTCGAACCCGTCGCCGGTCCAGGTCAGGTCGGCCTCGAGGATCTGCTCGCCGCTCAACTCGGCCAGACGGTATCACCGGCGTCGCGGCGCACGGCGCGGCCTGTCGAGCTCCGCGGTCATCTGCGCCGCCGATGACTCCGTAACGGTGGGTAGAAGCAGCTGAAGATCCATCTTTGTGGAGGAGAAACAAGTATGCAACTCAAGAGAATCATGGCCCTGGCCCTGCTGGCGGCGCTCGTGGTGAGCGCCGGGGCGATGGCCTCGTCGCACCGCGAGGCGCCGTTCGTGACCGAGACCCCGAAGGTCGACGGCACCGATTTCTACATGTTCCGCAGCTACGAGCCGGGGCGTGAGGAGTTCGTGACCCTGATTGCCAACTATCTGCCGCTGCAGGATCCGTACGGCGGCCCCAACTATTTCGCGCTCGATCCGGAGGCGCTCTACCGCATCAACATCGAGAACGACGGTGATCCGGAGCCGGATCTGATCTTCCAGTTCCGCGTCTTCAACACCCTGCGGGACATCCGGATCCCGGTCGGCGGCGAGATGGTCTCGATCCCGCTGCGCAACGCCGGGCAGATCACCTCCGACCCCGCCTCCGACGCCAACAACAACATCCTCGAGCACTACACCGTGCGGATGACGCGGCGGATGGGGGAGGCGCGTCAGCACGAGATCCTGACCAACCCCGCCACCGGCGACAACCTGTTCGCCAAGCCGATCGACAACATCGGCAACAAGAGCCTGCCCGACTACGCCGCCTACGCCCGCCGCTTCGTGCACGACGTGTCGATCCCGGGCTGCGGCGACGGCCGGGTGTTCGTCGGTCAGCGCAAGGACTCGTTCGTGGTCAACCTGGGCGAGGTCTTCGACCTGGTCAACATCGCCGACCCGGTCGGCAACCAGACCGTGGAGGGCGACGACCTGGCCGACAAGAACGTGACCTCGTTCATCCTCGAGCTGCCCATCGCCTGCCTGACCGAGGGCAACGGCGACGTCATCGGCGCGTGGACCACGGCCCATCTGCCGACGACGCGCACGCTCAAGTTCAACCCCACCTTCGAGCAGCCGACGCAGACTTCGAGCAGCTTCCGCCAGGTGTCGCGACTCGGCATGCCGCTGGTCAACGAGGTGGTGATCGGTCTCAAGGACAAGGACCGGTTCAACGCCAGCTCGCCGCGCTTCGACCTGCACTTCGCGACCTACGTCACCAACCCGACGCTGCCCGAGCTGCTCGAGCTGCTGTTCGGCGTCGAGGCGCCCAACAACTTTCCGCGCCTGGACCTGCTGGCGACCTTCGTCACCGGCATCGAGGGGTTGAACGCGATCGGCTTCGGCGAGATGCTGCGGCTCAACACCGCCATCGAGCCGGTGGCGCGCGGCCAGCAGGAGCGGCTGGGAGTGATCGGCGGCGACCTGGCCGGCTTCCCGAACGGCCGCCGTCCCGGCGACGACGTGGTGGACATCGAGCTGCGGGTGGCGATGGGGCTGCTTTGTCACGCCTTCCCGGGCACGTTCTGCACCCCCGAGGACGCGCCCGCCGGTCTGCTGCCGTTCACCGACGGCGCCGTCCAGCGGCCCAACCAGTTCGACGAGACGTTCCCCTACCTGCGTACCCCGATCCCGGGCTCGCCCAACGACGGCTCGTCGTCGAGCAGCGCCGGCGATGGCGCCGTGGTGGCGACGGCCGGGTCCGCGGCCGGCGGCTCGCTGGTCACCCAGGGCACGGTCGGGCAGGCGGGCGTCGGACAGAACGGTGTCGGCCAGTCGACTGTCGGCCAGAACAGTGTCGGCCAGCCCGGTGTCGGTCAAGCTGGCGCGCCCGGCTCCGCCGCGACGCCGGACGGCCGGACGCCCAGGCTGGCCGGTGGAACGGAGGGACGGTAGCGATGGCGAAGCTCGCACCCTGGCTGATCACGCTGACGTGCCTGTCCGCTCCCGCGGCTGCCCACGACTTCTGGATCGAGCCGGCGAGCTTCACCCCGCGGCCCGGCGCCCGTGTCGGCGTCGGGTTGCGGGTCGGTGAGGGCTGGATCGGCGATCCGGTGCCTCGCCGGCCCGCTGCTGTCGAGCGGTTCGAGGTGCTGGGTCCGGAGGGGCGACGGCCGCTGCCGGGGGTGGCCGGGGTCGACCCGGCCGGCCTGTTGGACGTCTCGGCGCCGGGTGCCTACTGGCTGCTGTACGAGAGCCGGCCACGTCGGATACGGTTGGCACCACCGGTGTTCGAGAGCTATCTGCGCGAGGAGGGCCTGGAGCGCATTCTCGACCAGCGCGCCCGCGCGGGCGACGGCGGCCAGCCGGCGACCGAGTCGTACCGCCGCTGCGCCAAGGCGCTGGTGGTGACCAGCGGCGCCTCGGCTCCGCCGCCGCCGCCGATCGCCGGCTGCCGGCTCGAGCTGGTGCCGGTCGGTGAGCTGCCGAGCGCCGGCGGCCCCGTCCGGATGCGGCTGCTGTTCGACGGTCGGCCGCTCGCCGGCGCCCTGGTCGCGGCCCTCGAGCGGGGCGCCGCGGCGTCGGTCGAGCGACGGCGCAGCGACGGCGCCGGCGTGGTCAGCTTCGACGCGACCCCGGGGGTCTGGCTGGTCAAGGCGGTGCACATGGAGGCCGCCGATCCCGCCGCCGACGTCGACTGGGAGAGCTGGTGGGCGTCGTTGACTTTCGCCGTGGGGGACGGATAGCGTCCCGGCAACCTCCCCGGCCGATCCGGTGCCGCGCAGAGCGGTGCTCCCGCGCTGATGGTCTGTGCGAGGCCGGCGCCGATGTCGGAACTGGAACAGAGAGACATCATGTTGATGGGTCGGGTCGCGGCGGGCGACGGCGGCGCTTTTCGCGAGCTGTTCGACCGCCACTCGCCGGTCATCCTCGGCATGCTCACCCGCATGCTGCGGCGCCGCGAGACCGCGGAGGAGGTGCTGCAGGAGGCGTTCCTCAAGGCCTGGCGGCGGGCCGACTCCTACCGTCCCGAGCGCGCGGCGCCGCGCGCCTGGCTGGTGACCCTGGCCCGCTCCACCGCCATCGACCGCATCCGCTCCGGCAGCGCGCGGGGGCGCCGCGAGGAGAGCTGGGTGCGGGCCGACCCCGAGGCCGACGCGGCTACGCCGGTGGGCACCTCGCGCCTCGAGGCCGGCGAGCTCCAGCAGGCCACCCGCGCCGCTCTCGAGCGGCTGCCGGAGGAACAGCGGCGCTGTATCGAGCTGGCGTTCTTCGGCGGGCTCACCCACCGCCAGGTGGCCGAGCACGTCGCGGCCCCGCTCGGTACCGTCAAGTCACGCATCCTGCTGGGGATGCGCAAGCTGCGTGACGAGCTCGAGGAGCTGAGGGCGAGATGAGCCGGGCCTGCGACGAGCTGCGCGAGCTGCTGCCGGGCTACGCCCTGGGCGCCGTCGAGCCCGACGAGCGGCGCGCGGTCGAGGGGCAACTCGAAACCGGCTGCGCGGCCTGCGCGGCCGAGCTGCGGGCGTGGGGCGACCAGGTGGCCGGCCTGGCCGCCGCCCTCGAGCCGGTGGTGCCGGCCGCCACTACCCGCGCCCGTGTGCTGCGGGCGGCGCGGCCCCGCCGCGGCGGCCGCCG
>JBFGNS010000047.1:0-26386 GCA_041574955.1 Thermoanaerobaculia bacterium | reverse complement strand
GCCGCCGCCGGTGCGGCCGCGAGCACTTCTTGTCCCTGAACCCCGAGCCGCTGGACCAGGCCACCGCCTGGATGGAGCGTCAGCGCGCCCTGTGGAGCAGGCACCTCGGTGCCCTCGACGAGCTGCTCCAGGCCGAGGAGGCGCAGACCCCTACCGGCTCCACCGAGAAAGGAACCGCCCGATGACCGCTGAAACCCCCGTCCAGGTCCGTGTCGCCCGCCGCTTCACCGCCTCGCCCGAGCGCGTCTTCGACGCCTGGCTCGACCCCGAGAAGGCGGGCAAGTTCCTCTACGCCACCGAGGAAGGCGAGATGGTGCGGGTGGAGATCGACGCCCGGGTGGGTGGGCGTTACTCGATCGTCGAGCGCCGTGACGGCCAGGACGTGGAGCACACCGGCGAGTACCTGGAGATCGACCGCCCGCGCCGCCTGGTCTTCACCCTCCAGGTGCCGTTCTACTCGCAGGAGATCGACCGGGTGACGGTCGAGATCGAGCCCGCCGACGGCGGCTGCGAGCTCACCCTGACCACCGCGACCAGCCCCGAGTGGGCGAAGCAGACGGGGGAGGGCTGGAAGATGATCCTCGGCAGCCTCGCCGGCCTGCTCGAGTAGCCGGCGCCCGCAAAGACCAGCGCCGGCCCTGCCTCATCAGGCGTACAGGGGCCGGCGCTGGCGGAGGAGAAGGCGCCGCCTCACGATGAGGCGGCGCTAGCAGCCAAGGGTTTCAGTGGATGGCGATGGGCCTCCCTAGATCTTGAACTTGGCGTAGACCGCAACCAGGTTGGCCCGGTAGTCGCCGTCGTTCGGCACCAGCAGCAGCGTACCGGCAAGGAACGGCTGCAGACCCTGCAGGATGAAGCTGTTGATGGTGTAGTTCTCGTGCAGGTAGTAGGCGCCGCAGGTGACGCGGTCGTTCAGCTTGTAGCCGACCTTGAGGCGCACCGCCGTCAGCTCGATGTCCTCGTAGTTGTCGATGTCGACCGCCTCGCTCGGCGAGCCGCCGGGCGGGGTGGTGAAGTCGGCCTCGCCGTCGGTGTCCGAGATGTTGATCGACAGGTCGAAGGTCCAGCCGTTGCCGGGGTCCGAGCTGACGCCGGCGCCCCAGGTCAGGGTGTCCTCGTTGAGCGCGATCGACCAGTTGTCCGCCGGGTCGGTCGAGATGCTCCGGCCCGACTGGCGGTTCTGCTGGAAGACGTCGCGATCCTCGTCGTGGGCGAAGAGATAGAAGTTGAGGTGGGCCCCCGGCGTGTAGCCGAGCTCGAAGTTGAGGTTGCCCACCTCGTCGGCGATCAGGCCGAACTCGCTCTTGCCGTAGTCCTCGTCGCGGCCGGAGAAGCCGAAGGAGACGTTCCAGGCGTCGCTGGGGTAGAGCTGCACCGCGACCTCGTAGTCGTCGACGTCGCGCTCGGCCTGGTCGTACTTGCGCAGGCCGGGCAGGTTGTCGATGCTGTGCGGGTCGAGGAAGAAGACCAGCTGCGCCTCGGTGATGTACTCGCTGGTGGTGCGCTCGCCGGTCGCCCAGCTGGCGCGCACCGTCGCCTTCTTGCTCGGCCGGCTGTTGAGGCTCAGCTTGAAGGTGTCCTCGTCGGCGTCCCGCACCTCGCGGAAGTCGCGCTCCCAGCTTTCCGTGGTCCAGGCCAGGCTGAGGTTGGTGGTGTCGGTCACGTCCCAGCCGAGCTCGATGCCCATGTTCTCGCGGGCGTAGGAGTACGGCACGGTGATCAGGCCGTCGTCGTTCCACCGCTCGTCGAGCCTGACGTAGCCCGGGAAGCGCAGGCGCGGTGAGCTGTTGTCGTAGTCGTAGTTGCGGTAGCGGAGCGTCAGGCTCCAGTCCTCGCCCAGCGCCGTGCCGGCGTTGAGCGAGAAAGTCAGCACCTCGGCCTCGTTGTTGGCCCGCGCCACCGGCAGGCCGGCTCCGGCCGCCGGGAAGGTCGAGCCGTCGAAGCCCTCGCCCTCGATGCCGGTGTTGATGGTGTAGGGCAGCAGCTGGTCGCTCTGGGACATGGTGTTCTGCACCAGGTTGCCGTTGAACCACCAGCCACCCACCCGCGCCCGGCCCTCGACGAAGAACAGGTCGGCCTCGTTGTTGGGCGCCAGGTCGTAACGGCCGCGCGACGGATTGCGGTCGGCCTCGACGGCGTTGAAGGGGTTGTCCCACACCACCGAGCCGAACTGGTTCTCGAACTCGGAGTAGCGGTAACCGAAGCGCAGCCCTCCGTTGTCGCCGTTGAACTCGCCCGCCAGCTCGACGCCGGTGGTGTCGTAGTTGATCGGCTCGGGGAACTCCTGCACGTTGCCGAAGCCGAAGGCGGCGCTCAGCGGGCGGTCGCCGTTGCGGTTCTCGTGCGTGTAGGCGACGCTCCACGCCCAGCGCTGCAGCTTGCCGCGGTCGAACTGCGCCCGCGTGCGGTCCCGCTGCAGACCGAGGTTGATCCGGTCCGCGCTGGCCACGAAGGCCAGGATCTCGTCTTGATCGACGCCCTGCACGGGATCGGGGAACTCGAGCCGGTTGAGCGCCGGGCGGTCCCACGGCATGTTGGCGTCGTTGCCGAAGCGGTGGGGGATCTTGTTGTAGTCGAGCGCGAAGGAGTACTTGCCCTCGACACGGTAGTCCAGGTTGTAGCGGCCGTCCTCGCGGCCGATGCCCTTCAACCGGATGGCGAAGTTGCGGTTGCCGCCGTCGGCGCTCTCGCCGTACAGCTTCATCCCGGCCCACAGGCCGCTGCCGAGGTCGCGGTACTCCTGGAACTTCGAAGACTTGGTGTCCTGGTCCAGCTCGAGCACCCACAGGTCAACGGTGTCCACCCACAGGCGGAAGCCGTCGTCCTCGGCCGGCGCGGCGCCGGGCAGAACCAGGAGGGCCAGCAAGACGGCCAGGCCCGAGGCCAGGGCGTACTGTCTCGTGTGTCTGATCATCTCGCTCCTCCTACCTCATCAGCGCCCAGCCGGATGGGTGGTTGCTGCCGTGAATCGCCGAGTGGCAGTTCAGGCAGGCGCGGCTGAACTCGCGGTTGGCCGGGTTGGTGCCGTCGGCCAGCCGCGTGCGGTCGTACAGCGTGCCGGGGTGCCGTGTGTTGGAGTGGCACTGCTGGCAGATGTAGGGCACCGAGGTCTTCTGCAGCTTCAGGTGGTTCGAGCCGTGCGGCGTGTGGCAGGCGGTGCAGTCCTCGCGAACCGGGGCGTGGTCCCACAGGAACGGGCCGCGCTTCTCGGCGTGGCAGGAGTAGCACTGCTCGTTGATCGACGCGGCGTAGACCATCTTGGGTGACTGCGCACCGTGCGGGTTGTGGCAGTCGCTGCAGGAGATCCGACCCTCGCGGATCGGGTGGTGCGAGCGCTTCCAGGCCTGCGCCCGGATGTCCTTGTGGCAGCTGTAGCACTGCTCCTGGACGCTCGCCGCCTTGATCTGGTTGACCTCTGCCTCGTAGCTGTGCACCCCGTGGCAGGTGGTGCAGGTGACGTCGCGGCTCTCGTGCATGCTGCCCTGCCAGAAGAACTGGGTGCCGCCGGCGTGGCACTGCTGGCAGACCTCGTTCTGCTCGTCGGGCGACAGGGCGAGGATCAGCGGCTGGTAGGCCTCCGGGTCCTCGATGTGCTTGCCGCCCGGGCCGTGGCAGGTCTCGCAGCCGCGGTTCGACAGGGCCGCGAAGCCGGCTTTGCCGTGTGGCGTCATGGCCAGCTTCTCCTGGTAGCCCTCGTGGCAGGCCATGCACTCTTCGCTGCCGACGTAGTCGCCCGGATCCTCGGACGGCGAGCTGCGCGCCGCGGTGGGCAGCATCAGCCCGACCGCCAGCACGGCCGCCACGATCAGCAGCGGCGTCGGCGAGATGCGGATTTTCATGTCTCCTCCTCCCCTAATGTCTTGGCCGGGCGTGGAACCGGTGCCCGGCCGTACTGTGCGTTCCTATTCTCCTGCAAAGCCGGCGGCGCTCTATACCCCCGAGGGTGGCGGCAGCGGCCAAGGCAGGGTGGGTCGCCTCCCACCTGTTGACGTGGGTATTATGACTGTCCCGAAAGGCGTTGTAGAGGGCCGGCCGAAGCTGGCTAGATGAACCGGCGGCGAACCCGACAGAACGCCGCAGACGAGCGCGCAACGAGCGCTTGACAGGAGGAGTCGATGCTCAAGAAGTTGTCTGTGATCGCAGGGCTGACGATCGTAGCCGGCGTCGTTGCGGTGGCCTTCGCCGCCGCCCAGGAGGCGCCGCCGCGCGGTCAGCAGCTGTTTCTCGATATGAAGTGCAACATGTGCCACGCGGTGCCGACGGTCGGCATCGAGGCCAAGACCAGCTCCGAGAAGATGAAGGGTCCCGACATCGTCGACCTCAAGGTCGAGCGGGACTGGATGGTCAAGTTCCTCAAGCGCGAGGTCCAGAAGGACGGCGCCCAGCACAAGAAGGAGTTCAAGGGCTCGGACGAGGAGCTGCAGGCGCTGGTCGACTGGCTGCTGGAGCAGAAGAGCCAGTAGCCGCGGGCGTGGCCCGGCCGGCGCCCTGAAGCCGGCCGCAACGGGGGGTGGCGGGTGCGCAGCGTGCGGCACAGCGGTGGAGGATCGCTCGGAAGGCGGTTGCCAATCGCCGAAGGCCCCGCGCCACGAGCGGTGGGCGGTCAGCGGTGGGCGCCGGCCGCCGTGCTGGTGGCGGGGTTGATGGCTGCGCCGCTCGCGGCGCAGGACGAGGCGTGCTCCGACTGTCACGACGCGGCAGGGCCCGAGCTCTCGGCCTCGGTCCACGCCGTGCTCGACTGCCTCGACTGCCACCCGGGCGCCGCCGCCGAGGAGCATCCCGACGGCCTGGCGCCCACCGACTGCGGTGGCTGTCACGAGGCGGCCTCCGAGCTGACGGCCGGCGCTCACCACGAGCCGGGGCGGTTGGTGGCCGACGCCTGTGCCGCCTGCCACGGACCGGCGCACGCCGTGCTGTCGTCGGCGTCCCCCGACTCTCCGGCTCACCCGCAGCGGCTGCCCGACACCTGCGGCGCCTGCCACGCCAACCCCGCGATGGCGGAGCGGTTCCGGCTGCGCCGCGTGCTGCCGGTCGAGGCCTACCGCTCCAGCGTCCATGCCCGCGCCGTGGGGCGCGGCGCGCCGGCGCCGGGCTGCAGCAGCTGCCACGACAGCCACCGGGTCCTGCCGGCCTCGGATCCCGAGTCGCCGGTTCACCACAGTCGGGTGCCCGAGACCTGCGGCGCCTGCCATCAGGAGATCGCGCTGGCCTACGACGCGAGCGTCCACGGTGAGGCCGCGGCGCGCGGCATCCGCGAGTCGCCGGTGTGCACCGACTGCCACGGCGAGCACCGCATCCTGTCGCCGCGTGAGCGCGGCTCGCCGGTCTACGCCACCAACATCCCCAAGATGACCTGCGGCCGGTGCCACGGCGACCTGCGGCTGTCCGACAAGTACGGCCTGGCGCACGACAAGGTGCCGGCCTACGCCGACAGCTTCCACGGGCTGGCAATGCGCGCCGGCACCGCCAGCGTGGCGCACTGCGCCTCCTGCCACGGCGTGCACGACATCCTGCCGTCCTCCGATCCCCGCTCGCACGTCCACAAGCAGAACCTGGCCGCCACCTGCGGTCACTGCCACCCCGGCGCCGGCCAGCGGTTCGCCATCGGGCCGGTGCACGTGCTGCAGACCGAGGCCGAGCATGCGGCGGTGTTCTGGGTGCGGCGGATCTACCTGTGGCTGATCGTGCTGGTGGTCGGCGGCATGGCGCTGCACAACGCGCTCGACCTCTACCGCAAGGCCGGCAGCCCGCCCGACCGGCGGCCGCTGGCCGAGGGCGGTCGCGAGCGCATGAGCGCCGGCTTCCGGCGCACCCACGCGGTCCTGATGGTGTCGTTCGTGGTGCTGGTCTACACCGGCTTCGCCTTGAAGTACCCGGAGTCGTGGTGGGCGGCGCCGCTGCTGCAGTGGGAGGACCGCTTCGGGCTGCGCGGCTGGATCCACCGGCTGGCCGGGGTGGCGCTGCTGGCTACCGGGCTGGTGCACCTGATCCACGTGCTGGTCGATCGCCGGGCGCGACGCTGCATCGTGGGGATGCAGCCGGCGAGGGAGGATCTGCACGAGCTCCGCGAACGCCTGCTCTACTACTTCGGACGTCGCCGCACGCCGCCGGCGGCGCCGTGGGTGGGCTACGGCGAGAAGGCCGAGTACCTGGCGGTGGTGTGGGGCACGCTGCTGATGGGGGTCACCGGCGTGATGCTGTGGGCCGAGACCCTGATGCTGCGCTGGCTGCCGAGCTGGGCGCTCGACGTGGCCACCGCCATCCACTTCTACGAGGCCGTGCTGGCGACGCTGGCGATCGTCGTGTGGCACTTCTACGCGGTGGTCTTCGACCCGGCCGTCTACCCGATGGATCCCGCCTGGCTGACCGGTCGCTCGGCGCCCGGCAGGGAGCGCGAGCGGCGGCCGCCGGCAACCGAACCGGCGCTTCGGCGCGAAAAACAGAAAGGGTAGGATCACGGGGTGAGCGAAGCCGAGAAAGGTAACAACGCGGCCGCCGAGCCCTCTCGTCGCCGGTTTCTGGGCTGGCTCAGCCGGGGGTTTCTGGCGCTGTGGGCCGTCGGGCTCGGTTGGGTGGTGGCGGCGTTCCTCAAGCCGCCGAGATCGCGGCAGAGCCTCGGCGAGCGGGTCATCAAGGTGGGCGCGGAGAGCGACCTGCAGCCCGGTCAGGCGCTGCTGGTGCGCCACGGCCGTGAGCCGATCTTCGTCGTCCGCACGGCTGCCGGCGCCCTGATCGGCCTGTCGGGCGTGTGCACCCACGTGCACTGCGTGCTGGCCTGGGACCGGCAGCACCAGCAGCTCGCCTGCCCCTGCCACGACGGCGCCTTCGACCTCAACGGCAACGTCCTACGCGGCCCGCCGCCGCGCTCGCTCCAGCGCTTCCGCGTCGAGACTCGGCTGGGGCAGATCTACCTGCACCTGTAGCCGTGGAGAGACCGCATGGCTAGAAGAGCCCTCGACTGGCTGTCCGAACGGCTGAACCTGACCGAGATCTTCTCGCTGCTGACCAGCTATGGGCTGTTCTACTCGGAGCTCGACACCCGCAAGCCGCTGCGCGAGGCGCTGGCCGAGGCGGCCGAGCGGCCGGCACCGTCGTACGCCCGCTGGCCGCGGGTGCTGGGGATGATCGTGGTGGTGCTGATCGGCATCGAGATCGTCACCGGCAGCCTGCTGGCGCTCTACTACCTGCCGACGCCGGAGGCGGCCCACGCCAGCCTGGGCACCATCCTGCGCGACGTGCAGTTTGGCTGGCTGGTGCACCAGATCCACTTCTGGGGGGCGCAGCTCCTGCTGGCGGTGCTGATCGTCCGCCTGCTGCGCTTCCTCGCCCAGCGCGTCTACCGGGCGCCGCGGGAGCTGGTGTGGGTGTTCGCCGTGCTGCTGCTGCTGGTCTGCTTCCACCTCGACCTGACGGGCCGCGCCCTGCCGATGACCGAGGGCGCGTACTGGACCAGCATCCGGGCGCTCGAGATCGTTGGCGCGGTGCCGATCTACGGCTCGCTGGCGCTGTTCCTGCTCGGCGGTGCCGAGGCGCTGATCAGCGACCTCACTCTGATCCGCTTCTACACCCTGCACGTCGCGCTGCTGCCGATCCTGGCGGTGGTGCTGATCTACCTGCACTTCTCGACCGTGCGCCGGGTCGGGCTGTTCGAGACGCGCGACGAGCCGGAGGTGGCCGGACGGCTGCAGTTCCGCTTCCACGTCGCCAACATCGCGATCCTGCTGGCCTTCCTGATGGGAGCGCTGGCCAGCCTGGCGGTGCTGGTGCCGCTGCCGTTCCTGGGCCCGGCCGACCCCTACGCCACGCCGCCCGGCGTCGGGCCGCCGTGGTACCTGCTGGCCTGCTTCGGCTTCCTGGAGCTGACCACCGGAATGCTGCCGCCGTGGCTCGCCGGCGGGCTGCTGTTCCTCGGCTTCACCGCCTTCATCCTGCTGCCGTTTCTCGACCGTACGCGGCCCGGCGCCGCCGGCCGCCGGCTGATGCTGGCCGGCGCCGCCGCGGCGCTGGTGATCTGGCTGGGCCTCACCCTCTATGGAGCGCGCGTGGCATGAGGCGCGCGGCGACAGGGCTGGCGCTGGCGCTGCTGGCGGCGGCGACGGCGGTGGCCCAGGGCGAGCAGTGCGGCGTCTGCCACCCGCAGAGCCGGGTGGCGTTCGACGGCAGCATCCACCAGGGGGAGGGGGTGGCGTGCAGCGACTGCCACGGCGGCGACCCGGCGAGCCGGGAGCTGCGGCGGGCGCACGGCGGCGACTTCAGAGCGCTCGACGACCGCCTCCAAATCCCGGCGCTGTGCGCCGAGTGTCACGCCGATCTCGAGAGGATGCGGCCGTACAACCTGCCGGTCGACCAGTACGCCGTCTACCTGACCTCGCAGCACGGCCGTGCCATCGGGCGCGGCGAGCGCCGCGCCGCGATCTGCTCCGACTGCCACGGCGCGCACGCGGTGCTGCGGCCGAGCGACACGGACAGCCCGGTCCATCCCCGCCGGCTGGCCGACACCTGCGGCTCCTGCCATGCCGATCCCGAGCTGGCGGCGGAGTTCGGCCTCGATCCCCGGGTGGTGGAGGAGTACCGCTCTGGCGTCCACGGCCAGTCGCTGGCCGAGGGCGGCACGACGGCGGCAGCCGGTTGCACCAGCTGCCACGGGGTCCACGGCGCTGCGCCGCCCGGCTTCGGCGACGTCGACAAGGTGTGCGGCGGCTGCCACGTGCAGGAGCGCCGCGCCTATCTGGACGGGCCGCACCACGCCGCCATGCGCGACGCCGGCCTGCCCGAGTGCGCCTCGTGCCACGAGCATCACGCCACCCGGCGGCTGGCGCCGGACGCCATCGAGGCGATGTGCTCCGACTGTCACGGCGCGGAGTCCGAGCAGGCGCGTGAGGGCGAGCGCATCGAGGTCGTGCTGCGCACGGCGGCCGACGAGATCGCCGCCGCCGAGCGGCTGACCACCCAGGCGGCGCGCACCGCCGTGCACGTCGAGGACTACCTGAGCCGGCTCGAGGAGGCGCGCACCTATCTCACCGAAGGCCTGACGCTGGTGCACACCGTGCGGCTCGCGTCGGTGGAGGAGATGACCCGCCGGGCGCGCTCGATCGGCGAGGAGGTCCAGCACGAGATCTACCAGAAGATCGATCGCCGCCCGGCGCACATCGGCCTGGTGCTTTTCTGGTTCTACCTGGTGATGACGGTGCTCGTCATCACGGTCTACAAGCGGCGGCTGCGGGCGTCCGGCGGATGAAGCTCGGCCGGATCACCATCGCCGGCTACACGCTCGGGCTGATCGTCGGCCTCGGGCTGGTGCTGACCTACGGCGCCATGGAGGTCAGCTCGACGCCGGCCTTCTGCGGCACCTGCCACGTGATGGAGCCGTACTACGAGTCGTGGAAGACGTCGAGCCACGCCGACATCGCCTGCGTCGACTGCCACATTCCACCCGGCGTCACCGCCGAGCTGCGCAAGAAGTACGAGGCCCTGTCGATGGTGGCGCGCTACTTCACCGCCACCTACGGCACCAACCCGTGGGCCGAGATCGACGACGCCGCCTGCCTGGAGTGCCACGAGCGCCGGCTGCTGGCGGGCCGCGAGCTGTTCGGCGACGTGCTGTTCGACCACGGACCCCACCTCAGCGAGCTGCGGCGCGGCAAGCGGCTGCGCTGCACCTCGTGCCACTCGCAGATCGTCCAGGGCAGCCACATCGCGGTGACCGCCACCACCTGCACGCTGTGCCATTTCAAGGGTCAGCCGGCGGGCAGCGGCACCGCCGAGTGCACCACCTGTCACGAGGTGCCCGACACCGTGGTCGACGCCGGCGGGCTGGAGTTCGACCACGGCGACGTGGCGCGTTTCGGCATGGACTGCCTGGCCTGCCACCAGCCGCCGTCGCCGGACGCCGGCCGCGTGCCGCGCGAGCGCTGCGTCACCTGCCACAACGACCCGGTGCGGCTGGCGGCGTTCGGCGAGACCGACCATCTGCACACCACCCACGTCACCGAGCACAAGGTCGAGTGCACCAACTGCCACCTCGAGATCGAGCACGTGGCGCCGCGCCACCTGGAGGCCGCCCAGACCGGCTGCGACGCCTGCCACGGCGGCGGTCACTCGCCGCAGCGCAGCCTGTACGCCGGCCTCGGCGGCAAGGGCGTCGAGCCGATGCCCGACCCGATGTTCCGCGCCGGGGTGCGGTGCGAGGGCTGCCACATCGACCACGGCGACGGCGACACGCGCACCGCGGGCGAGGTGTCGTGCATGTCGTGCCACGGCCCGGGCTACCGCACGCTGTTCGCCAATTGGCAGCGCACCGTCGGTGAGCGCACCACCGCCGTCCGGCGGCAGCTCGACAGCACCGCGCGGCAGCTCGGCGGCTCGCCGCCGGCGGTCTTCGCCGACGCCCGCGCCAACCTCGAGCTGGTCGAGCGCGGCCGCGGCATCCACAACTTTGCCTACAGCCTGGCGCTGCTGTCGCAGGCGCACGGCCAGCTCAACGAGGCCCGCGGCGAGCGCGGGCTGGGGGGGCTCTCGCTACCGTGGCCCGAGGCGCCGTTCGCCTCGCCCTGCCTGGAGTGCCACGCCGGCTCCGAGGTGGCCGTGACGCGCGCCTTCGGCAGCTCGTTCCCCCACCGGCCACACGTGGTGGGCGCGGAGCTCGAATGCCAGAGCTGCCACGCCAGCCACGAGGAGCGCGACGCCGGAGCCGCGGCGCTCAAGATCGGCCGGGCGTCGTGCAACGCCTGCCACCACCAGGAGACCAAGGCCGACGCCTGCCAGAGCTGCCACGACGACCTCGGCAGCCGCACCTTCACGGTCGAGCTGGGCGAGTTCGATCACGTCGCCCACGTCGAGGGCATGGAGCTGGCATGCGACGGCTGCCACGGGCCGCCGGCGCGGCTGGTGCGGCGACCCGATCCGGCCGTCTGCTCGGACTGCCACTAGCCTGACCTTCTCGCCAAGCGGCTTGGCGATCAGATCAGGCCTGCCGGCCCTCCCCGCTAGCGGTAGGCGAACAGCCTAGCGGTAGCCGAACAGCATGGTGTAGACGATCAGCGCGATCAGCGCCAGCCCGGTGGCCAGCGCCAGGTAGCCGAACAGCCGGGCAAAGCGCTCGAAGCGGTGCGTGTAGGGCTCGACCAGGTAGGAGTCGAGGTCGCCGGCGGCGACCCGGCGCTCGTACTCCTCGGGCTTGTCGTGGCGCAGCTCGTCGAGGGTGATGCGGCCGGTGAAGATCACCGGGTCCATCGGGAACTTGTCGGGCCGGAAGTGGGTGTTGAAGAAGTGGATGGTGAAGATGAAGCCGACCGCCAGCAGCGCCTCGTCGCTGTGGACGATGGTGGCCACGTTGACCGACCAGCCCGGCAGCAGGCGGGTGAACAGCTCCGGCAGCCACAGCACCAGTCCGGTCGAGCCGATCACCAGGATGCCCCAGAACACCGCGAAGTAGTCGAACTTCTCCCAGTAGGTGTAGCGGCCGTAGCGCGGCCGCGGCCCGAGCCCGAAGAACCAGCGCAGCGACTGCACCACCTCGGTCAGGTCGCGGCGGTTGAACAGGATCGAGTCGGGGCCGGTCACCAGCTGGCGCCAGCTCACCCCGTCGCGCCGCTTGCGCCGCCGCAGGTCCCAGAGATGGACCGCGAAGGTGGCGAACAGGACCACCGCTCCCAGCCGGTGCAGCGCGCCGGTGGTCTCGAAGCCGCCCACCAGCCACGCCAGCCACTGCGCCCACCCCATGTAAGAGAACTTGAGGACCATGCCGGTCAGTGCGAGCGTGAAGAAGCTCACCAGCATCGCCAGGTGCAGGCCGCGCTGCAGCTTGCTGAACCGCCGGTAGAGCCGCTGCCCGGAGTTGACCCGCGCCAGCGCCTTGTGTGCCCGCCACTCGTCTCGGCTCAGCCACAGCCTGACCAGCCAGGCGAGGGTGTGGAGCAGGGCGAAAGCCAGGGTGCCGACCAGCAGGGTGGTCATCGCCCAGAACGACCAGAACAGCCACGGGTACCTTTCGGCGTCGTGGTGGGTGGCGTGGGTCAGGTAGCCGGCGAACCGCCGGTGGGAGCCCTCGTGGCACTGGCCGCAGGTCGCCACCACGTTGTCGCGCCCGAGGGTCGAGGCGGGATCCGTCGACGGCCGGATGCCGTGGGTTCCGTGGCAGTCGTAGCACTTGGCGGCGCCGGACGAGCCGAGCCGCGACACCTTGCCGTGAAAGGTGTCGAAGAAGGTCTCGGCCTCGCTCTCGTGGCAGCGCCCGCACTGGTCCATCATCAGGAAGCGGAAGTCGGTCTGGTCGGTGCGGCGGATGGTGTGCGAGGTGTGGCAGTCCTCGCACGACGGATAGCGGTGCTCGGAGTCGACGCCGGGCGGGAAGTGGACGCTGGTGCGGAAGACCTGCGAGATGCCGCGGTGGCAGGTGCCGCAGGTGTCGACGATGTTGTCGTGGTGCACGGTCGACAGCTCGTCGCGCGGCGGCCGCTCGCCGTGCGCCGTGTGGCAGTCGGCGCAGGTGGCGGTCACCACCAGGCCGCTTTCGAGCAGCCCCTTGCCGTGGATCGAGTCGATGTAGCTCTGCACGATGTCGGCAACGTCGCTCACGATGCGCACCGCCGCGCGCTCCCCCTGCCGGTGGCAGCGCGCGCACAGCTCGGGCACGTTCTGGGAGAAGGTGGGCGAGCCGGGCCAGTCGTGGTCCTGCGTGGCGTGGTGGTCGTGGCAGTCGAGGCAGGTCGGGGCGTCGGGGTCGCCGGCGGCGTGCAGGCTGCCGTGGATGCCGCCCTCGTACTCGCTCACCGGGTCGGCGTGGCAGATCGAGCAGTCGACCGGCGCCGCGATCGTGGCGCAGGCGCGCTCGAGCGAGGTGGTGGCGTCGGCGTGGCACTGGGCGCAGGCGGTGCCGGCGTGGGCGCTGCCCTCGTAGGCGGCCTCGTCGACCCACAGCGAGACGGTCTCGCCGTCGCGCTCCATCGCGAGCTCGGGGTCGGCGTGGCAGCGCAGGCAGTCCTTGTTGGCCAGACCCGCGGGGTAGAACACCCGCCGGATCTTGTGCGGCGAGTGGCAGTCGACGCAGGCCGGGATCTTGTGCGGCTCCTCCTCCCACAGCCGGCCCTCGATCACCTTGCGGTGCACCTGCTCGATCTGAGCGTGGCAGCGCGCGCAGGTGGTCGCCACCCGCTCGTGGTGGATGCTCGAGCGCGGGTCGGTGTGCGGCCGGATGTCGTGCGCGGTGTGGCAGGAGGTGCAGACGGCGCTCACCACCAGCCCCTGTCGGTAGAGCCCGGCGCCGTGGATCGACATCGAGTAGTTCTCGAGGATGTGGTCCTGCGAGATGTCGCGGTTGAGGGTCACCGGCGAGCCCTCGCGGTGGCAGCGGCCGCACAGCACCGGCACGTTCATCACCGCCGTGGCCGCCGCCCGGTCGGAGGCCGGCAGCACCTGGTGGCTGCCGTGGCAGTGGTGGCAGGTCGGGGCCAGCGGATCACCGCGCGCCGCCGCGCGGCCGTGCAGGCTCTCGCTCTGCTGGCGTGCCGCGGCCAGGTGGCAGCCGGCGCAGCCGTCGGGGTCGGGTGGGCGGCTGCCGATGTCGTGGCTGCCGTGGCAGTCGCCGCAGCCGGGCGCGCGCGGCGAGCCCGGCCGCAGCCCGCCGTGGCGCTCTCCGGCGAGCGTCGCGACCTCGTCCGGGTGACAGTCGCCGCAGGCCGCCGGCAGCAGCTCGTCGGCGTGCGGCAGCTCGGCGCCGGCCAGGTCGAGGTGGCAGTCGCTGCAGTCCAGCCCGCCGTGCAGCGAGGCCTCGAACGCCTGCCGGTCGACGAATAGCGAGATCTCGCGGCCGCCGCGGCTGCCGGTGAGCTCGCGGTCCTCGTGGCACAGCAGGCAGTCCTCGCTCTCCTGCCCGGCGGCCGCCGCGGGCAGCAGCAGCCAGCCGATCAGGACGGCCGGGCCGAGGGCACGGCGGTGCGGCGCCGCCGGCGGATGCGCGCGGCGGCTCGACGAGGCGGGTCTGGCGCTCGTGGTGGCCTGCAAGGGCCCCTCCGGGTCGCCGGGTTGCGGCCGCCCCGGTGTCGGGGGCAGGCGCGCCCGGGGCGTGCCGGCGGCCGGCTCAGGATGGACCGAAACCGGCGCCGCCCGCCACCGCCTGCGGGGTGGCTGCGGCCCGCAGCCCGACTACCTCATCAGGTGGGCGCCGGCGGCGCGCCCTCCGGCACCGCCGCGAGCTCAGGCGGGCGGCTGCTCGGCAGCGGCCGCGGTCGACAGCTGGCGGATCTTGATGGCCAGGCCGATCAGCACAGCCACGATCGCCAGCAGCGACAGCGCCAGCCAGCGCCGTCGCAGGTCGAGCTCTTCGAGCGCCTCCTGGCCCTGCGCCAGCGCCAGGTCGGCCTGCGCCAGACCCTCCTCGGCCCGCTTGACGAACTCGCCGTCGGGGTCGGTCGAGAAGGTGTGGGTCAGCACCTCGAGACCGATCTGGGCGTCGATCGCGTGGTCGATCGCCAGCAGCGCCTCGCGGGTCTCGACGCCGCCGCGGCGGGCGGCCAGCAGGATGCGCTCGGCGCGCGCCGTGCGCGCGGTCAGCTCGCGCATGCGGTTGACCATCTCGATGCCGCTGACCGCGCCGTGCGGGCCGTCGGGCTCGACCCCCTCGCTCAGGTGGCAGACGTTGCACCGCACCAGCGAGGCGCGCACCGGCCTGCCCGTGACCGGGTCGTCGTAGTTGTAGTAGGTCTTGCCGATCCTGAACTTGCGGAACAGCATCTCGAACTCGGGCCTGAGCTGCTGGCTGCCGCCTTCGACCTCGCCGGCCAGGGAGTGCGCCTCGACGCCCAGCGCCTGGTCGACCAGCCAGTCGAACTGCTCGACGCCGGTCAGCCCGGCCTTCTCAGCCTCGGCCAGCAGCTTGTCGCGCACCTCTTCGAAGTGCCGGCGGCTCTTCTCCGGCTCGAGCACCGGTAGCTCGACGCCGGCCGGGCCCTCGTGGCAGAAGGCGCACGGCTGCCCCGGCAGCGCGCCGAACATCGCCACCGTCGGCCGGACGATGCCGTGGTTGCCGTGGCAGGTGGTGCACTCGGTGAAGCTGTCGATCGAGGTGACGCGCGCCTGCGGCGCCTCGTGGCAGGCGGCGCAGCGCTCTTCGCCGGCGTCGGCGAGGTAGTCGTTGTGGGCGAGGAAGCCCTCGTGCTTGGGGCTGGTGCGGAAGATCTCGGCCTCGCGGCCGTGGCACTGCCCGCAGACGAAGGTCACCGAGTCGAGACCCGGGGGAGCGGCGCCGTGGTTGCCGTGGCAGTCGTTGCAGGTCGGCGCCGACAGATCCTCGCGGTCGATCAAGGCGGCGGCGTGCGTGCTCTGCCGCCAGCGAGCGTACTGGTCGAGCGGCAGCGAGCGGCCGTCCGGCAGCGTGGCGCCGGCCATGAGCTCGGCATCGGCGTGGCAGGAGCGGCAGGTCTCGGCCACCTGGGTCGGGTAGACCGAGGATTCGGGCGAGGTGCTGCGGCGGATGCCGTGGACACCGTGGCAGTCGACGCAGGTTGCCACCCGCTCGTTGCCGGCGGCCAGCGCGATGCCGTGCTGGGAGGTCCAGTACTCCTGCACCTGGTCGACCCGCGCGTCGGGCTTGAACCGCTTCATGTAGCGGGGGTCCGAGTGGCAGCGGCCGCAGAACTCGGGCACCTGCGCCGGCTCGGGGACCCCGACGTAGGGGTGTTCGGCGTACTCCTCGTCCATCGCCCCGATGTCGTCGGCCAGCGCCGGATCCGGGTTGCCGCCGTGGCAGTCGTGGCACGACAGGCCGACCTCGGCGTGAACGTCCTGCCGGTGGTCGGCGACGATCGCCGCCGTCTCGGCGTCGAACAGGTCGGCGTCGGCGTGGCAGATGGTGCAGGAGGTCTCCTGACCGGAGGCGGCGCCCGCCAGCAAGGCGGCGGTCACGGCCACCGCCGCCGGCAGCCGGCCGCGGGCCACGGTCGTCCGTCGCAAAAGCGATGTCGCGCGCGCCATCAGCAGGAAGTTCGCTCGCGCCCTGCGGTTCGGTTTCACCGCGGGCCTCCTGGCCGCGGTACGCGTCGCGTGCCGAGTCCGAGCACCACCATCACCAGCAGAGTCAGCAGGACCACCCACACCGGCAGCAGCGACCGGTAGCCCCAGGCGGTCATGCCGACGACGTAGAGCACGGCGACGACGCCCACCAGTGTGAAGCGCGGGCTGCGCCCGGTGCGCTCGACGTGGCGGTCGAGAAACGGCACCAGCACCAGGAGCAGCCCGGCGAGGCCGAACAGCAGGATCGGGATCGCTTCGTACTCGATGCCCAGGATCTCGCCCCCGGGCACCAGCTTCAGGGTCTCGAACATGAACATGAAGTACCACTCGGGCCGGATGTCCTTGAACGCCGGCGCAAACGGGTCCGCCTTCTCGCCCAGCTCCCACGGGTAGAGCGCCGCCAGCGCCACCAGCACTCCCAGCGCCACCGTCCAGCCGAACAGGTCGCGCAGGGCGAAGTTGGGGAAGAACTTCATCGGGCGCCGCCGCCGCGCCTCCTCGGCCGCGTCGGGCGGCACGCTCATGCCCTGCAGCTGCACCAGCAGCAGGTGGACTCCGATCAGCAGCACCGTGATCGCCGGCAGGATGGCGACGTGCCAGCCGTAGAAGCGCGACAGCGTGCCGCCGGTGACGCGCTCGCCGCCGCGCAGGAAGCGCAGCAGCCACTCGCCGATGAACGGCACCGCGCCGGCGATGTCGGTGCCCACTTTGGTGGCGAAGAAGGCGAGCTGGTTCCACGGCAGCAGGTAGCCCGAGAAGCCGAAGGCCAGCGAGATGAACAGCAGGGCGCAGCCGGTGATCCAGGTGACCTCGCGCGGGCTGCGGTAGCCCTTGGTGAAGTACACGGTGGCCAGGTGCACGAAGGCGAAGTAGACCATCAGGTTGGCGGACCACGAGTGCAGCGACCGGATCAGCCAGCCGAACGGCACGGTGGTCATGATGAACTCGACCGACTCGAACGCCTCGGCCGCGGAGGGCCGGTAGTAGAGCATCAGCAGGATGCCGGTCATCACCTGCACCAGGAAGAAGAACAGGGTCATACCGCCGAAGTAGTAGACGACGGTGTAGCGGTGCACGGGCACCGTCTTCTTGTTGGCGAACTCGCGCAGCTCGGCGAGCGGCAGGCGGTCGCCCAGCCAGCTTCCGGCGCGCCGCAGCAGTTCGCTCATGCCCGGCTCACGACGATCGTCTTCGGCTTACCGCCACCCTGCGCCACCAGGTCGACCTTGAACGGCGGCAGCGGCTTGGGCGGTGGCCCCGCCACCACCTGACCGCGCAGGTCGTACTCGCCGTTGTGGCAGTTGCACCAGATGCGCTTCTGGTCCTGGTGGAACTCGACGATGCAGTCGAGGTGGGTGCAGGTGGCGGCGAAGGCGCGAAACTCCTCGTCGCCGACCCGCACCAGAATGACCGGCTCGGCGCCGAAGCGCAGGATCTTGTAGCCCTTGTCGATGATCTCGGGATCGTTGACCGCGCCCGCCTCGACCTGGTTGGTGGAGGCCTCGGGGATCCGGGGCGGGCTGAGAAAGCGGGCGATGGGGTAGAGCACCGAAACCAGCAGCGCGCCGGTGGAGGTGCCCAGCAGCCAGTTGAGGAAGCTACGGCGCGACCCCTCCTGGGCGGGCTTCTCGAGCCCGGGCTTCATGGCGGAGCTGTCCATGTCGGGGGAGATTCTACCGGTTGCGCCACCCGCCGCTCACTATCCGATGGGGTGGCCGCAGCGGCCTCGACTGCCTCCCTCGACAACCGGGGAGCGAGAACTCTCCGCCTGGCCCGAGATTCGCCCGAGATTGTTGTCAGGATCTCGGCCCTCCGACCGACAAGAGGGTAGAGAAGCCGGAGCGACCCTGCTGCGCTTGGGGGCACCCGGCCCGGAAGGAGGTGAACCGCATGAAGATCAAGACCTCGCTCAAGGCCGGCAGTGGTGCCGCCATCACGGGCGGCGGCAACACCTAGGACCGCCGACCAGACCAGCCGAACTGATTCGCCCGGGCCGCAGCCGTGTGCGGCGGCCCGGGCTGTGCCGTCGCCGCCCGGCACAAAGTTGGACCCTCGCTCGCCGCCGGTGGTACGCTGCTCGCCGTAAGGGGAACCGTCATGCCGGCAGCGACGCGGAGCGACACCGAGCTGGAGGATCTGCTCGGCCGGGTGCGCCCTCGCGCCTTGCGCGTGCTGGGCCACTTCCGCATTCCGGAGCAGGACGCCGAGGACCTGCTGCAGCAGTCGTTCCTGGTGCTGCTGTACAAGAGGGACCGCATCCGCGATCCCGAGAGGTGGTTTCTGGGCGCGCTGAGAAACCACTGCCGGCGCTACTGGCAGGAGCGGCGCAAGGCGCTCTACACCTCGGTGGACGGGGCGTTGCTCGAACTGCTGGCCGAGCCCCAGCCGCCGCCGCAGCGCGGCCGCGACCTGCGGCGGGATCTGAGCGCTGCGCTGGGGCGGGTGCCCGATCGCTGCCGGTCGCTGCTCAAGCTGCGCTTCGAGCTGGGATACAAGCCCGTAGACGCAGCTCGGCGGCTGGGCTACCGCGCGTCGAGCGCCTACAAGATCCTCGAGCGATGCGTCGCCTCGCTCACCAGCCGGCTCACCTCCTGTGGTATCCTGCCTGAAGGCTCCGATGTCTGAGGCCCACCCCAGCGCCGGCGAGTTGCGGGAGTTCTTCCGCGGCTCTCTGCCCAGCGATCTGACCCGGCGCATCGTCCGCCACCTGCTCGCCGGCTGCGACAGCTGTAGCCGGGCCGCGGCCGAGCACTGGCCGCCGCAACCGCCGCGGCCGGAGGAGCTCGACGCCAGCTTTGCCCGCTCACTGGCGGGTCTGCGCCGGGAGCCGGGGTGCAGCGAGGCCGAGGCGGCCGCGGTGAGCACCCTGCTAGCCGAGCTGGATCGCCATCCGCCGCGCCGGCAGCTCGTGCTGGCGGGCAACAGCCGCCGGTTCCGCAACTGGGCGCTGACCGAGCGGGTGCTCGAGGACGCCTACGAAGCGGGCTACGACGATCCCGAGGCCGCGCTGGCCAAGGCCGAGCTGGGCGTCGCCCTGGCCGCCGCTCTGGCCGATTCGCACCACCCGGCGGCGGTGGTTGCCGATCTGCGCGCCCGCGCCCACGCCACCCGCGCCAACGCGCTGCGCATCCGCTCCGATCTGGACGGTGCCGCGCGCGACCTGCAGCGCGCCGGCCGGTGGCTGGCTCACGGCACCGGCGACCCGCTCGAGGAGGCGTTCGTGGTGCTGCGCGAGGCCTACCTGGCGATGGAGCGGCGCGCTTTCGATCGCGCCATCCGCTTCTTCGACCGCGGACTCAGGATCTACCGCCTGGTCGGCGACGACCACTGGGTGGGCCGGACGCTGATCGACAAGGGGACCGCCTGCGGCTACAGCGGTGCGCCGGAGAAGGCGATCGAGCTCATCGAGCTCGGCCTGCGCAAGCTGGACCCGGCGCGAGATCCCCGCATGGCGCTGGCGGGCAAACACAACCTGGCGTTGTTCCGCTGCGAGAACGGCGACCTCGAGCGCGCCATGTCATTGGTCCAGGAGCTTTTGCCGCTGCACGCCGCCCGGCGCGAGCAGATCAGCCTGGTCCGCCTGCGCTGGCTGGAAGGCAAGCTGGCACAGGCCCAGGAGCGACTGGCGCAGGCCGAGGAGGCGTTCGTCGAGGTGCGCGACCAGTTCATCGAGCGGCGCATCGGCTTCGACGCCGCGCTGGTGTCGCTGGATCTGGCGGCGGTCTACCTGCAGCAGGGGCGCGGCTCCGAGCTGCGCCGGCTGGCGTCCGAGAGCCTCACCATCTTCCAGTCGCTGGAGGTGCATCGCGAGGCGCTGGTGTCGCTGGCGCTGTTCAAGAAGGCGGTGGAGATGGAGCAGGTGTCGCTGCGTTGGATCGCCGAGCTGGCGGCCTACCTCGAGAAGGCCCGCAGGGACCCGCGGCTCAGGTTCGAGCCGCCAGGCTCGCCGGTCGTCGGCGGCTGACGAGCGGTCTTCCGCCCTGCGGGGTGGGGCGCGACCGCCCGCGGGGTGGAACGGCAGCTACCTGAAGACGGTGTGTCCGAGCCAGACCCGGTAGCTACAGTGCGGTGGCCGGTCGGGCGAGGGCACAGGCCACGGAGGAGCAGACGATGAGGACGATCGCGGCCAGGGAAGTGATGAACGAACAGGTCTTGGCGGTGCAGGACACGATGTCGGTGCACGAGCTCGCGACCTTCCTCGTCGATCACGAGATCTCGGGGGCGCCGGTGGAGGACGCCGAGGGCAAGCTGGTGGGCGTGGTCTCGACCACCGACCTGGCACGCGCCGCCTCGGAGGGGGGCAACGAGCCTCAAAGGGACAGCCATCAGTTCTTCCACGGCTGGGAGTCGGTCGACGGCGTCGACCCCGACGACTTCGCCGACCTCCACATCGAGCACGAGAACCTGCGGGTGCGCGACATCATGACGCCGACGGTGTTCGCCGTCGAGGCCGACGCTCCGGTGTCGCATGTCGCCCGCTCGATGCTCGACGCCCACCTTCACCGGCTGCTGGTGATCGACGACCGCAAGGTGGTCGGCATCATCTCGACCTCCGACCTGCTGCGCCTGCTGGCCGGGCCCGAGTGAGTCGCCGCGGCGCCGGGCGGCCGGAATAGTCCGCGCCGGCCCGCTTGTTGAAACCGATCGAAGGAGCCGATTCCGACCGTGCCTCTCTACGAGTACAGCTGCCGCGCCTGCGGCCACCGGTTCGAGGTCCTGCAGCGGATGGGCGAGGACGGCGAAGGCCTGCGCTGCCCGTCGTGCGCCGCCGCCGGCGCCGATCGGCAGCTGTCGACCTTTGCCGGCCGCTCGTCGGGCTCGACGAGCACGGCCGCCGCCAGCGGCGCCGCTCCCGGCTGCGGCACCGGCTTCACCTGAGCGAGCTGAGCCCGGTCCGGTCGGACCGGTCGCGCCGAGGAGATCCGTCCATGGAGACCACCAGCGCAGCGTTCACCGTCCGCACGGGTCTCGCCTTCGACGCCGCCGTCGAGCGCTGCCGCGAGCTGCTCGCCGGCGAGGGCTTCGGAGTGCTGACCGAGATAGACGTCCAGGCGACTCTGAAGAAGAAGCTCGGCGCCGAGGTCGAGCCGTACGTCATCCTGGGCGCCTGTCACCCGCCCTCCGCCCACCGCGCGCTCACCGCGGTGCCCGAGGTGGGTGTGCTGCTGCCGTGCAACGTCACGGTGTCGGTCGAGGACGGAGCGACGGTGGTGCGGGCGATGAACCCCGGCTCGGCCCTCGGCATCCTCGATCATCCGGCGCTCGAAGAGGTCGCCGGCGAGGTCGGCGCCGCCCTTCGCCGGGTGGTGGGCGCTCTCGAGAGCTGAGGCGGCCGCCTCAGGCGGCGTCGGCCACGAGGCTCTTGCCGAGCGGCTTGACGGTGAACACCGGGCACGGGGCCGTGCGCACCACCTCCTCGGCGGTGCTGCCCATCAGCAGGCGCTCGAGCGCCGACAGGCCGTGGGTCGACAGCACCAGCAGGTCGGAGCCGTGCTGGGCGGCGAACTCGACGATCCGGCTGGCCGGGCGCCCCACCGCGACATGGCACCGTGCCTGGTGCGGTGCCACCGACTCGTGCTCCAGCCAGCTCTGCAGCTCGAGGCGCGTCCGGCGCTCGAGCTCGCGCTGGTGGTCGGCGGCCTTGAGCCCGCCGATCGGCGTGTAGAAGTGGGGGTGCGGCGGCTCCTCGACGACGTGCAGCAGGTCGAGGACGGCGTCGTAGGTGGTGGCCAGCTCGCCGGCGTGGCGCAGCGCCAGCCGCGAGGCGTCGGAGAAGTCGACCGGCACCAGCAGCCGTTGGATCGCCTCGAGTGGCGGCGGCTCGCTACGCTCCCGCAGGGTCAGCACCGGGCAGCGGGAGCGACGCACCACGCGCTCGGCGACGCTGCCGAGCAGCAGCCGGCTCGGTCCGCGCCGGCCGTGGGTGCCCATCACCACCAGGTCGACGTCGTGCTCCCCGGCGTAGTCGAGAACCACCTCGGCGACCGAGAAGCCGCGCCGGCGGGCCTGCACCAGCCTGAAGTCGGATGCTCCGTGGTCGCCGGCGAGCTGCGCCAGCTCGCTGTCGGCGATGCGAAACAGATGCTCGAAGATCTGCGCCGGCTGGGGGAAACGGTGGCTCGGGCTCTCGGGGTCGTGGTCGTGCAGCACCACGGCATGCAGCATGTGGAGCTCGCAGCGGTGGCGCTCGGCCAGGAAGAGCGCGTGGTCGAGCGCCGCCCGTGCGCAGTCGGAGAAGTCGGTCGGGTACAGGATCTTGCGAACGGCCAGCATCGGCACCTCCCCGGCGGGCCGGTGGCAGCCCGCCTCCGACCCATTGTGAGCCCGGCGGCCGACTCTGGGGACACCCCACGGGGCGGGCGCGGCCGGCGCGGCTGGGGGGCGCCCTCCTAGTCCTCTTCGGGCGGCAGCTCCACCATCCGGTGGCGCAGCGCGTAGGCCACCACCTGGGCGCGGTTGTGGAGGTGCAGCTTGTCGAGGATGTTGCGGACGTGGAACTTGACGGTGTTCTCGCTGACGCCGAGCTGTTTGGCCAGCCGGCGGTTGGAGGTCACCCCGGTGACCATCAGCTCGAGCACCTCCTGCTCGCGCTCGGTGAGGGCGTCGGGGTCCCAGCTGTCGCGCGCCGGCTTGCGCGGCCGGGCGAACTCGTCCAGCAGCTTGCGCGCCAGCGCCGGCGTCAGCGCCGGCTCGCCGCGGGTGACGCCCTCGAGCAGGGAGAAGAACTGCCGCGACTCCAGGTCCTTGAGCAGATAACCCTTGGCGCCGCTCTTGATCGCCTCGAACAGGTTGGAGTCGTCGTCGGAGGCGGTGAGGATCACCACCTTGACCTCGGGCAGCTCGGCGGCCAGCCGTTTGGTGGCCTCCATACCGTTCATCTCGGGCATGGTGAGGTCCATCAGCACCACGTCGGGCTTGAGCTTCCAGGCCAGCTCCACCGCCTCCTTGCCGTTCTTGGCCTCGCCCACCACGTCGAGATCGTGGGCTTCGAGGAGGCTGCGCAGGCTGTCGCGGAACAGGGCGTGATCGTCGGCGACGAGGATTCGCATCGGCATCGGGGTCTCAGCTCCTCAGGGGAATCTCTATCCTAACCCGAGTGCCGCCGGTGGGGCGGGACTCGACCTCGAGGCGGCCGCCCACGCTCTCCGCCCGCTCGCGCATGATAGCGAGTCCGAAGCGCGGGAAATCGGAGCGCTTGAGCGCCGCCGGATCGAAGCCGCGGCCGTTGTCCTCGATCTGCGCCTGAAGCCGGCCGTCGACGCTGCGCAGATCGAGCCGCACCTCGCTGGCGCCCGAGTGCTTGCGGGCGTTGGACAGGGCCTCCTGCAGGATGCGCAGCAGCTGGAGCTCGACGGTGGCCGGGAGCTGCAGCTCGTGCTCGATCGTCAGGCTGCCCGCGATACCGCTGCGTTGCCGCCAGCCTTCGAGATACTCCTCGAGAGCCTGGCGGAAGCTGCGGTCCGGACCGAGCTCGGTGCGCAGCGCCTGGATCCCCTCGCGCGCCTCGGTGTAGACCTCGCGCGCGGCGCCGGCGAGCTGCTGCAGCTGGCGGCTGGCCTGGTCGGTTCGGCCGCGGTCCAGATACTCCTTGACCGCCTGGGCCTTGGTATTGACGTAGGCCAGGACCTGCGCCATGCCGTCGTGCATCTCACGGGCGATGCGCAGTCTCTCCTCGGCCACCGCCAGCGAGTTGAGCCGCTCGTGCAGGTGGGCGTTGTCGATGGCGATGGCGGCGGCGGTGGCGAACCGCTGGAGAGTCTCCTCGTCCTCCTGGCTGAAACCGCCTCCGCTGTTCCTCTCGGCCAGGTAGAGGTTGCCGCGAAACGGCCCCTTGCAGAGAATCGGCACCGCCAGCAGCGAGTCCATCGGCGGATGGTTGGGCGGCAGGCCGGCGGAGCGCGGATCCTCACCGATCCTGTCGATGCGCAGCCGCCGGCCCTCGTGCAGCACCACGCCGAGCAGACCGCGGCCGGCCGGTGGGTCGCCGATGCGCTGCCGCTCCTCGGGCGACAGGCCGGAGGTGATGAACTCCTGGATCTGTCCGTGCTCGTCGATCACCGACACCGCGCCGAAGCGCGCCTCGAGCAGCTGGCTGGCCTGGTTGACCACCTTTTGCAGCAGGGTGTCGAGCGACAGGTCGCCGTAGATGTCGAGCGCCGAGCGGTGGAGCGCCAGCAGCTCGCGGTTCTGCCGCTGCAGACGGCCGTGCATCCGCGACACCAGATCGAAGACGAAGCCGAAGAAGAACAGGCTGCCGAACAGGATCACCAGATCCATCACCAGACGGCCCTGCCACGAGTCGAGGAACGGCAGCAGGTTGTAGCGCGCGAACTCGACGAAGACGAACAGGACGACGAGCGTCGCCAGGAAGGCCCACTTGAGGCGGCTGAGGTTCATTCGAGGGGAGGGCGGCCCGGCACCGCGAGGCGGGCGCCTCGGCCCTCGATCATACCGAAGCCAGGCGGTTCTTCAGCTGCCGGTGCGGTGCCCCCGGCGGCGGTGCAGCGTGCTCCAGCCCAGGATCGCGTACAGCGGCGACCAGCCGAGCAGGCCGGTTACCAGCGGGATGAGGCCGAAGACGCGCAGCACCGCCCCGAGCAGGCCCTCGGGTACGACCCACAGGCCGGCGGTGAGCATCGAGGCGCCCAGCGCCACCCGCAACAGCCGGTCCCAGCGGGCCTGGTTGCGAAAGCTCAACGCGGGAGATCTCTCGGCCATGAGTGGCCCGGAAAAGGCTGCCGGGCGCGTCAGCTCGGGGGCTGCACGGCGGCTAGGATTGCGCCGCACGCGGCGCGGCGCCAACCACCGCTGGGGTGGCCGGCGGTCGCCGGCAGGTGGCGGCGGATCCCCCCGCGCCGGGTGGCGCGGCGGCCGTTCGGCTACCCGGGCGGGTGGCCTGGCCGCCGGCGTCCACACGGCTCTGGCGCCGACCGGGCGGCTGGTAGGATCCGCTCGATGACCACGAGCCGCGTCGCCGTGCTGCGTACCTCCCCGCGGACGGTTCTGGCCGACTACCACCGGCTGCTCGACCTGGCGGGCTACCGCGAGGTGGTCGACCCCGCCGTCGACACCGCGCTCAAGGTCAACATCTCCTGGCACTTCTTCTATCCCGGCTCGTCGACCACGCCCTGGCAGCTCGAGGGGGTGATCCGCGCCATGCTGGCGGACGGCTACCGTCGCGAGCTGATCCATGCCTGCCACAACCGCACGGTGGTGATCGACGCCCATCTCGGCGAGCGCGAGAACAAGCAGCTGCCCGTGGTCGAGGCGCACGGGTTGCGCAACATCCACTTGTACGAGGGCGAGGAGTGGATCCACGTGCGCGACGCGGTAGGCGACCTGGCCGACGAGTTTCTGTGCCTGAACGAGGTCTACCCCAACGGCTTCCACGTCCCGCGCCGCTTCCTGGGCGAGAACATCATCCACCTGCCGACGGTCAAGACCCACGTCTTCACCACCACCACCGGGGCGATGAAGAACGCCTTCGGCGGCCTGCTCAACGAGCGGCGGCACTGGACCCATCCGGTGATCCACGAGACGTTGGTCGACCTGCTGATGATCCAGCAGAAGATCCACCGCGGGGTGTTCGCGGTGATGGACGGCACCTTCGCCGGCGACGGCCCGGGCCCGCGCTGCATGATCCCGCACGTCAAGAACGTCATACTGGCGTCGGCCGACCAGGTGGCGATCGATGCGGTGGCGGCGTCGATGATGGGGCTGGACCCGCTCGAGATCAAGTTCATCCGCCTGGCGCACGAGCGCGGGCTGGGGGTGGGTGACGTGCGCGACATCGAGATCGTGGGCCAGCCGGAGGTGGCGGCCGAGCGGTGGAAGTTCGTCGGCCCGTTCAAGAAGATGACCTTCGCCGCGCGCATGCAGCACAAGATCTACTGGGGGCCGCTCAGGAAACCGATCGAGTGGTCTCTCAAGACGATCCTGGCGCCTTGGGCCTACCTGGCGAGCGTCATCTACCACGACAGCTTCTGGTACCCGTTCAAGGCCAAGAAGCAGATGGCGGAGGTGCTCGACTCGGCCTGGGGCAGGCTGTTCCGCGACTGGGAGAGGCTGACCCCCGACGAGCAGGGCTACTCCGAGATCGGTGAGCGGCCGGCCGAGATCAAGCGCACGGGCCTCAAGGCGTTCTGGACCTCGCTCAAGATCCTCTGGACCTGCCTCAAGGAAGCCCCCGAGCTGGCCCAGGGCGGGCGGATGGCGGCGCCGACCGGCAAGCGGTAAGAGGGCGCTGCGGTGATGCCCCGATTCCGTGGACAGAAAGCGCTCTAGTTTCCTCATCGTATCTGCGGGTGGGGGGAGGCGCTGGCTCGGGCCGCGCTAGCGGTCTGGGGCAGCGCCCAAGAGGAGGTCTGGGTGAGCACGG
>JBFGNS010000046.1:0-26439 GCA_041574955.1 Thermoanaerobaculia bacterium | reverse complement strand
TCTCCGGCTCCAGCCATACCCACTGGTCGCGGTGATCATGCTCGAGCACCCGGCAGGTGACCGGAATCTCGACTTGCAGGAGCTCGGGCTGCCGCCCGAACCGCTGGTAGGCAGGGTGCGGGATACACCCCAGGAACTCCCTGCCGAAGTCGACCAGGACCCCCTGCGGGTAGAAGCGGTAGGTCTCGCCCGTCACCCACGAGCCAGGCGGCAACGAGTCCGCGAGCTCCTGCCAGGCGGCGGCGGTCGCCGCCATCGCTTCCTGCCAGGCGCACTCGAACTCACGCCGGCCGATCGCCTCGCCTCCGATCGGCGTCGCCTGCTCGAGCGTCGCGGCACCACCGTTGCCGAGCGTCAGGCGGTGCCGGTGGAGGTGGGACGAGGCGATCCGCTCGCAGCCACGGATCTCGAGCTGCCGCCACGGATAGTACCGGCACGGTTCGAAGTAGTCGGTCCGGGACAAGAACTGAAGCTCGAGATAACCGGTGCCGGCCAGCCTGCGCTCTGGCCACTCCTCGGCCATCAGCCCGGTGGCGGCGGGCTCCGGGTAGCGAAACCAGTGGGTCTCGTCCATCGGACGCTAGCGCTGGCGCAGCCGCGCCGCCAGGCTCTCGATCTCGGTTGCCAGGCCCTCGCCGCCGATAACCGCCACGCCGTCGGCGATCGGCCGGTAGATCAGAGGTGCGGTCAGGATCTCGCCGCCGCTCACGAAGGCGAGGCGCTTGCCGACGTTCGCGCGGGTGACCTCGCGCAGCTTCGCGGAGCCCCCGGCAGTGAAGCTCAGCTCGAGCGTCGGACGTCCGAAGGCGTCCTCGCCGATCTCCACCTCCGCCACGTCGGCGGCGGTGAGGACCGGCGTGGGCGGAAGGTAGAGAGTCTCGCCGGTGGCAGGGACGCTCACCGCCCGGCGCTCGGGCGCCGGCGACTCCTCGGCGAGGAACACCTCGAGCGGCCCGGCGGCGCGCACGTGGATGACGATCCGGCGCTCCCGCTCCCCCAGTCGCGCCGTCACCTGCCAGCAGCCGGGAGCCGGGTAGATCAGGTAGCTCGGCACGAAGGCGTACCGCTCGAGCACCTCGGTCGTCGCACCACCCGGCACCACCGAGCGCGCTAGAGGGTCGGCGACCACAAGCCGCTCGCCGGGGGCGTCGGCGGTGGCGTCCCGGAAGCGGAGCGGCTGGCCGTCGCTCAGCCGGCGGCCGGTCGCCACCAGCGGACCGCCGGCGTCGCGGGACAACACCCACAGGGTCTTGACCGGCGCGTCGGCCGCGGTCCAGTAGCCGGTGGCGAACCCGTCGACCAGCCAGATGGGCGCCTCGCCCCGCATCGGAGCCACCAGCTCCGGCAGCAGGTCGCGCACCGCCGTCTCGGGACATTCGGGCGGCGGTTCGGCGGCGAAGGCGGCGACGGCGCCCAGCACCAGCCCGATCGCGAGGCCCCAGCTGCTCATGGTCGGCCCATCCTAGACCGCTTCGCCGGCCCGCGCGCGAGCCGGCCGGCAGTCGAGCGGGCTCTGCCCTTCATCGACCCTCGTAAGCCGCCTCGAGCTCTTCGATGACGATCTTCTTCATGCCGAGCAGCGCCGCCATCACCCGGGCGGAGCGCTCGGGGTCGGTGTCGGCGAGCCTCTCGACCAGCACCCTGGGGTTGACCTGCCACCACAGGCCGAAGCGGTCGCGCAGCCAGCCGCACGGTCCCTGCTCGCCGCCCCGCGACAGCCCTTCCCAGTAGTGGTCGATCTCCTCCTGACTGTCGCACTCGACCGCCAGCGAGACGGCGTCGGTGAACTCGAAGTGCGGCCCGCCGTTGAGCGCCACGTAGTCGCGGCCGGCGAGTTCGAAAGCGACGGTCATGACGCTCCCGGGTTCGCCCGGTCCGGCGGCGCCGTAGCGGGTGATCTCGCCCATCCGCGAGTCGGGGAACAGTGACACGTAGAGACGGGCCGCCTCCTCCGCCCCGCTCGGGTAGGCCAGGAAGGTCGTGATCTTCGGCATCGCCACGTCTCCTGCGAGCCGGCGCGCTGGGCTACACCCCGAAGTAGCGCGCGTCCGGGTGGTGGAAGACCAGCGCCGAAACGCTGGCCTCGGGCTCCATCATGTCGCCATCGGTGAGCTCGACGCCGATCTCCTCGGGCGCCAGGGCGGCGAACAGCTGGCGCTGCCCCGCCAGGTCGGGGCAGGCCGGGTAGCCGAAGCTGTACCGCTTGCCGCGGTAGCGGGCGGCGAGCAGGTCTGAGACGCCGCCGCCGTCCCCGTCGGCGATGCGCCAGGCCTGCCGCAGCCTGAGGTGGAGGTACTCGGCGGCCGCCTCGGCGGTCTCGAGCGCCAGCGCGGCGAAGGCGTGGCTCTTGAGGTACTCGCCCTCGGCCTTCCAGCGCTCGACCTGCTCGCGCACGCGGCGGCCGGCGGTGGTGACGAACATCGCCACATGGTCGCCGGCCGGCAGCACGTAGTCGGCCAGACAGAGGCCGTCGCGCCCGGCCTGCCGCGGCAGCTCCCACTCGGCGGCGGCCGCGCCGCTGCCCGGATCGGCCAGCAGCAGCCGGTTGCCGTCGGCGCGCGCCGGATAGAACCGCCACACCGCGCTCGCCGCCATGGCGCCGGCGCGCGCCTCGGTCTTGAGCTCGTCGATCACCCGCTCGAGCTTGCGGTACTTGGGGTCGCCGTCGGCCGCCAGCTTGCGCACCGAGCCCTTGAGGCCGAGGTGCTTGCCGTACAGCATCTGCGAGTTCAAGTAGCGCCACACCTCGTCGAGGTCGAGCTCGGCGACGTGGCGCTCGAGGTCGGGCGGCGGCGGCGCCGGCAGGTCGGTGCGGACGGTGGCGCTGCGGGTGGTGCCGACCTCCTCGAGCGCCGAGCGCGCCGGCTGCGCGCCGGCTGCGTCGGCGGCGGCCAGCTCGGCGATCTCGGCCTCGAGCGCGCCGCGGCGCTCGGGGTCGAGCAGCCGCTCGACCAGGTCGAGGCCGTGCATGGCGTCCTTGGCGTAGGTGCACAGCGCGCCGTAGGCGGGGGCGATCTTCTGGTGGGTGAAGCGGCGGGTGAGCGCCGCGCCGCCCACCAGTACCGGCACCTCGAGCCCGGCGGCACGGAAGTCGCCGGCGGTGAGCACCATCTGCTGCGCCGACTTGACCAGCAGCCCCGACAGCCCGATGACGTCTGGCCGGTGCTCGCGCGCCGCCTGGATCAGCACCTCGCTGGTGACCTTGATGCCGAGGTTGACCACCTCGAAGCCGTTGTTCGACAGGATGATGTCGACCAGGTTCTTGCCGATGTCGTGGACGTCGCCCTTGACCGTCGCCAGCAGCACCTTGCCGCGGCTCGAGCTCTCGAGCCGCTCCATGTGCGGCTCGAGGTGGGAGACCGCCGCCTTCATCACCTCGGCGCTCTGCAGCACCTCGGCGACGATCAGCTGGTTGTCGTTGAACAGCCTGCCGACCTCGGCCATGCCGGCCATCAGCGGGCCGTTGATGATGTCGAGCGGCTCGGGCCAGCGGGGGTCGGCGAGCGCCGTGTCGAGGTCCTCGGTCAGACCCTCCTTGGAGCCCTCGATGACCGCCCGCGCCAGCCGCTCGTCGAGCGGCAGCTCGGCGCGCGGCTGCGCCTCGACAGCGCTCTTCCTGCCGCGGAAGTGCGCCGCGAACTCGGCCACCGCCGCCTCGCTGCCGGCGACGTCGCCCGGCTCGAGGTAGATCAGCCGCTCTGCCAGCCGGCGCTCCTCCTGCGGAATCTCGGCGTAGCGCGCCAGCCGCTGGGTGTTGACGATGGCGGCGTCCAGCCCGGCGCGGGTGGCGTGGTAGAGGAAGACCGAGTTGAGCACCTCGCGGCCGGCTGTGGGCAGGCCGAAGCTGACGTTCGAGATGCCAAGCACGGTTCTGGTCAGCGGGTACTCGGCCTTGATCGCGCGCACCCCCTCGATGGTGCGCGCCGCCGAGCCGATGTAGGCCTCGTCACCGGTGCCGCACGGAAAGACCAGCGCGTCCCACCACAGATCCTCGGGCGGTATGCCGTACTCCTCGGTCAGCAGCTCGTAGCTGCGGCGCGCGATCTCGAGCTTGCGCTGGACGGTGACCGCCATGCCCTGCTCGTCGATGGTGCCGACCACCAGCGCCGCGCCGTAGCGGCGCGCCAGCGGTGCCACGCGCTCAAAGCGGCTCTCGCCGTCCTCGAGGTTGATCGAGTTGAGCACCGACTTGCCCTGGCACCAGGTGAGAGACCGCTCCATCACCTCGTGGTCGGTGGAGTCGATCATCAGCGGCAGCTTGACCATCTTGACCAGCTGTTCGAGGAACGCCTCCATGTCGGCGGTCTCGTCGCGGTCGGGGTCCTGCATGCAGACGTCGAGCACCTGCGCCGCGGCCCGTGCCTGGCCGCGCCCGACCTCCGCCGCCCGCTCCCACTCGCCGGCCTTGACCAGCCGCTTGAACTTGCGGCTGCCGAGCACGTTGGTGCGCTCGCCGACCAGTAGAGGGCGGTTGTCGGCGGTCAGCTCGACGCCCTCGATGCCGGAGATCAGGCTCCGCTGGTGGTGCGGGATGGCGCGCGGCCGGCGACCGGCCACCAGCTCGACGAGCGCGCGGATGTGGCCCGCCGTGGTGCCGCAGCACCCCCCTACCAGGTTGAGCCAGCCCTGCTCCAGGAAGCGGCTGAACACCTCGCAGAAGACCTCCGGGCCCTCGAGATAGCGCCCCTCCTCGTCGGGCAGGCCGGCGTTGGGAACGCAAGCGGTCCGGGTGCGCGCCAGCTCGGAGAGGGTACGCAGCGGCTCGGCCATCAGCTCGGGACCGGTAGCGCAGTTGAGGCCCAAGTACAGCAGCTCGTAGTGCGCCAGCGAGATGGCCAGCGCCTCGGCGTCCTGGCCGGCGAGCATGGTGCCGGTCGGCTCGATGGTCACCGACACCGCCACCGGCAGCCGCCAGCCGGCCTCGCCGAAGGCGCGCTCGATGGCCAGCATGCCGGCCTTGACGTTGCGGGTGTCCTGGCAGGTCTCGAGCAGCAGGTAGTCGGCGCCGCCGGCCATCAGCCCGAGCGCCTGCACGCGGTAGTGCTCCTGGAGCTCCTCGAAGCTCACTCCGCCGGTGACCGAGATCGCCTTGGTGGTCGGACCCAGCGAGCCGCACACGAACCGCGGCCGTCCAGGCGCGTCGTGGCGGACGCAGGCGCGGCGCGCCAGCCGCGCCGCCTGGGCGTTGATCTCGAACGCCTTCGCCTCCAGCCCGTACTCGGCCAGCACCAGCGGCGTGGCGCCGAAGGTGTTGGTCTCGACGACGTCGGCGCCGGCCGCCAGGTAGCCGTCGTGCAGCCGGTCGACGACGTCGGGGCGGGTGAGACAGAGGTTCTCATTGCAGCCCTCGAGCTCCACGCCGCCGAAGTCGTCGGCGCTCAGATCGGCGTCCTGCAGGCCGGTACCGGTGGCGCCGTCGAGCACCAGGATGCGCTCCTCGAGCGCCTCCACCAGCGCCGCCGAGCGCGCCTCGAGATCGGCCGGCACCGGCGGCGGCTCGGCCGCCTCGAAGATCGCTCGCATCGCTCGCTTGTCGCTCATGGACGAAACCCGCTTCGGAGCATCGCGAAGCGGGTTGGCCTTGCCGGACATTTGGTTGCCGCGCCTACCGCGTCGGCCACATCCTCGCCCGTGGGCGAGATGGCACCTTGGGTGTCCGTCCCAGGTTGCCGAGCCCGGCCGTGCCGGACCGCTCCTGATGCAGCCTCAAGCCTAGCCCAGCAGCCGCGGCGCGTCAAACGCGACCGCGGGCGTCCCGCCGCCGCGGCGCGGCCGGCGCTCTGATAACTTGCCGCGGCGTGATCCAGGTCGGCTACTTCCACGGCAACGACCCGGCCGCCTGCCTGGTCGTCGACGGCGAGCTGCGGGCGTTCGTCGAGGAGGAGCGGCTGATCCGCTACAAGCACGCCCCCGAGGTGTTCCCGATCCGCTCGATCGCCGCCTGCCTCGAGCTCGGCGACGTCGAGCTGGCCGACGTCGACGCCTTCGTCTACGGCTGGGACGCGCCGCGCTACGCCGACGGCGGCATGGGCGAGTTCTTCGATGGCGTCAACCGGCGCTACCCGCCGGACGCCGGCACACGAGCCTGGCAGCAGGGCGTGCTGTCGTGGTTCCGGCCCGACCGGCTGCGCCGCCGGCTCCAGGACGAGCTGGTGCGCTGGTTCGGCGTGGCGCCCGAGGCGGTGCCGCCGCTCGAGTTCACCCCCCACCACCGCACCCACGCCGCCGCCGCCTTCTACCTGTCGCCGGTCGACGAGGCGCTGGTGCTGACCATCGACGGCTCGGGCGACAGCGACTGCACCACCGTGTGGCACGGCCACGGCAGCGAGCTAGAGCGGCTGTGGCGGATCGAGATCCCCCACTCGCTGGGCTGGTTCTACGCCGCCCTCACCGAGCACCTGGGGTTCCGCGCCTACGACGGCGAGTACAAGGTGATGGGGCTGGCCGCCTACGGCAGCGGTCACCCCGAGCTGCGCCGCAAGCTCGAGCGGGTGCTGCACGCCGGGCCCAACGGCTTCGACTACGAGCTCGAGCCGCGCTACATCCACCACGGCGACCACACCTGGTCGCGACGGTTCACCGACGAGCTGGTGGAGCTGCTGGGCGTGCCGCCGCGGCTCGGCGGCGCACCGATCGAGACGGTGCACGAGCAGCTGGCTTTCGAGACCCAGCGGGCGCTGGAGGAGCACGTGCTGCGTCTGGCCGGCCACTTTCGCGAGCAGACCGGGCTCGACAGCCTGTGTATCGGCGGCGGCGTCGGGCTCAACGTCAAGATGAACAGCCGGCTGGCGAGGAGCGGGCTGTTCCGCCGGGTCTGGCCGTTGCCGGTGCCCGGCGACAGCGGGCTCGGCATCGGCGCCTGCCTCGAGCGCGAGGTGGCGGCGAGCGGCCGGCGGCCACCGCCGCTCCGCCACCTCTACCTCGGCCCGTCGTGGGACGACGACGCGATCGAGGACCAGATCCGCGCCTGCGGCTACCGCTACCGGCGGTGCGACGACGTCTGCAGGGAGACCGCCGAGCTGCTCGCCGCAGGCCGGGTGGTGGGCTGGTTCCAGGGGCCGATGGAGGCCGGGCCGAGGGCGCTCGGCGGGCGCTCGATCCTGGCCGACCCGCGCGCCGTCGAGAGCCGCGACCGGGTGAACGGCGCGATCAAGTTCCGCGAGTACTGGCGGCCGTTCTGCCCCAGCCTGACGGTCGAGTCGGCGGGCCGTTTTCTCGCCGGCGCCGACGAAGCACCGTACATGATCCTGGCGTTCGAGGCCACCGAGGAGGCGCGCCGGAAGCTGCCGGCGGTGGTGCACGTCGACGGCACGGTGCGCGCCCAGACGGTCGACCGCGACTCCCATCCGCTCTACCACCGCCTGCTCGAAGCGTTCGCCGAGCGCACCGGCGTGCCGGTGGTGCTGAACACCTCGTTCAACGTGCGCGGCGAAGCGATCGTGTGCAGCCCGCGCGACGCTTTCCGGACCTTCTGGTCCACCGGCCTGGACGCGCTGGCGATCGGGCCGTTCCTGATCGAGAAGCCCGAGCGGCCGGTGGCCGAGGAGCCCGAGGAGGTGCTGCGATGAGTGGCCGCGAACGGTCGCAGGAGCCCGGCGGCAGGGTGCTGGTGATCGCGCCCCACGCCGACGACGAGACGCTCGGCATGGGCGGCACGCTGGCGCGGCTGGCCGCCGCGGGGCAGCGGGTGACGGTAGCGGTCCTCACCGGCCACGGCCCGGATCCCCACCCGCTGTGGGGGCCCGAGAGCTGGCAGACGGTGCGCGCCGAGGCGCGCCGGGCGATGGACGTGCTGGGAGTCGAAGAGCTGGTGTTCGAGGAGGTGCCGGCGGCGCGGGTGGCCGAGGAGCCGCCCTGGCGGCTCAACCAGGTCACCGACCGGCTGGTGCGCGAGGTGGCGCCCGACGTGCTGTACGTGCCGTTCCCGTTCGACCTGCACAAGGACCACCGCGAGATCTTCCACTCGCTGTCGGTCGCCTGGCGGCCGTCCGCTGAGCACGGGCGGCGGGTGCGCGAGGTGCACTGCTACGAGACCGTCTCGGAGACCCACTGGAACGCGCCCTACGTCGAGCCGGGGTTCCTGCCGACCTGCTGGGTCGACATCTCCGCCGAGCTCGAGCTCAAGCTGCGCGCCGCCGCCTGCTACGAGAGCCAGCTCCGGCCGGCGCCCGACGCGCGCTCGCTCGAGGCGCTCGAGGCGCTGGCGCGCTGGCGCGGCAGCCAGATGGGCATGGCCGCGGCGGAGGCGTTCGTGACCGTACGGCTGCTGCGCTAGCGGCGGTGGCCGGTCAGTCGGCCGGCTGCGCCACCAGCTTGCGCCTGGCCAGCCGGCGCATCACCTTCGACACCGCCGTGGCGCTCTGCATGACGTAGAAGTGGAGCGACGGCGCGCCGCCCTCGAGTAGCTCGGCGGACTGCCGGCAGGCCCACTCGACACCCACCTCGACCACCGCCTTGCGGCCCTCGGCCGCCTCCACCTCGTCGGCCAGCCGGCTGGGGATCTCGCAGTAGAAGTTGCGCGGGATGGTGCGCAGCTGCTTCTTGGAGGTGAGGATCTTGAGCCCCGGGATGATCGGCACCGTGATGCCCGCCTCGCGGCAGCGCTCGACGAAGTCGAAGTAGTGGCGGTTGTCGAAGAACATCTGGGTGACGATGTACTCGCCGCCGGCGTCCACCTTGGCCTTGGTGTAGCGCACGTCGGTCTCGACGTTGGGGGCCTCGAAGTGCTTCTCGGGGTAGCCGGCGACGCCGATGCAGAAGTCCGACGGCTGGGCGTCGAGCAGCTCCTCCTCGAGGTACTGGCCGCGGTTCATGGCCGCGATCTGGCGCACCAGGTCCTCGGCGTACTCGTTGATGCTGCGGCCGGGCTTGAGCGGCTTGCGGTAGCCGCTATCGTCGCCGCGGATGGCGAGCACGTTGTCGATGCCCAGGTACTGCAGCTCGATCAGGAAGTCCTCGGTCTCCTCGCGGGTGAAGCCGTGGCACAGTACGTGCGGCACCGCGTCGATGCCGTACTTGTTCTGGATCAGGGCGCAGACGCCGAGCGTTCCGGGCCGCTTGCGCTTGATCTTCTGCACGATGCCGCGCGGCGTCTCCTCGTAGACCACCTCGGCCGCGTGGCTGGTGATGTCGATGAACGGCGGCCGGTGGCGCGACAGGTCCTCGATCAGCGTGAGCAGACCGGGCAGGTTGCCGCCCCTCAGCGGCGGGATGATCTCGAAGCTGATCGGCGGCGAGCTGGCGCGCTCGAGGTGTTCGATGACCTTCATGGCGGTGGGTCCGGGCGCGCCGATGCGCCCGCTCGGAACGCCCGATTATATAGCCGGTTGCCACCCGACACCGGTGACAGGATACTTATGCTCAGGAAGGTGATTTGTATCCTGTCACCGCTGTTCGAGGAGGCCGGCGGCGAGCAGCTCGGTGCACAGGTCGCGGACGTGCTCGATGGCCACCTCGGGGGTGACCGCGAACTCGCGGGCCAAGCGGTCGGCGATCTCCTCCGCCGCCAGGCCCTCGCCCACCAGCTCCCACACCCGCGCGCCGGTGTCGTTCAAACTGAAGTACTCGCCCGAGTCCAGGTCGAGCAGGACGATCTCGTCGTCCAGCTTGCGGAACAGCACGCGCTCCGGGACGGCGTAGCCGCGGCGGCTCTCAGCCACCGCCGCCTCCCCTCGCCCGCCGCTCGCGGGCGGCCAGCACCACCGCCGCCAGCGCCACCCCGGCCAGGCCCGCGACCACGTCGCCGGCCTCGAGCACGCGCCCCGGAACCCAGTTCTGGGCGAGCTCCAGCACCAGCGCGTAGACGCCCGCGACGGCGGCCGCCGCCAGCAGCGGCCGCGCCGCGCCGGCAGCCGTGGCGGCCCTCGCCACGAGCACCGTCTCGACCGCAAACAGCGCGGCATGAGCGACCTTGTCCAGCAAGGCGAGCGATGGTGCACGCGGCAGCCGCGAGCCCGGCGCCAGCAGAAGGACCGCCAGCAGCACCGACCACAGCGCGGCCGGCAGGTAGGCGACGCGCGGCGCGCGGCGGGACGGCTCGGCTACCATCTTGACCGCGCATGCCGCCGCACCCGCCCAGCCTGCCGACGGTTCGACGGGCCGCCATCGCCGCCCTGGCGCTGGGGCTGGCGGTGCTGAGCGTCCTCGATCATCGGGCCTGGTCCCGCGAGCAGCGGCGACTCTACCAACTGCTGGCCAGCTACGGCCTGGTCGAGCGCCAGCCCGCCGCCGCCGCCGAGCTGCGACGCCAGATCGACCGTGAGCGTGCCAAGCTGCTCGCAGCCCGGCTGATCCTGGCCTCAGAGCTGGACCGGAGCTGGCTGCTCGAATTGCCCGAGGCCGAGCGCCGGGCGGCCGCCGAAGGCGGTGTCGCGCGGCTGGCGAGCGCCCGCCAACTGGCCGCCGAGGCCGCCGCCCGCCGCCCGGCCTCGTGGACCGCCTGGATGGTCGTCGGCGCCGCCACCTACCTCGAACGGAGCCGTAGCGATGACCGGCGGCTGATGGTCGAGGCCGAGGCCTGGGAGCAGCCGCTGCGCGCCGCCCGCGAGCTGGCCCCGGCGCAGCCGGAGCCGGCACGGTTCCTGGCGTCGGCCTACCTCGGCAACTGGTCGCGGCTGGGGGAGGATAGGCGGGAGCAGGCGCGCGAGCTGCTGGCCGCGGCGCTGCGCGATCCGGCCACCTTCGACCGTCTGATCGAGGTCTGGCTTCGCCTTGCGCCCTCGTTCTCCAGCGCGCTGTCGGTCGTGCCTGACGAGCACTGGGCCTGGGATCGGCTGCAGCGAGTGTTCGGCGCCAACGAGGACTGGGAGCGAGTCGCCTACGTCCGCGGCCGATGGCACCAGTCCAACGAGGCCTTCATCCGGCAGCTGCTCGACGAGGGGAGCCGGCGGCGGCGAGGCGGAGACAGCCGCATGGCACGGCGGCACTACCTGCAGGCGGTCGCCCGCAGCTCGCCTTCGCCGGGGCACCTTCCGTACCTTACGAGGGTCCTGCGCGAACTGCCCGGCGGTCCGCTCGAGACGTGGGACCGGGAGTCTCTGGGCCGCTGGCTGGACTGGGTGCTGGAAGTGTGCCGGCTGCGGTCGTGCCCGGTGGAGGCGCCGGCGATCGGTCGGCTGGCCCGACTCGTCGAGCCACCGGAGGCCGCCAGGCAGGCGGCGGCTGCGGTGGTGGCGGAGCGGCTGGACGCCGCCGACGGGATCGAGCGCCGCGAGGCGGTTCCGGGGACACCCGGCTGGGACGCCTACTTCGTGCTCAAGGCACGCGCCCTGCTGCCGCGCCGGCCGGATCTGGCCCTCCAGGCACTGCGCAGCTCGCGGCCGGCCGGTGCCGGCTACTGGCTGGCGGCGCTCGGAGTCGGCGAAGCAGCGGGCGATCGGCGGCTGCTCTCCGACGCCCGCCTGGCGCTCGAGCGGCTGGCCGGCGGCTCGGTGAGCTTCGCCGACTGGCAGACCCCGGCGCCCAGACTGTTCAGCCGCGAGCTGTACCTGCCCGAACCGCGGCACCGGCTGGTCGTCGGGTTGACCGGCAGCGGTCCCGGCATCGTCGAGCTGCGATGGGACGGCGACCTGCTGGGCGTCTACCCGGCAGCCCCGGGCGCGCGGCTCGTCGTCAACGGGGAGTTTCCGGCAGGCGGCCACCGTCTCCAGCTGGCGATCCCGACAGGTCGGTTCCTCGGTCCGGGCGCGGCCCGCTTCGAAGCGGCTGGATGAGCGGAACGCCCGCCGCGGCACCGCACACCGCCGCCAGGGCAATGGCGTTGGCCGGCGCGGTGAGGCTGAAGTCGAACAGCTCGTGCACCCCGGCGGCGGTCAGCGCGCCGAGTGCCGCCAGCGCCGCCGCTCGCTCCTCGGTGGCGATGGCGGATCCGAGCACCGCCGCCAGGCGCCGCACCAGCGCAACCAGCCCGACAGCCACCACCGCGGCGCCGAGCACGCCGCCGGTCGCCAGCAGCTCGACCCACTGGTTGTGCGCGTGCAGCCAGGTACCGCCCGTCAAGGCTGCCGACTCCACCAGCGGCAGACCGTCGGCGAACGTGCCGAGGCCGGAGCCGACCAGCGGAAAGCGGGTCCAGAGCTCGACGGTCTCCGACCAGACCTCGGCTCGCTGAGCCCAGACGAGCTCGCCCAGCGGCGTCTCGAGCAACCGGCCCAGCGGCCGCCTCAGCACCGTCAGGGCGACGGCCCCGACCGCCGCCGCGCCGCCCGCCAGGATCGCCAGCCGCCGCCACCGGAAGCCGAGCGCCACGAGCAGCGCCCCCGACTGCACCACCGCCGCAGCAGCAGCGCCCAGGATTCCAGCACGCGACCGCGTCAGCACCAGCGACACGGCGAGGGCGGCGAGCAGCAGCACAGCGCCGACCAGGTGGCCCGGCCCGATGCCGTCGGGACCGCGCCGCCGGGCGCCGCTCCAGGCCCACCAGACGACGGCCACCGCCACGGCCAGGGCGATCTCGAGCAGCAGGGCGAGCTGGTTGGGGTGGACGAAGCTACCGATCAGCCGGTTGGTAGGCTCGGCCAGGGCCGAGCCGGGCGTCGCCTCGGGCACGCCCGCCAGCAGCCGCCGGGCACCGGCCGCCGGCTGGAGCACGGCGCCGGCGAAAAGCGCCGCCGCGATCCACCGCCGGCCGCGGCGGCGGCTGCCGACCGCCGCGGCCGCCAGCAGCACCGCCGCGACCGAGGCGATGCTCAGCGCGGTTGAGCGGCTCACCTCGGGCGCCAGCGACAGCGGCACCCAGCCCGCGGGCGCCACGCCGGCGGTCTGCTCGGCCAGCCGCTCGATGCGGAGCCGCTCCGGCGACAGCAGGGCTACCAAACCCGCCGGCCAGGGGGCCGCCTGCAGCCAGCCGAGCACGGCCAGCGCGGCCACGGCTCCCGCCGGCCACACCACGGGGCGCAGCTCGCGCCAGCTCGCGGCGCCCCACAGGACCACGCCCAGCAGCAGACAGGCCGCCAGCCGGACGAGCAGCTCGCCGCCGGGCGTCACGCTGCCGTAGGGCAGCGGCGCCCACACCAGCACCGCCACCAGCAGGACTGCGGCGACCGTCCACCGGTAGCCGTCAGGCGCTATCATGCCGCCTCTCGGGGGGCGATCGATGGCCAACGGCGGAACATGCGCGCGGCACGCAGTCTACTCGCTGCTCCTGGTCGCACTGGCGGTGGCAGCCGGCGCCGACCCGGTTGCGGCCCAGTTCTCGCAGTACCGGCCGCCCGGCAAGCTGGATTCGCTCGAGGCGTCCGACGCGGCAGCGGCGGACGACGCCCGCTGGCGGCTGGGCCCCCTGAGGATCGACCCGCTGCTGACCCTCGGCAACCTGGCCTGGGTCGACAACGTGTTCGCCACCCCCGAAGGCAGCGAATCCGTCTCCGACCTGCGCGGCACCCTGAGCGCGGGGCTGAACGTCTTTCTGCCGGTGGGGCGAAAGACCGTCCTCTCCGGCTTCGTGCTTCCCAGCTACACCTGGTGGCGGGAGCGGCAGGAGCTGCGCAGCCTGGTTTGGAACGTGGGGGCGCGCGCGCAGGTCACCCTCAACCGGCTCGAGCTCGAGCTGAGCGGTCGCGAGGTTACGGTGGAGCGCTTCTTGAACTCCGAGCTCGACGTGCCCACCGAGATCAGCTCGACCGGCGGTAGCATCGGCTTCGCCCTCGACGTGCGCGGCCCGTGGCAGCTGGTCGGTAGCTTCAGCAGCAGCGACAGCGGCTACAGCGTACGCGACCCCCTGCTGGCGTCGCGCCGTGTCGAGAGCCTCGACCGTACCGAGCGCGTCGCCCGGCTGGGACTCGGCTACACCCTGACCAACGGCCTGCGGATCCGGCTGGGAGCGGAGTCGTCGGAGGCGGACTTCTCCGACCCGGGGGCGACGCGCTCGAACAGCTCGTTCGGGCCGAGCCTCGAGATCGCCCTCGACGGCAACCGGCTCGACGTGCAGCTGACGGCCAACTCCCACTCCATCGAGTTCGACTCCGGCCTCAAGAGCCGCCTGAATGCGGGCCGGCTGCAGCTCGGGTTCGAGATCACGCCCCGGCTCAGCCTCTCGCCCTACCTCTACCGCACGCTGGTCTACTCGGCGCGGGACTCCGGCAGCTACTACGAGGAGGAGCGGTTCGGCCTGGCGATCAGCTTGCCGCGCAGCGAGCGGCTTACCCTGCAGCTTTTCTACGACACCGGCGACAACACCTTTCGCACCGCCAGTTCGTCGGTGACGACGCGAATCGACGACGTCGAAGCCTACGGCGGCGGGTTCGAGCTGGCTCTCACCCGCCGCTTGACCTTCACCTTCGGCGCCGCACGCATCGAGTACCGGTCGCCGCTGCCCGAGCTCGACCGGTCCGCCAACCGCGTCAGCACCGCGATCGAGCTGGCGGGGTTCAGCCTCCTCCCCGACTGACCGCGGTCGCGCGCCCGGTACGCCGGGGGAAGCGGCAACCGGCCCTGGCTGGGGCCGCGGCGAACGGCGGGTGCGGCCGTAGGTAGCGGCCGGACGCTGTTGTAGACTTGAACGATGCGCCGTCACGCCCGCCGGGCCTCGATAGCTGCCCTGACCGCCCTGCTGGTACCGCTCGCGCTGGCCGGCCAGGAAAGCGGCGAGGAGCGCAGCTACCGCGTGGGGCCCAAGGACCTGCTCGAGATCCGGGTGTTCGAGGAGCCGAGCCTCAACGTCGACCGGCGGGTCTCGGAGCGCGGCGTGGTCCGGCTGCCGCTGCTCGGGGAGTTCCCGGTCGAGGGCCTGACGGTCGACGAGATCGCGGCCGAGCTGAAGCAGCAGCTCGAGGCCAGCTACCTGCAGCGGGCCTCCGTGATCGTCGAGATCCGGGAGTTCAAGTCCAAGCCGATCTCGGTGATCGGCGCCGTCAAGCGGCCGGGGAGCCTCGAGCTGTCAGGGCGCTGGACCCTCTTCCAGGCCCTCACCGAAGCCGGCGGTCTGAGCGACAACCGGGGCGACGTCATCTACGTCCTGCGGCGTGCCGAGAACGGCCTCTACGATCAGCTCGAGATCTCGGTCAACGACCTCATGATCCGCGGCGACCAGCGGGTCAACATCCCCATCTTCGCCGACGATGTGATCAACGTGCCTCCGGCGCAGGAGGTCTCTGTGCTGCTGATGGGCGAGGTCAACCAGCCGGGAGCGGTGACGTTCAAGAGCACCGATCGCATCACTCTGCTGGCCGTGCTGGCACGCGCCGGCGGGCTGACCGAGCGAGCATCCAACCGGGTGCTGATCAAGCGCAAAGGCCCCGACGGCCGGATGAGAGAGATCGTGGCCCACGTCAAGCGCATTCTCGCCGGCCACGAGAACGACCCGGAGCTGCGACCCGGAGACCTGATCGTCGTCAAGGAATCGTTCCTGTGAGGTTCGAGGAGTTCGAAGCGCTCGAGAACGAGCAGCCGGATGTCGCGGCGACGGGCGACCACGGCTTCGACATCGGTCAGTACACCCGGCTGATCCTCGGCCGCTGGCGCCTGATCCTGCTGATCACCGTGCTCGGGCTGGCGCTGGCGCTCGGCCAGTTTCTCGCCACCGAGTCGCAATACCAGGCCGCCACAACCATCCAGATCGAGCAGCGCAGCCTGCTGAGCGTCAGCGGCACCTCAAACCCGTGGCTCGAGGCGTGGGCGGGCATGAAGTACTACCCGACTCAGTACCGGTTGCTGCGCAGCCGAGGCCTGGCGGAGCGGGTCGTCAGGAACCTGCGGCTCGACGAGGACCCGCTGTTCAACCCGGGCGGCGATCACGACCTCGGCGACGAGCTGGCCCCGGGCGCCGACGATCGTGCCGTCGCCGGACTGGCGAACAAGCTGCTCGCGGGGCTCTCGGTCTCGCCGGTCGGCGGCACCGAGCTGGTGAACCTGAGCTACGTCTCGACCGATCCCGAGCTCGCCGCGCGCATCGTCAACGGCGTCGCCGACACCTTCATCGACTGGGGCATCGAGACGCGCTCGGAAACCGTGAGCAGGGCTTCGGGGTTCCTGGCCGACCAGGTCGACTCGCTGAAGCGAGGCCTGGAAGCCAAGGAGCAACGCCTGCGCGAGTACGGCCTGGGCTCGGACATCGGCGGCACCGACGCCGGCACCAGCGTCACGCTGCAGCGCCTCGAGCGCCTCAACGGCGACCGTAGTGCCGCCACCGCCAACCGGCTGGAAAGAGAGGCGCGCTACCGGCAGCTGATCGCCAGCGGTGACGCCCAGGTCGCGGCCCTGAGCTCCAGCAGCATCGTCAGCCAGCTCACCCAGGAGCTGCTGCGAAAAGAGCGGGAGTACGAGGTCAAGCTGCAGACCTACAAGCCGGACTGGCCGGAGATGGTGGAGCTACAGGGCGAGATCGAGCGCGGCCGCCGCAGCCTGGCCGAAGCGGTCGCCGACGAAGCCGACCGCGTACGGCGTGCCGCCTACGCCGAGCTGCAGACCGCCATCCGCCAGGAGCAGTCGCTGGCCAACGAGATCGAGCGTGTCAAGCAGGAGGCGGCCGATCTCGGCGCGGTGTCGGTCGAGTACAAGAACCTCGGCATGGAGGTCGAGAACGAGCGCAAGCTGCTCGACCAGCTCCTCCAGCGGCTGTCGGAGACCGGCGTCAGCGCCAGCCTGACCAGCACCCGCGAATCCAACGTGCGGGTGGTCGACCGAGCACTGGTGCCCGGCGCCCCGTTCCGGCCATCGCTCGAGAACAACCTGACCGTGGGCGGCTCGGCCGGCATGATGCTGGGCATCGGACTGGTGCTGCTGCTGCACCTGCTCGACCGCACCGTCAAGAGCGCCGCGGAGCTGGAGCGGCTGCTCGAGCTGCCGGTGCTGGCGGTCATCCCCGACATGTCGGAGAGCGGTCGCAGCTACGGCTACGGCTACGGCTACGGGCGCCGCCGCCGCAAGAAAGGCAAACCGGAGAGCGGCGGCGCGGGCGATTCACGGCCCACCACGATCGAGCTGGTGCCCGAGAGCCGGCCGCGCATCGGCGTCTCGGAGGCATACCGCGCACTGCGCACCGCTCTCCTGCTGTCGACGGCCGGCGGCTTGCGGACGGTCACCATCACCTCGGCCGAGGTGGCCGAGGGCAAGACCGCCACTGCCGTCAACCTGGCGGTGGTGATGGCCCAGCTCGGTCGCAAGGTGCTGCTGGTGGACGCCGACCTGCGCAAGGCCCGGCTGCACCGCGTGCTCAAGGTCTCGAACCGGGTCGGCCTGGTCAACTTCCTCACCGAGGGGGGGCAGCTCGAGCGCTGCCTGCACGCGACCGCGGTTCCCAACCTCACGCTCTGCCCCTCGGGACCGCATCCGCCCAACCCCTCGGAGCTGCTGGCCTCGGACCCGATGCTCGACTTCGTTCAGGAGGCCCGCCAGCGGTTCGACTTCGTGATCATCGACTCGCCGCCGGTGCTGGCGGTGACCGACGCCATCCTGACCGGCAAGCTGAGCGACGGCGTGCTGCTGTGCTTCCGGGCGGGCAAGGTGCTGCGGGAGGAGGCCAGGTCCTGCCGCGACCGCCTGCGCATGGCCAACGTGCGGATCCTGGGTATGCTGCTCAACCGCTACCAGCCGCGCCGGGGCCGCGGGGCCGACCGCCGCTACTACTACTACGCGAGCTACGAATCGTACAGCGAAGAGCAGACCGCGGTCGATTCGGCAGCCTGATGATCGACCTGCACGTCCACCTGCTGCCCGGCGTCGACGACGGGCCGGGCAGCGCCGAGGAAGCGCTCGGGCTGTGCCGCCGGGCGGCGGACGACGGCTGCCAGACACTGGTCGCTACGCCCCACCAGCGCCACCCGCAGTGGTCCAACCGCGACGCCCCCACGCTCAAACGCCTGCTACGCGAGCTCCAGGAGCAGCTCGCCACGGGGCCGCGGCTGCTGCTCGGCGCCGAGATCCGGGTGGACTCGGAGCTGCTGACCGACCTCGAGGACCTCGAGGCGTCCGGGCTGCTGCCGCTGGCCGAGTCGCGCTACCTGCTGCTGGAGCTGGACCACGGCGGCCTGGGACCCGACCCGCTCGAGCTGGTGTTCGAGCTGAAGCTGGCCGACTGGCGGCCGATCCTGGCCCATCCGGAGCTGCTGCCGTCGCTGAGCGGCGATCTCGAAGCCGTCGCCGCGCTGGTGGACGCCGGAGCGCTGCTGCAGGTGACGGCGGGCAGCTTGACCGGCAAGTTCGGGCGGACGGCGCAGGAGACCACCCACCGGCTGCTGGACTCCGGGCTGGTTCACTTCGTGGCCTCGGACGCTCACGGCGTGCGCTGGCGCCGGCCCGGCCTGGCGAGAGCGCGCGCGCTGATCGGCGAGCGATGGGGAGAACAGATGGCCGATGACCTCACCCTCACCAACCCGTCGGCGGTGATCGAGAACCGCCAGTTGCCGGCATGATGCGCAGACTCGGATTCCCGCACCTTTCGGCGGTGATCGCGGCGCTGTCGCTCGCCTTCGCCGCGGCAGCGCCGGCAGCCGACCCGTTCTACCTCGAGCGGCTCGAGGCCGGCATCCAAGCGGCCGAGCGCGAAGACCACGAGGACTCCGTCCTCGAGCTCGAGATCGCCTGCTTCGGCCTGCTCGAGGAGCCACCGCTGCTGGCCCAGGGGTTGGTGCGGCTGGCGCTGTCCCAGGCGGCACTCGGCGACCGCCGCGGCTTCCGGGACACCTTCGACCGGCTGGTGGAGGCCGACACCCGCTTCGGCGCCTACGCGGCGGCAGCGCTCGACGCCGACCTGCGGACGAGCTTCGAGCAGCTGCTGGTGCGCTGGGTACCGCCCGCAACGCTGCAGGCGCTGCCCGCCTTCAGCCGCCTGGCCGCCAGCGCCGACGAGCCGGTCCCTGCCGCCTCGCCGCGCGAGCGCCGGCGCGAGCTTCGGCGCCGGGTCGAGAGCGAAGGGGATCGTCCCGAGCTGCTGACCGAGCTGGCCCGGCTGGAGCTCGACCAGGGGCGGCCGGCCCGCGCCCTCGACTGGCTCGACCGCCTGCCGGCGGCCGGCGAGCCGGCCGCCGCCTGCCTGCGCGAACGGGCCGCCGAGGGCGCCGGCGCCTGCCCGGCGCGACCGGCACGCGGCGCCTGCCCGGCGCCCACCGCCACGGCCGGCGAGTTCCACCTCGGCTGTCTGGTGCGCGAGGACCGCTGGACGGAGGCGGCCGCTCTGCTTGCCGAGCTGCCGCCCACCTCGCGCCAGCGAGTGGCGAAGCTCGAGCGGCGGATCCAGAGCAAGGCCGGGGCCGACGTCGAGGCACCGGCGCCAGCCGCCGGAGCACCGACCACCGGCGAGTCCCCGCCCGAGCTTTCGCCGAGCGACCCGGCCGCCACGACGCCGCCGACCACGACGCCCCCGGCCGCGACACCCCCGACTACGACACCACCGCCCGCGGGTCCGCCGTCCGACCCACCCGCCGCCGGCGGGGCAACTGCTAGCCCGGCCGGCGGCGAGCCCTCCGCCAGCGACAGGGTCGAGCTGGAGGCTCTCGCGACGCGCCTGGCGACCGCCAACAGCCTCGACGAGACGCGGGCCGCGCTGGCCGGGGCCGCCGCCCTGGCCAACCGGCACCCGCAGTGGGCGGCCGCTCAGCTGGTGGCGGCCGAAGCCGCCTACTTGTCCTCCGACTGGCCGCGCACCCTCGCCTATCTGCGTCGGGCCGGCGATCCGACGGGCCGCGAGCCGCGCTTTGCCTTCTACTATGCGGTGGCGCTGTACGAGACCGGCGATCGCCGGCTGGCGGCCGAGATCCTGCGCCCACTGGTGCCGCGGCTCGAGCGCAGCGCGTTCGTCGACTCCTACGTAGCCCGTATTCTCGGCGGCGGCTGACCGTCCGCCGCCGGCCGGCGCTGATTTGACGGGCGGCCGCCCGGGAGCGTAAGCTGTGGATCAACGCTCCAGCCAAGGGAGGGTACGGGCTATGGTCTTCAAGAGAATGATCCCGTTTGTGGCGTTGGCCGTTGCGGTTCCGGCCCTGGCCTCGCAGCCCACCGTCACCGTGGGCGAGCTGAAGTGTCTGCCCAACGAGCTCAACGCCAGTCTCAAGGCGAAGGTCGAGCCCGACGTCGCCGCCGCCAGCGTGCGGCTGTACTTCCGCCGGTTGAACCCGGTCGGCGCCTTCTACTACAACGAGATGTGGGCCAGGGGCGGTGGCGCCTACTGGTCGGTCTTCCCCAAGCCGGAGGACCGCAAGCAGCACCTGCTGACCGACGACTGGTGGGAGGTGCTCAAGGACCGCCACTGGATGAAGGGCCGCGACCGCGACTGGCTCGAGAACTGGCTGGAGGAGCAGGAAGAGGAGGCCGCCGAGTACTACGTGGCGGTGTACGACGCCACTGAAAAGCTCCTGGGCCGAAGCAACACGCAGCTGGTCCAGGTGTTGGAGCGCGACCAGTGCGAGGCGCCGCTCACCCGCCGCGAGCTGGGCTGGGCCACCAACCTGACCGTCGGCGAGACCACCGAGGTGCAGGCCAACCGCTGCCTGTTCCACTGGCTGTGCGACGGCGTGGTGACGCGCATCAGCTGGCAGCGTGTGCTGCACCCCGACGAGTGCTGCCGCGCCTGCGTGGTGGCCGGTCTCTGGCCGCTGGCGGCGGGCGGCGTGCTGATCGCCGGTCAGCAGCCCGAAGAGGTCACGCCCCAGCAGCCGTAGCCTGCTCCGACGATTCACCCGACGCCGGCCGCCCCGGCTGGCACGCAGGAACCGCTGGCGGCCGGAGCTACCGGCCGCCGTTTCACGTGCAGAGCAAGGACTCCCTGGCGAGCGAGCTTCGGACCGCCTTCGAGCGGCGCGAGGTGAGGCTCGGCATCCTGGGCCTGGGCTACGTCGGCCTGCCGCTGGCCCAGACCTTCGTCCGCGCCGGCTTCCGGGTGCTCGGCTACGACATCGACGAGCACAAGGTCGCCCGGCTGGCCGACGGCGACATCTACATCGACCACCTGGACGGCAGCGATCTGCGCCAGGCGCTCGCCAGCGGACGGTTCGAGGCCACCAGCGACGCGGCCCGCCTGGGCGAGCCCGATGCCCTGATCATCTGCGTGCCGACGCCGCTCGCCGAGGACCGCACGCCGGACCTGTCGGCGGTGCTCGGCACGGCCGACGCCATCGCGGCGGCGCTGCGGCCCGGGCAGCTGGTGGTGCTCGAGTCCACCACCTACCCCGGCACCACCCGCGACGAGCTGCAGCCCCGGCTCGAGGCGTCGGGCTTGGTGTGCGGCGAACAGTTCTTCCTCGCCTACTCCCCGGAGCGTGAGGACCCCGGCAACCGGGAGTTCGGCACCGCCACCATCCCGAAGGTGGTTGGCGGCGTCGACCCGCTGTCGGGCAACCTCGCCCAGACTCTCTACGACCAGGCCGTGGTCGCCACCGTGCGGGTGTCGAGCGCCGAGGCGGCCGAGGCCACCAAGCTCACCGAGAACATCTTCCGCGCCGTCAACATCGCGCTGGTCAACGAGCTCAAGCTGATCTACGACCGCATGGGGGTGGACATCTGGGAGGTGCTCGACGCCGCCGCCACCAAGCCGTTCGGCTTCATGCGCTTCAACCCAGGCCCCGGCTGGGGCGGCCACTGCATCCCGATCGACCCGTTCTACCTGTCCTGGAAGGCCAGCCAGTCGGGGCCCGCGCCGCGCTTCATCGAGCTGGCCGGAGAGATCAACCTCAAGATGGCCCGCTACGTGGTCGACAAGCTGGAGGCGGCGCTCACCGCGCGCGGCCGATCGCTGGCCGGCAGCCGCGTGCTGATCCTCGGCCTGGCGTACAAGCCCGACGTCGCCGATCCGCGCGAGAGCCCGGCGTTCGAGGTGCTGTCGATGCTCAACGAGCGCGGCGCCGAGCTCTCCTACCACGATCCGCACATCCCGCGAGCGCCCGCCATGCGCACCTGGGCCGACCTGCCGGAGCTCGACTCGCAGCCGCTCACCGGCGAGTTGCTGGCGGCGCAGGACGCCGTGGTGCTGATCACCGATCACCGGGCGGTGGACTACGGGCTAGTGCTCCAGCACGCGCCGCTGATCGTCGACACGCGCGGTGTCTTCCGCGGCGCCGACCCCAAGATCGTGCGCGCCTAGCATGCCCGTCGCGGCAATCTCGACTTCCAGCTTTGGCCGCACCGACGGCGCACCGCTCGAACGGTTGCGGCGCGCCGGCTTCGAGCCGCGGCTCAACCCGCACGGCCGCCGCCTCGAGCGCGACGAGCTGCTCGAGCTGGTGGGCGACGCGGAGGGGCTGATCGCCGGCACCGAGACGCTGGACCGCGAGCTGCTCACCGCCGTGCCGGCGCTCAAGGTCGTCTCGCGCTGCGGCAGCGGGCTCGACAACGTCGACCTGGCGGCCGCCGCCGAGCTGGGGATCGCGGTTCGCAACACCCCCGAGGCGCCGGCGGCGGCGGTGGCCGAGCTGGCGCTGGCCGGCATGCTCGACCTGCTGCGCCGGATCTCGGCGGCCGACCGCGAGCTGCGCGCAGGCCGCTGGCACAAGCCGACGGGGCGGCTGCTGGCCGGCAAGGTGGTGGGGCTGGTGGGGCTGGGGCGGGTCGGCAAGCGGCTGGTGGAGCTGCTGGCGCCGTTCGGCGTCACGCTGCTGGCCAGCGACCCCAGACCGGACGCCGCCTTCGCCGAGCGCCACGGCGTGCGCTACGCGGGGCTGAGCGAGCTGCTGGCGGCTGCCGACGTGGTCTCGCTCCACGCCGCGCCGGCGCCCGGCAGCGGCCGTCTGCTCGACGGCGAACGGCTGGCGCTGCTCAAGCCCAGCGCACTGCTGGTCAACACCGCGCGCGGCGGCCTGGTGGACGAGGCCGCCTTGTACCACCTGCTGGCCGCCGGTAAGCTGGGCGGCGCCTTTCTCGACGTCTTCGAGGAAGAGCCGTACGGCGGCCCGCTCGCCGAGCTGCCGGCGACCGTGCTGACCCCCCACATCGGCTCGTACGCTGCCGAGACTCGTGTTCGGATGGAGATGGAAGCGGTGGAGAACATGATCGCGGTGCTGACCGGCGGAGCCCAGCCGTGAGCGGCCGGGCGCTGGTCACCGGCGGCTCCGGCTTCCTGGGCAGCCACATCGCCGACGTGCTCGCCGAGCGCGGCTTCGAAGTGACGGTGTACGACCGCCAACCGTCGCCCTACCTGGCGGCCGGGCAGACCATGGTGGCCGGCGACCTGCTGGACGGCGACGCCCTGGCGGCGGCCGCCGACGGCTGCGACGCGGTGTTCCACCTCGCCGCTCTGTCCGATCTGGAGCAGGCCAGTGGCGATCCGGTGGAGGCGGCACGGCTGAACGTGCTGGGCACCGTCGCGACGCTCGAAGCCGCGCGGCGGGCCGGCGCCGGCCGCTTCCTGTTCGCCAGCACGGTCTACGTCTACAGCCGCGCCGGCGGCTTCTACCGCTGCAGCAAGCAGGCTGGCGAGGCGTTCGTCGAGGAGTACGGGCGGCAGTTCGGGCTCGAGTACACCATCCTGCGTTACGGCAGCCTGTACGGGCCGCGCGCCAGCGAGTCGAACGGCGTCTACCGGCTGCTCCGGCAGGCGGCGACCGACGGCCGCATCCGCCACGTCGGGCGGCCCGACGACTCGCGCGAGTACGTCCACGTCGAGGATGCGGCGCGGCTGAGCGTCGACGCGCTCGGCGCCGAGCACGCCAACCAGCGGCTGGTGGTCACCGGCCATCACCCGATGCGGTTGCGCGACCTGTTCACCATGTTCTCGGAGATCCTGGGCCGGCAGCTCGAGATCAGCTATCAGGAGCCCGCCGACCCGGCGGCCGACAGCCACTACCGGGTCACGCCGTACGCCTTCAATCCGCGCGTCGGCCGCAAGCTGACCTCCAACTGTTACGTCGACATGGGTCAGGGCATCCTGCAGATGCTGGAGGAGATGGAGCGCTGAACGCCGCCATCGTCACCGCGCGGGCCGGCAGCAAGTCGATCCCGGACAAGAACGTGCTACCAGTCGGCGGCCGTCCGCTGGTGGCCTACCCGCTGCAGGCGGCGCTCGACGCCGAGCGGGTCGACCGGGTGTTGGTGTCGACCGACGGCGCGGCGATAGCCGAGGTGACGCGACAGATGGGCTGCGAGCTGATCGAGCGGCCGCCCGAGCTGGCCGGCGACCAGGTGAACCACGGCGACGTCATCCGCCACGCCGTCGAATGGCTCGACGAGCGCTCGCCCGAGCTCGCCAACGTGGTGCTGCTGCTGGGCAACACCGTGATGATCGACGGCGAGCTGATCGACCACTGCCTCGGGCTGCTCGACGAGCGGCCGGACCTCGATTCGGTGATGACGGTGTGGGAGGCGGCCGACGACCATCCGCTGCGCGCCCTCGAGATCCACGACGGGCTGCTCAGGCCGTACGGCGACCCCGACCGGGAGGTTTCGACCGAGCGTCAGTCGTACCCCAGGGCCTACTACTACGACCAGGGCGTGTGGGCCTTCCGCAAAGAGTGCGTGCACCACCGCCACGGACCCAATCCGTGGTGGTGGATGGGCCGCCGCTGCCAGCCGGTGGTGCGCACCTGGGTCACCGGGCGCGACGTCCACACCGGCTTCGACGTCGCGATCGCCGAGTGCTGGCTGGCGCGGCTGCCGGAGATCCGGCAGCTATGAGCGCGCTCTCCGCGGTGGTCTTCGACTTCGACGGCGTCATCCTCGAGTCGGGCACCATCAAGCAACAGGCGTTCCTCGACCTGTACGCCGACCGGCCCGAGCTGGCGCCGGCGATCCTCGAGCACCACCGCCGCCACCTCGGCGTGTCGCGCTTCGAGAAGTTCGCCTGGATCGAGCGCGAGCTTGTCGGCGGGCGGCTGACCGCCGAGCGCTCGGCCGAGCTCGGCCGGCGCTACTCCGAGCTGGTGCTTGAAAAGACCCTAGCGTGCCCGCTGGTGCCGGGGGCCGCCGAGCTCCTCGGCTGGCTCGAAGGCAGGCTGCCGGCGTTCGTCGCCTCGGCCACGCCACAGGCCGAGCTCGAGCTGATCGCGCGGCGTCGCGGCCTCGACCGCTTCTTCGACGAGCTCCACGGCTCGCCGGGCGACAAGGCCGACGTCCTCGCCGGCGTCGCCCGCCGCTGCGGCTGCCCGCCGGATGCCGTGCTGATGGTCGGCGACGGGCTGTCCGACTTCGAGGCCGCCGAGCGGGCCGGCACCCGCTTCGTGCTGCGCGACACGCCCGAGCAGGTGGCGCTGTTCCGCAACCGCGAGGTGGAGCGGGTGCGCGACCTGGTCGAGCTGCGGGTGCGGCTCGCGGGCTGGCTGGCCGCGGTGCCGGCCGGTGCCGCGCCGCCCGAGGGGGTGCGGTCTTGAGCGCCCGCGGCGTTCCGCTGATCGACCTCAAGGCGCAGCACGCCACCATCCGCGACGAAGTGGAGGCGGCGGTCCGGCGGGTGGCCGAGTCGCAGCAGTTCATCCTCGGGCCCGAGGTCGAGGCGCTCGAGGCCGAGCTGGCCGACTACTGCGGCTCGCGTTTCGCGATCGGCGTCTCGTCGGGGACCGACGCCCTCCAGGTGGCGCTCATGGCGCTCGGCATCGGGCCCGGCGACGAGGTGGTGGTGCCGCCGTTCAGCTTCTTCGCCACCGCGGGGGTGGTCTCCCGGCTGGGGGCGCGGCCGGTCTTTGTCGACATCCAGCCCGACAGCTTCAACCTCGACCCCGCGGCGCTCGCCGCCGCCCTCGGCGAGCGCACCCGGGCGATCCTGCCGGTCCACCTGTTCGGCCAGGCGGCCGACATGGCGCCGATCCTAAAGATCGCCGGCGACGCCGGAGTGCCGGTGGTCGAGGACGCCGCCCAGGCGATCGGCGCCGACTACCGAGGACGGCCGGCCGGTTCGCTCGGGCTCCTCGGCTGCTTCAGCTTCTTCCCCACCAAGAACCTCGGCGCCTGGGGCGACGGCGGTCTGGTCACGACCGACGACCAGCAGCTCGCCGACCGGCTCCGCCGGCTGCGGGTGCACGGCTTCGGCGCAACCTACGACTCGATCGAGGTGGGCGGCAACTTCCGCCTCGACGCCCTGCAGGCGGCGGTGCTGCGGGTCAAGCTGCGCCATCTCGAGAGCTGGCACGAAGCCCGGCGGCAGAACGCCGCGCGCTACCGCGAGCTGTTCACCGCCGCCGGTCTGACCGGCGAGAACCGACTCGTGCTGCCGAGCGAGGCCGGTCACGGGCGGCACATCTACCACCAGTACGTGGTGCGCTGCGAGCAGCGCGACGCCCTGCGCGCTCACCTCGCCGAGCGCGGCATCGGCTGCGCCGTGTACTACCCGGTGCCGCTGCACCTGCAGGCCTGCTTCGCCGGCCTGGGATACGGCGAGGGCGACTTCCCGGTCGCCGAGCGGGCGGCACGCGAAGTGCTGGCGCTGCCGGTCTACCCCGAGCTGGGGAGCGAGGCGCAGCACCGGGTGGCAGCAGCCGTCGCCGACTTCCTCGCCGGCTGAGGCCGCCCATGCATGCCGCCGCCAGCCGCCGCGCGCTCGTCACCGGCAGCAGCGGCCTCATCGGATCGGAGGCGGTGACCTACTTC
>JBFGNS010000045.1:0-26677 GCA_041574955.1 Thermoanaerobaculia bacterium | reverse complement strand
TGAAGCCGACCGTCGCCGGGCTGTTGAAGAACGACGGGGTGAAGGTGTTGGCGCCGGTGGCCAGCGCCGCGGCGTGTGCCAGGTCGACCGTCACGTCGGTGTTGCCGTCGTTGCTCAGCGTCAGCGTCCGCACCGCCGGCCCTGCCTCGCTCTCGCCCAGCGCCAGCTTCGAGGGCTCGGCCCGCAGCGTGGCGAGCACCGAGCCGGGAATGTCCAGCATGCCGGCGCCCTGACGGTGCACGTTGTCGAGAAAGCCCGAGGAGGGACTGCCCCACCACACGCGCGGATCGGCGCTGTTCTGCAGGATCGCGCGCACCGCGTTCGAGGGCGTGTGGGGCCGCGCCTCGAGCAGCAGCGCCACGGCACCCGCCACGTGCGGCGAGGCCATCGAGGTGCCGCTCAGCGAGGCGGCGCCGCCGAGCTCGAGCGGGTAGGTCGAGCGGATCAGACCACCCGGCGCGGCCAGGTCGGGCTTGAGGCCGAGGTCGGGCGACAGGCCGAAGGAGCTGAACGAGGAGACGAGATTGCCGGTCGCGTTGGGGAAGCTGCCGATCACGCTGGTCCAGGTCATCGTCACCGGACCGGCGGCCAGCCGGTTGTTGATCAGCACCCCCTCGACGTCGGAGATCGCGACCACCGGGACGGTGATCGGCGGCGAGCCGGCGACCGTCGGGCTGAACCGCCCGGCGACGTTGTTGTAGAGCACGACGCCGGTGGCGCCGGCGTTCTGGGCGTTGAGCGACTTGGCGTGGAAGCCGCAGGCGCCGCGCCGGATGAGCGCCACGTGCCCGGCCAGCGAGCCGGCCGGCAGCGGCGAGCAGGCGTCGGCCGTGCTGGTCGCGGTGCCGGTGCGCCTCATCGGTGCGGAGCCCGCGGTCGGCGACGGCGGCGACGCGGCGGCGACGGCGTAGCCGATGGCCGTGCCGTCGGGCGACACCGTGAAGCTGATCAGGCTGACGTGGGTGTTGTCGACCGAGGCGACGCCGATCACCTTCTTGCCGACGCCCGGGGCGCTGGCGGCGTACAGCCCGCTGGCGCCCGAGTTGCCGATCGAGGCCACCACCGACACGCCGCGGTTGACCAGACGGTCGCTGGCCTGGGCGGTCGGGTACTGCGGCCACTGGAAGGCGGCGCCGATCGACATGTTGAGCACCTGCATGCCGTCGGCCAGCGCCCGCTCCATCGCCGCGATCATGATGTCGGCGGTGGTCGAGCCGGCGCAGCCGAACACGCGGTAGGCGCCGAAGGTCACGCCGGGCGCGACGCCGGTGAAGGCACCCGAGGCGCCGACGATGCCGGCCACGTGGGTGCCGTGGCCGTTGCAGTCGTCAGGGTCGGCGTCCGGAGCCGGGACCGGGTTGTACAACGGCGACGAGGGGTCGGCGTTGAACGCGTCGCCCACGAAGTCCCAGCCGGTCTCCACCCGGCAGCCGAGCCCGAAACAACCGCCCAGGTCGGGATGGTGGTAGTCGATGCCGGTGTCCATCACCGCCACCCGCACGCCGGTGCCGGTGAGACCCAGCGTGGTCTGCGCCACGTCGGCGCCGGTCATGGCGAGCGCGGTGGCCAGGTCGGGCAGCGATCCGGAGTCCGAATCGATCGCGACCGTCACCACCGGGTAGAGGGCGGTGACCCCGGGGATGCGGGCCAGCGTCGAGAGCTGCGCCGGGTTGATGCGGATCGACAGGCCGTTCCACAGCTCGTCGAACGCCAGCCGCTCGCGGTAGGCGAGGCCGGCCCTGGCGGCCTCGGAGCGGAACGAGGTCTTGTCCCGCCGGGTGGCGGCGAGCGAGCCGCCGTCGGACAGCGGGGCGCTCGCCAGCTGGACGAACCACAGCTCGGGCGTCTCGTCGCCGGCCTCGGGCCGGTCGGGCACCGCCAGCGGGCTCTCCGGCTCGACCGGGACCGCGGCGTGCGCCCCCGGGAACGCGGCCGGGCACAGCAGGAGCGCCGCCAGGCCGCACACTCTGGACTGGAACGAAGTCATCATCAGGTCTTCTCCCTCCGACTGCGGAGTCAGTGCGCCCGCCCAGCGCGGGGCGCGGAGCCGGTAAGAGCAACCTGGGTGCCATTTTCGTCGGAGCCGATAAGCCCCTCGAGAGCAGAGGTTTGCGAGCCACACGGCGACACGGAGGGGCGGTGGCCGGCCCGAGGATGCACCAAATCGTTCCAGCAAAGCCGCAGATGGTGTACGGTTGGCGCCTGGAGACAAAGGGAGGATGACGAATCTACCGGCGCGGGCTTCGGTCCTGTGGGTTCCCGTCGCGGGACGGCACGGCGAGGATCCCGGTCGCCTGCTCGCCGCAGAGGGGTTCGAGGTGGTCGAAGCCGCCGGACCCGGCCCCGCTCTCGAGCTGATCGAGACCTCGGGCTTCGACGTCCTGCTCTACGACCTGCTGGCGGGCTCGGGTCTCGAGCTGCTCGAGCTGGCGCGGCGCACCAGGCCGCAGCAGGTGGTGGTGCCGCTAGTGGCGGCGGAGGCCGTGTCCGAAGGGCGCGAGGCCGTGCGCCGGGGCGCTTTCCACTACCTGCGGGCACCGGTCGAGGCCGAGGACCTGGTGCTCACCGTGCAGCGGGCGAGCGAGCGGGCGGCGCTGCTGCGCGACAACCGGGAGCTGCGCCTCGAGGTCGAAGAGCGGTTCTCGACCCACGGCGTCATCGGCCACCACGGCTCGATCGAGGCGGTGCGATCGCTGGTGCGCAAGGTGGCGCCGACCAGCGCGGTGGTGATGATCCACGGCGAGACCGGCACCGGCAAGGAGCTGGTGGCCCGCGCCATCCACCACCTGAGTCCGCGCGGCGACCGCCCGCTGTATGCGGTCAACTGCGCCTCGATTCCCGAGAACCTGCTGGAGTCCGAGCTGTTCGGCTACGAGAAGGGCGCCTTCACCGGTGCCAGCGCGCGCAAGAAGGGGCTGCTCGAGCTGGCCTCGGGCTCGACCCTGTTCCTCGACGAGGTCGGAGACCTGGCGCCGCAGCTCCAGGCCAAGCTGCTCCGCGTGCTGCAGGAGCGGGAGCTGCGGCGCGTCGGGGGCAACGACACGATCCCGGTCGACCTCAGGGTGATCTCGGCCAGCCACCGCGACCTCGCGGGAATGGTGGCCGCCGGCACGCTCCGCCAGGACTTCTACTACCGGCTGAGCACCTTTCCGATCCACATCCCGCCGCTGCGCGAGCGCGTCACCGACATCCCGCTGCTGGTGGAGCACTTCCTGGAACAGTACGCCGAGGCCCACGGCTGCGGACCGCTACGGCTGTCGGAGGGAGCGGCGGCGCGGCTCCTCGCCTACCCTTGGCCGGGCAACGTCCGCCAGCTCGCCTCGGCCGTCGAGCGGGCCTCGATCCTGGCCGAGGGCGGAGTCGTGGAAGAGAGCGACCTGCCGCTCGAGGTGGCCGGATTCCGGCCGGTTGAAGCGCCGTCGCGCGAGATCGAGCTCCCGGACGAAGGGCTCGACCTGGCGGAGCTCGAAAAACGACTGCTCATCCAGGCGCTGGAGAAGGCGGGCGGCGTGGTGGCGCGGGCTGCCCCCCTGCTGGGCCTGACCTACCGCACCTGCCAGTACCGGCTGGCCAAGCACGGCATCCGGCCGGCGTGACGCCGGCGATCCTCACCGCCCCCCTCCGGCTGGGTCACAGGACCCAGGCGTAGCCGAACTTCAGGAACAGGGTCCGGTTGCGCTGGGTGAGGTCGATCATCTGGTCGCCGTCGCGCGAGTCCGAGTAGCCGACGAACAGCACGGTCTGGGGGTTGACCTTGTAGGAGAACAGCAGCTGGGTGAACAGCCGCTCGCTCATCGCGTCGACCTCGAAGCTGTACAGCGCCGGGTCGCGCTCGATCGAGGTGTGCTGGAAGATGCCGCGCACGAAGGTGCGGACGTTGAGCTGGTAGACCAGCCTGAGCTGCGTCAGGTTGGCCTCGAACAGCTCGCCGTCCTCGACGTCGAACCGCTGCAGGGTGTGGTCGAGGTTGGCGCGCAGCCGCTTGCCGAGGTTGAGCCGCAGGCTCGGCTCCCAGAACAGCCGCTCGCCCGGCCGGGTGTGGGCGAAATCGATGGCGTCACCGAAGCCGGTGAACATGCCGAACCAGACCTTGCCGTTCGGCTTCACCTCCCACCAGGAGTTGAAGAACCGGTGGCCGTCGAAGGTGACGCCGTTGAAGAACAGGTCGCGGGTGCCGACGCCGGCGAAGAACCACGACTGCTTCGGCCCGGCGGCCTCGGCCCACACCTCGACCTCGTCCTCGAGCACGTTGCCGGCGTCGTCCTCGGTACGGTCCCAGTCGCCGCCGACCCGGATCTGGGTGTACCAGTCCTCCTCCTCGCCCCACCACACGCGGCTGCCTCCGGCCAGCGCCAGGCGGTAGCCGGTGCGCGGCATGAACCCCATGTCGGCGCGGAAGTCGGGCCCGACGTCGACGTAGCGCGCCCGCCACGACCAGTCGCGGTCGTCGTGGTCGTAGCGCACCAGCACGGCCCGATCGTCGAAGCGGCCGGCCGGCTGCGAGAACTCCCGCGCCAGCTCCAGCGGATACTCGGTGGACGAGCCGAGCAGCTGGAACCGTACGCTGTCCGACTCGCCGAAGCGCCACAAGCCGTCTACGCCGGCCACCTGGTTGGTGTAGCCGCCCCCGTCGCGGCTGGTCAGCAGCACCCCGAGCGCCGACGCCTCACCGAAGTCCCTTCGATAACGCACCACGGCGTCGGTCGAGCCGAACCCCAGCGAGGTGGAGGACGATCTCTGGCTGCCCGGGAAGATCAGGTTGGTCAGCTCGTCCTCGGCCACGAACACGCCCATCGCGTGCTTGCCCTGCTTGCCGGTGAGCTTGAGCCCCCAGGTCGGATCGGCGACGTTGCGGGTGAAGACCACGTCGAACGGCGTGTCGAAGATGTCGGCGCCCTCGAGGAAGAACGGCCGCCGCTCGGGGAAGAACAGGGCGAACTGGTTGTTGATGTCGAGCTGCGCCACGTCGGCCTCGACCTGCGAGAAGTCGGGGTTGATCGCGGCGTTGACTGTCAGGTTGGGGGTGACGCCCCAGCGCCCGGTGAAGCCCAGCTCCGACTCCACGCTGCCTTCGGTCAGCGGCCCGGTGGGGAACGGCCGGCGCTCGTCGGTGCGGCCGGCGGTGAGGGTCGGCACCAGCTCGATGTTGCGCCCGGGGGTGATGCCCTCGAAGCCCTGGAGCTTGGAGATCTGACACAGCGAGCAGGAGATGTTGCGGTCAACCGGCTGCAGCGCGATGCGGTGCGCCTGGCTGCGTGGGTACCACCGCACCGCGTCGAACCCCCACACCTGCGGACCGCTGGTGCGGGGAAAGCGCAGCTGGTGGAACGGCACCGCCATCTCGACCACGAACCCCTCCTCGGTGATCCGGCCGAGCGAGTCCCAGATCACGTCCCAGGACGAGTCCTCGCGCTGCGAGACGTCGTCCTGCACGCTGTCGAACTGGACCCCCAGGGGGTTGACGAACAGCTGGAAAGCGCGCCGCTGGTCGTTGAACGGGTCGATCTTGATGCCCACCAGGTCGTCGTTGAAGATCGTGTCGCGGTCCTGCAGATGGGCGCGGATGGCGCGCGGCTCGGGATCGTAGGCGCGGAAGGCTACGTACAGCCGGTCGCTGTCGTAGGTGACCAGACAGCGGGTCTCGACCGGCGGGGCGGTGTTCTCCCCCGGTCGGGTCTCGTAGACGAGCTCGAGCTCGAGGGCGTCGGCCCAGGCGGGCTCGTCGAGCACGCCGTCGACCGAGATCTCGGAGCTGGCGCGCGTCACCCGGTAGGTCCGCGCCTCGCCCGCGCCGCCGGCCGCCGGCTCTTCGGGCTGCGCTGCGGCGACGGCGGCCACCAGCCAGAAGGCAGCCATCACCGCGACTGGGCGCGGCCGTCGCGTTGGAACCGGGGAGCTCATCGACGCCAGGCCGGCCCGGGGCGGATGCCGTAGAGGGCCGGACGCCAATACCTACGCAAGCCGGCGCCCTCGGGTTTAGGCCCTCGGGCTCGAGCCTCCAGGGGAGGAGCCGGGCCCAGTCCGCTGCTCCTCGTGGCTCGGATTGCGGAATAGCGGCGCTTGCGGTATGGTTCTCTACCCTGCGCTCCCGTTCCGGAGCGCGACCAGCGCTACAGAGGACCCGGCCGTGAAAACAGGAATCCATCCCCAGCTGCATCTGGTGACCGCGGTTTGTGCCTGCGGCAACACGTTCCAGGTGCATTCGACCCAGGAAGAGCTGCGGCTCGAGATCTGCAACGCCTGTCACCCGTTCTTCACCGGCAAGCAGAAGCTCGTCGACTCCGCCGGCCGCGTCGAGCGGTTCCAGCGGCGCTACGGCCGCACCTCCGCCTAGCGGTCAGCGGTCGCCGGCTCGCCGCCGGCCACGGCGCCGGCCGCCGGGCCCGCGACGCCGCCGATCCACACCGCCCGCGTGCGCGCGGGCCCGCTGCCACCCGCGGCCCGGCCGCGGGACGGCGGTACAATGAGCGGAGCGCGCCGGGCGCGCAACCCAACTGGCCGAGGGCACCATGTTCGAACAGCTTGCCGAGCTCGAGAAGGACCATCAGGAGCTCACCGAGCAGCTCGCCGACCCCGCGATCCTGACCAACCAGGAGCGCTACCGGGAGACCAGCAAGCGGCTGGCCGACCTCAACCGCCCGGTCGAGCTGTACCGCAGCTACCGCAAGCTGGAGGCCGAGCGCGACCAGACCGCCGAGATGCTGGCCGGTCTGGCCAAAGACGACGAGCTGCGCGAGATGGCGCAGGAGGAGCTGGCCGCCATCGAGGAGCGGCTGGAGAAGCTCGAGGCCGAGCTCAAGCAGGAGGTCACCCCCAAGGACCCCAACGACCAGCGCAACGTGGTGCTCGAGATCCGCGCCGGCACCGGCGGCGACGAGGCCACCCTGTTCGCCGCCGAGCTGTTCCGCATGTACAGCCGGTACGCCGAGAGCCAGGGCTGGCGGGTGGAGATCATCGACCTGTCCGAGTCCGGCATCCGCGGCGTCAAGGAGGTGTCGGCCATCGTCGAGGGGCGCGGCGCCTACAGCCGGCTGAAATACGAGGCCGGCGTCCACCGCGTGCAGCGGGTGCCCGAGACCGAGGCCTCCGGCCGCATCCACACCTCGGCGGTCACCGTCGCGGTGCTGCCGGAGGCCGAAGACGTCGAGGTCGAGGTCGACGAGAAGGAGCTGCGGATCGACCGCTTCTGCTCCTCGGGACCTGGCGGCCAGGGGGTCAACACCACCTACTCGGCGGTGCGCATCACCCACCTGCCCACCGGCATCGTGGTGTCCTGCCAGGACGAGCGCAGCCAGATCAAGAACCGCGCCAAGGCGATGCGCGTGCTCAAGGCCCGGCTGCTCGAGATCGAGCGCGCCAAGGCGGAGTCCGAGATCTCGGCCGAGCGGCGCAAGATGGTGGGCAGCGGCGACCGCTCCGAGAAGATCCGCACCTACAACTTCCCGCAGAACCGCATCACCGACCACCGCATCGGCCTCACCATGCACCAGCTGCCGGCGGTGCTCGAAGGCCACCTCGACCCCCTGATCGAGCCGCTCGCCGCCCACTTCCAGGCCGAGCAGATGCGCGCCGCGGTCGCCGGCTGAGCGGCCGGCGCCGCTCCCCTCCGGCCGGCGCCGCCGGACCCCCGCCGCCGCGCGATAGGCTTGGCGGCAGCAAACCGTCCCCGGGGGGAGGTAGCGATGCGCCGGACAGCGTTGTGCAGCCTGCTCGTGGCCGCCCTGGCGGCGGTGCCGGCGGCGGGCGAGATTCCGGTCGACGGCGTCGTCCGCGATAACGCCGGCCAACCGCTCGCCGGCGCCGAGATCACCCTCGTGCCGGTGCGCTCGACCTGGCAGACGGGCGTCGACGACGTCAACGGCCGGGTGGGCGCCGAGCCCGTGGCGACCACCGCGAGCGACGGCGCCGGCCGCTTCCGGGTCGACGCCCCGCGACCAGGCCTGTGGCAGGTGCGGGTCAGCGCCGCCGGTTTTGTGCCGATGGCCTACCGGCTGTGGCCGCTGGACGACGAAGCGGTCCTGCCGCCGGTAGATCTGCGCCGCTCGCGACCGGTCGTGGCGCAGGTCACCGCGCCCGACGGCCGCCCCGTAGCCGGGGCCACGGTCACGTCGCGTCCCAGCGAACGCCAGTTCTGGGCGCCGCAGCGCACCCGGCGCATGCCCTGGTGGCCGGCATCCAGGCGCGCCCTCACCGGCGACGACGGCACGGTCTCGATCCCGCGCGCCGACGGCGAGGCGATGGAGTTCAGCGCCTGGGCGCCGGGTTTCGCGGCCGCGGGCATCACCCGGCCCGCAGACGGCCGCGTGGTCCTGCGTCTGAGCGTCGCTTCGGCAGTCGCGGTCGTGGTGACCGACGCCGCCGGCGAGGCGGCGGCCCACGCCGTGGTGCAGGTGGGCGAGGACCGATGGGCTACCGGGTTCACCGGCGACGACGGCCGCTTCACCGCCTGGGTGCCGGACGACCGCACGGTCGCCGCGGTGGCGGCGTCCGGAGCCCGCGCCGCGGCCGTCGCCGGGCCGGGTGACGAGCCGGTCGTGCTGCGACTGGCCGAGCCTCGGCGAGTGAGCGGCCGGGTGGTCGACGCTAACGACCGCAGCCCGCTGGCCGATGCGCTGGTCTGGTCGAACGGCGGCGGCGACGGCTTCGCCACCACCGACCGCGCCGGCGGGTTCTCGGTGACGGTGACCGGAGCCGAGGGCCGCCGTGTGCTGCAGGCAGCGGCGCCCGGCTACTTCCGGCAGTGGCTGCAGCTGTCGGACACGGTGGAGCTCGAACCGGTGCTGGCTCTCGAGCCGTCGGCGGCGGTCGCCGGCCGGGTCGTCGACTCCGCCGGCGAGCCGGTGGCAGGCGCCACCGTCGCGGCGCATGTCAGCCCCGTCGACCGCGCCGCGATGCGCCTCGCCTACCGCCAGCGGGAGGAGGCCGTCACGGACGACACCGGCCGGTTCCGGTTGGGCGGGCTGGTTCCCGACACCCCCCTGACGCTGGTCGCCACCCGCGATGGCTTCGCCCCTGCCCGGCTCGACCAGCCGGCGCTGGCACCGCGCGAGACGCGCCGCGGCGTCGAGCTGGAGTTGAGCGGGGGGGTCGGCCTGTCGGGGGTGGTGCTAGGCGACGGCGAGCCGGCAGCCGGCGCCGAGCTGTCGCTCGAGCGCGAGCCGCAGGGTTCGACGCCGTGGGCCATGATGGCCGCCGAGGCGGCCGCAGCCCCGCCTCTCGCCGGATCCACCGCCGCCGACGGCAGCTTCACTTTCGCCAACCTCGCCGAGGCCTCCTACCGTCTGACGGTGAAGGCGCCGGGGTTCGCCCCGCTGGTGATGCCCGGCATCGAGGTCGGCGACAGCGGCACCGCCCTCGGCACTTTGACGCTCGAGCGGGGAGTGGAGATCCGCGGCGCGGTGGTGGACGCCGACGGGCGAGGCCTCGGTGGCGCCGAGCTGCGCGTCGTGGCCCGTCAGTCGGGCTTCACCATGGGACGCGGCTACGGATCGGCGGCGCCGCCGGCCGCGGTCACCGCCGCCGACGGCAGCTTCCGCCTGGCCGACCGCCAGCGCGGCGAGCGCGTCGACATCCAGGCCTCGCTCGAGGGCTACGCGTCCGCGGCGGCGTCCGGCGTCCCGGCTCCGAACCCCGAGGAGGTGCGGATCGTCCTCGAGCAGGTGGCGACCATCACCGGGGAGGTGGTCGGACCCGACGGCTCGCCGGTGGCGAGCGCGCAGGTGTCGGCGATGGTCGAAGTGGGGAGTGTCTCGGGCGCCGGGGCGGTCTACTTCAGCGACCAGTCGATGGCTCACGACAGAACCGACGAAGCGGGGCGCTTCGAGCTGGGCTCGGTTCCGCCCGGCAAGGTCCGAGTCAGCGCCTCGGCGCAGGGATGGCTGCGCGCCGAGGATCGCCTGGTGGATCTCGTTCCCGGCGGCGGGCTCGAGGATCTGCGCCTGGTGCTGCGCCGCGGTGCAACGGTGACCGGCCAGGTGTCGGACGCCGACGGTCTGCCTGCCGACGGCGTCATGGTTCGCGTCGAGGAGAGGCCGCGGATGATGATGGTCTCCCGGCCGGCGATGACGGTCGCCGGCGGCGACGGCCGCTACGCGCTGGAAGGGGTCGAGCCGGGGTTGCGGACGATCCTCGCGACCGACGACGAGCAGCGGCGCGTGACGCGCGAGATCGATGTCCTGCCGGGCGTCAACCGCCTCGACCTGAGGTTCGGCGGCGGCTTCGAGATCAGCGGGCGGGTCGCCGACCAGACCGCGACTCCGCTCGCCGGTGCCCGGGTGTCGCTGCACGCCAGCTCGCGCTCCTGGCGCGGCAGCGAGACGGTGGCCGGCGAGGACGGCAGCTTCAGCTTCACCGATGTCGCCGAGGGCGACTACTTCCTGCGCGCCGGCCACCCCGGCTACGCCTCCCACTCCAGCAGCGAGCCGTTGCGGATCGCCGGCGGTTCGCTGTCGGGCATCGAGATCCGGCTACAGAGCGGCAGCGTGATCCGCGGCCGCATCCTGGGCCTCGAAGCCGGCGAGCTGGCGCGCGTCGAGCTGATGGCGGCCACCATGAACCGCGACATCGCTATCGGCCGGGTCGGTCACGATGGCGACTACGAGATCCGCGACGTGGGACCGGGGCAATGGCAGATCCAGGCGATGGTGGATACCCGGCAGGCCACTGCCAGCGTCCAGATCGACGAGGGCGCGACGGAGGCACGGGTCGACCTGGAGTTCGGCGCCGGTCTGACCCTGAGCGGACAGCTGCTGAGCGCCGGCGAGCCGCTCAGCGGGCTGATCGTCATGGTCTCCGGAACCGACGTGCTGACCCATGCCGGCAGCCAGACCGATCACCAGGGCCGGTTCCGCCTCGAAGGGCTCGAGCCCGGGCGGCTGCAGCTCACGGTCCGCGACATCGGCAGCGGACTGCAGCACCAGGAGGAAGTGCAGCTCGACGCCGACCGGGACGTTGTGATCGAGCTCGACACCGGCCGGATCAGCGGCCGGGTCTTCGACGCCGGTGACGGCAGTCCGCTGGCCGGCGCCAGCGTCGGCCTGGTGCCGGCCGGCGACGACAGCTCGCCGCTGCGGTTCGCCGGGCTCGACTTCGGCCGCGGTACGGACAGCCAGGGACAGTTCGTCATCTCGCGCGCCGCCGCCGGCGAGCACAGCCTGCGCGTGGTCAAGGACGGCTACGCCCCGGCGCAGCTGCCCGTCTCGCTGCTGCCCGGCCAGGAGATCGCGGGCCTGGAGGTGGCGCTCGAGCCCAGCCAGGGGGTGCAGCTGGTGGTCGTCGGCCCCGCCGGCACACCTCCCGCCGAGATCCAGTTCGCCGTGCTCGACGCCGGCGGCTCCACCTTGACCTTCGGCAGCCGCAACGCCGACTCCTCGGGCCTTGTGCGGATCCCGTCGGTGCCCGCCGGCCGCTTCGAGCTGCTGGTTGCCGCTTCCGCCACCGCCGTCTCGCGCCTGGCGGTCGAGTCCCCGGGGCCGCCGGTGGCGGTGGGGTTGGCCGCCGCCGGCCGGCTCGAGCTGGCCGTCGCCGGCCTGGCGGAGGACCGCAGCCTGGCCAAGGCCACGCTCACCGGGCCCGACGGCAGGCCGTTTCTCGGCATGGCGTGGGGCGGGCTGGTGCAGAGCGAGTGGCACCTGGTGTCGGGCAGGGTGGTGATCGAAGGGCTGTCTCCAGGCCGCTTCAAGGTGCTGGTGACGGCGCCAGACGGCCGCCAGTGGCAGGGCACCGCGGCGGTCTCTGCCGGCCAGAGCTCGCGCCTCGATCTCTGAGCGGACGCCGTTGAGCGACGCCGACACCGTCGACCGCCTGCAGGTCGAAGCGCGCTTGCGGCTGGCGGCGGCGCCCCACCGGCCGCCGCGCCGCGAGGCGCTGCTGCTGCTGGCGCGGGTGCTGGGGCGCAGCGAGGCGCAGCTGCTGGCGCGGCCCGAGGCGGCGGTCACCCCGGCAGAGGCAGCGCGCTTCCGCGACCTGGTCGAGCGCCGCGCCGCCGGCGAGCCGGTGGCCTACCTGGTGGGCGAGCGCGAGTTCTACGGCCGCCCGTTCACGGTCGACCGGCGGGTGTTGATCCCGCGGCCGGAGAGCGAGCACCTGGTCGAAGCGGCGCTCGCGCTGGAGCTGCCGCCGGCACCGCGCATCCTCGACCTCGGCACCGGCTCGGGCTGCCTCGCCGTCACCCTGGCCTGCGAGCTGCCGGCGGCCCGTCTGGTGGCCACCGATCTGACGCCCGGCGCCCTGGCGGTGGCGGCCCGCAACGCCCGCCGGCACGGCGCCGGGAGCCGCGTGCGGCTGGTGGCGGCCGACCTGGCGACGGCGCTCGACGCCGGTGGCTTCGACCTGGTGGTCTCCAACCCGCCGTACATCGGTGCCGACGAGCGGCCGGTGCTGTCGCCCGAGATCACCGGCCACGAGCCGGCCGCGGCGCTGTTCGCCCCGGGCGGAGGGTTGGCGGTGATCGCCCGCCTGCTCGACGAGCTGGCGCCGCTGTCGCCTGCCACGCCGCTCCTGTTCGAGATCGGCGCCGGCCAGCAGCCGGCGGTCGAACGGCTGGCGGCCGGCTCGCCTTTCCGTCTCGAGCGGGTGGTGGCCGACTACGCCGGCATCCCCCGAGTTGTGGTAGGAAGGCGGCGCTAGGCCACCGGCGCGCGCCGCCGGCCCCCACGCGCCGCCCGCATCTCGCCGACATGGAGCTGTTTCGCATCACAGGGCCGTGCCGGCTCGCAGGCAGCGTGCGGGCTGCCGGCGCCAAGAACGCGGCGCTGCCCGAGATGGCGGCCGCGCTGCTCACCGACGAGCCGGTGGAGCTCGCCGGTGTGCCGGCGCTGCGCGACATCGACACCATGCGCCGGCTGCTGCGGCACCTGGGAGTCGACTGCCGGCAGGACGGCGACCGGCTGGAGCTGCGCTGCAGCCTCACCGAGCCGGCCGACGACGCTCCCTACGAGCTGGTCAAGACGATGCGCGCCAGCGTCCTGGTGCTGGGCCCGCTGCTCGCACGTCTCGGCCACGCCCGGGTCTCGCTGCCCGGCGGCTGCGCCATCGGGGTGCGGCCGATCGACCAGCACCTGGCCGGGCTCGAGGCGCTCGGCGCCACCGTCGAGCTCGAGCACGGCTACGTCACGGCGCGCTGCCGGCAGCTGCGCGGCGCCCGCTTCCGGTTCGCGGTGCGCACCGTCGGAGGCACCGAGAACCTCCTGATGGCCGCCTGCCTGGCGCGCGGCACGACGGTGCTCGAGAACTGTGCCCGCGAGCCCGAGATCGTGGACCTGGCGCGGCTGCTCGGAGCCATGGGGGCACGCATCGAAGGTGCCGGCTCCGACACCGTCACCGTCGACGGCGTCGAGCGGCTCGGCGGCACCCACCACGCGGTGATCCCCGACCGCATCGAGGCCGGCACCTACCTGGTCGGGGCCGCCATCACCGGCGGCGACGTGCTGGTGGAAGGCGCGCTGGCGGCCGATCTGGCGCGGCCGCTGGAGAAACTGGCCGGCGCGGGCTGCACCGTCGACGAGCTCGACGGCGGCATCCGGCTGTCGCGCCCCGGGCGGCTCGAGCGCTGCGACCTCAGCACCGCCCCCCACCCGGGTTTCCCGACCGATCTCCAGGCCCAGTTCATGGTGATGATGACCCAGGCGCACGGCATCTCGACGCTGCGCGAGACGGTGTTCGAGAACCGCTTCCAGCACGTGCCGGAGCTGACCAGGATGGGCGCCGAGATCGAGCTCCAGGAGCACACCGCGCGCATCTACGGCCCGACACCGCTGTCGGGCGCCCGGGTCATGGCGACCGACCTGCGGGCCTCGGCCTGCCTGGTGCTGGCCGGTCTGGCCGCCTCCGGCACCACCCTGGTCGACCGCATCTACCACCTCGATCGCGGTTACGACCGCATGGAACTGAAATTGCAGTCGCTTGGCGCGGCCGTCGAGCGACTGCCGGGAGAATCTCGATGAGCGACTGCATCTTCTGCCGCATCGTCCAGGGCGAGATACCGGCCGACCTGGTGTACGAAGACGACGAGGTGGTGGCGTTTCGCGACGTTGCGCCGCAGGCGCCGGTCCACATCCTGGTGATCCCGCGGCGGCACGTCGCGACCCTGCTCGACACCGGACCCGACGATCGCCAGCTGCTCGGCCGCCTGCAGCAGGCGGCGATCGAGATCGCGCGGCGCGAGGGGCTGGACAAGCGCGGCTTCCGCCTGGTGATCAACTGCCTCGAGCAGGCCGGTCAGTCGGTGTTCCATCTCCACCTGCACCTGCTGGGCGGCCGTCGGCTCGGCTGGCCGCCCGGATGATCGCCGCTCTCCTGCTGCTGGCTACCACCGCCGCGCCCGACCCGCGCGTCGAGCTGGTGGAGCTGCAGCTCGAGCGTCGCTGGGACGCCGCCCTCGGCCGCGTCGAGCAGCTGATCGCCGAGCGACCCGAGCTGGCGGCGCCCCTCGGCCTGCACTTCCTGCGCGGCGAGCTGCTGGCGGCGGCCGGGCGGCAGCGCCAGGCGGGCGAGGCGTTCGCCGAGGCGCTCGGCGCCACGCCGCAGCTCGCGCCGTACAGCCGCTTCCGGCTCGCCCAGAGTCAGGACCGCGAGGGGCACCCCGAGGTCGCGGCCGGCCTGCTGGCCACCTTGCTGGCGGGCGACACGCCGCAGCCCCTGATCGCCCCGGCGACCGACCTGCTGGTGCAGACCATCGACCGCGGCGGCGACTGCCGCCTGCTGGCAGGCCGGCGCAGCTGGCAGCTGCCGCGGCCGCAGAGCCGCCGGCTGGAGCTGGCGGCCGCCGACTGCGCGGCCGCCGGCGGCGACACCACCACCGCGCGGGCCGTGCTGGCCGGAGTGCTGCAGGCAGACGCCGAGGACGACGCCGCCTGGGAGGCGGCGGCCAGGCTGCTGGGCGCCGAGCCGGCGCCGCAGCCGCTGCTCGGCCTGCGGGTCGGCCTCACCCTGCACCAGCACCGCGACTTCGACCGCTCGAGCCGTCTGCTGAGCGAGGCGCTGGCGCGCCTGTCCGAGGCCGAGCAGGCCGCCACCACCCTGCTCGACGAGGCGCGCTACGCGCTGGCGCGTAACCGCTTCTGGCTGGGCGACTACGAAGCCGCCGCCGAGGCGTTCGGCGCCATCGCCGGCCTCTCCAATCCCGCCGAGAAGGTGGCGCGGGCCCTCTACCAGCAGGGCCGCTCGCGCGAGCTGGCCGGCAGCTGGAGCCTGGCTTCGGCAAGCTACCGGCAGGCCTACCTCGCCGACCCCGACGGCCGCTGGGCACCCGCCGCGCTGGTCTCGACCCTGCGCATCGAATGGCGCAGCGGCGCCGAGACGCCGGCGCTCGAGGCCTACCGCGTGCTCGCAGCCAACCGCTCGTGGCGCGGCATGACGGCGCGCGCCGCGCTGTTCATGGCCGCCTCCGACATCGTCCGCGGCCAGACCGACCGCGCCGCCGCCTGGCTCGACGAGGCGGCGCGGCACAGCCGCACGCCACGGGTCGAGGTCGCCTTCTGGCGGGGGCGGCTGAGCCACCGGCGTGGGGAGACCGAGCACGCCGTCGCACATTTCCTGCACGCCCTCCGCGCCGACCCCTTCCACCCGCTGGCCCGTCAGGCGGGCCTGTGGCTCGAGCGCGAGGAGCTGGCCGCCGAGGCCGGCGCCCGCGCTCGCCGGCAGGCTACCTCGCCCGACCCGCGGCTGCTGCTCGAGGCCTGGCTGGCGCTCGGCGACGGAGACCCGGCCGGAGCGGCTGCGCGGCGCGCGCTCGAGGCGCGCTTCGAGCGCGACCCGAGGTTTCGCGGCTTTCTGGAGGCGCGGCTGGTGCCGCCCGGCGACTGGCCGCTGTGGCGGGCGCGGCTGAACCAGCCCGAGGAGCTGCTGCTGGCGCTGGGAATCTGGCAGCTCGGCTCGCCGGTGGTGCTCAAGCACTTTCCGGTCTCCGACGTCTCGCTGGCCTACACCGGCAGCCGGCTGCTCGCCGCCAGCGGGCGGGTGCGAGACTCGCTGTACGTCGCCGAGATCGTCGCCCGGCGCCTGCCCGATCCCACCGCGATCGGCCTGCTGCCCAGCGGCCTCAGGCGGCTGCTCCACCCGTTCCCGTACCGCTCCCAGATCACCCGCGAGGCCGACCGCCGCGACGTCGACCCGTACCTGCTGGCGGCGATCGTGCGCGAGGAGAGCCGCTTCGACCCCGAGGCGATCTCGGGCGCCGCGGCGCGCGGGCTGACCCAGTTCACCCTGCCCACGGCCCGCCGGCTGGCCGCCACGGTCGAGCTTCCCGATCTGCGCGCCGAGGACCTCCACCGCCCCGAGCTGTCGATCGCCCTCGGCGCAGCCTACCTGGCCGAGCTGGCCGAGCTGTTCGACGGCCGCGAAGAGCTGATGGTCGCCGCCTACAACGCCGGTGAGCCGCAGGCCCAGCTGTGGCGCAGCTACTGCTACAGCGACGACCCGGCCGAGTTCTTCACCAAGGTCGGCTTCCCGCAGACCCGCGGCTACCTGGCCAAGGTGCTGGCCAGCCGCGCGCAGTACACCGAGCTGTACGGCGCGGCCGGACCCTAGGACCGCGCCCTAGTTCGGCTCGCCGTCGCGGCGGCCGGCGGCGATCGGCGGCGGAGCGTCGTGGCCGGCGGCCGAGTAGTCCTCGATCTCGGCCTGCTGGCGCAACTCGGCGGTCCAGCGCTCGAGCTCGCGGTTGAGCCGCTCCTGCTTGAGCACCGCCCGGATCTGCTCGCGCACCTCCTCGAGCGGCGGCACCGTCTCGCCGCGCGCCGCCATCTCCTGCTCGAGCACGTCGTCGTAGTAGGCACGGATGTCGTCGAGCCCCACGAAGACGCGCGAGCCCAGCCGCTCCTCGACGTAGGTCACCACCATCACCTGGCGCGCGACCAGCTGCTTGAGCCCGTTCTCGTCGAGCCCGAGCTGCTCGAGCCGCTGGCGGAACTCGGCGGCGCTGGCGAACCGGTCCCGGAACCCGGCGTACTGGCGCTCCACCTCGTCGATCGGCAGCTCGGCGAAGCCGAAACGGTCTATCTCGTGGAAGCGCAGCCGCTGCTCGACCAGCCGGTCGAGCACCCGCCGCTCGTACGCCGCCTCCTCTTCGTCCTCGCCGCGCGGCACCAGGCCGAGGCCGATCACCTGCCCGACCTCGGACGCCAGGATCGGGTCCTCGTCGACCACCGCCAGGATGCGGTCGACCGCCGCCTCCGCCTCGGCCCCGCGCGCCGCCGCCGGGGCGAGCGCGAGCAGGCACACTGCGGCCACCAGGCGGGCGTTCACGGCGCCGTCAGGCTAGCACAGGCCCGGCTGCCGGCCGGCCGCTAGCGATCGCCGCCGCCGCGCGCCGGCGGCGCGTCGGCGGCGCCGATCACCAGGGTGAACTCGCCCTTGAGCGCCGGCCGGCCGGCCAGAGCGGCGCGCAGCTCGGCCAGGCTGCCGTGCAGCACCTCCTCGTGCAGCTTGGTCAGCTCGCGGGTCACCGCCGCCGGCCGGTTGCCCAGCTCCGCCAGCGCGTCGTCGAGGCTCGACAGCAGGCGGTGCGGCGACTCGAACAGCACCAGCGTGTGGTCGAGCCCGGCGAACAGCCGCAGGAACCGGCGGCGCCGGCCGCGCTTGCGCGGCGGAAAGCCGGCGAAGGTGAACGGGTAGGGCGGCAGCCCCGACAGCACCAGCGCGCTGACGATCGCCGACGGCCCCGGCCGGTGCTCGACCGGAACGCCGGCGGCGACCGCGGCGCGCACCACCAGGTAACCCGGATCCGAGATCAGCGGCGTGCCGGCGTCGGAGGCCAGCGCCACCACGCCGCCCTGCTCGAGCAGATCGAGCACGCCGGCCAGCCGCTGGCGCTCGTTGTGCTCGTGGAGCGACAGCAGCCGCTTGTCGAGGCCGAGGGCGGCCAGCAGCCGGCCGGTGCGGCGGGTGTCCTCGCACAGCACCACGTCGGCCTCCTCGAGGCCGTGCCGCGCGCGCGGCGACAGGTCGTCGAGGTTGCCGATCGGCGTCGAGATCAGGATCAGCCGGCCAGCCATGGGGCCAGTGTAGCGGTAGGGGTCCTCACCACAGGCCCGGCCGGCTCGGAGTCGCGGGGGAAGAGGTCCCAGGGTACCGGCTCCCGCGCGGCCGGACTTCGCTGGATGCGCTCGCCTGCAATCGGCTGGCGCGCGCTATCGGCGTCGGACTCCCGTCGACGTTGCGCTGCGCTGGCCGAGAGCTACCCTGGGACCTCTTCCCCCGCGCCTCTGACGCCGGCCTCCGGGGCCACACAGCAGTACTGCTAGCCGCTGTCATCCCGAGCGCCAGCGAGGGACCTCAGCACCAACCCCGACACACGCAGCCCGGCCAGCACGGGCAGTTCCAGCCGCTCAGGCGCTGTCGATCCAGCAGCCACCGAGCACCCGCGTGCCGCGGTAGAACACCGCCGCCTGGCCCGGGGTGACGCCGCGCTGGGGGTCGGCGAACTCGACCTCGGCGCGGCCGTCGGGACGCTGGCGCACCAGCGACTCGACGCCGGGGTGGCGGGAGCGGATCCGTACGGTCGCCTCGACCGGGCCCTCCGGGCGCGGGCCGATCCAGTGCAGGCCGTGGCCCACCAGCCCGCTCGCCGCCAGCTCCTCTTCGCCGCCCACCACGATCCGGTTGGCGGCGGGCTCGATGCCGATCACGTACAGCCGCTCGTCGCCGCCGCCGATCCCCAGGCCGCGCCGCTGACCGACGGTGTAGCGGTAGTACGGCTCGGCGCGGCCGAGCTCCCGGCCGTCGCGGTCGACCACCGTGCTGGCGGCGGTGGCCGCCGCCGGGAACCGCTCGGGCGCCGCCGCCACCTGCTGCTCGACGAACCGCCGCACGCCGCCGTCGACAAAGCACAGCTCCATGCTCTCGCCCTTGCCGGCCACCACCAGTCCGGCCTCCACCGCCAGCTGCCGCACCTCGTCCTTGGACAGCTCGCCGAGCGGAAAGCGCGACGCCGCCAGCTGGCGCTGGTCGAGCTCGAACAGGTAGTAGCTCTGGTCCTTGGCGGCGTGGGCCGCGGCGTGCAGCTCCCAGCCCTCGGCGCCGCGCACGATGCGCGCGTAGTGTCCGGTGGCGAGACGCTCGGCGCCGACCGCCCGCGCCCGTTCGAGCAGCAGATCGAACTTGATCCAGGTGTTGCAGCGGGTGCACGGCACCGGCGTGCGGCCGGCCAGGTAGTCGTCGACGAACGGCTCGACGACCTGGCGGCGAAACTCCTCTTCGAGCCGCAACGTGTAGTGCGGAATGCCGCACTGCTCCGCCACCCGCCGCGCGTCGCCCAGGTCGAGAGCGCCACAGCAGCGCCCGTGGCGGGCTTCGGACGAGCGATCCCACAGCAGCATCGAAAGGCCGATCACCGGCTCGCCGGCGGTCGCCAGCAGCCAGGCGGCGACCGACGAGTCCAGGCCACCGCTCATGGCGACCGCGGTGCGGCGCTCGGCGGACCTCGCCATCCCGCCTCAGCCGGCGACCGGCGCCGCCAGCCGTCTCAGCTCGGCCAGCTCGCGGGTCAGGACCTCGAGAAAGGCGGCGAGCTCCTGGTCGGTGTTGGTCGGCCCGAAGCTCACCCGCAGCGAGGACAGCGCCTCCGCCCGCGACAGCCCGAGCGCCACCAGCGTCCGGCTCGGCTCGACGGCGCCGGAAGCGCAGGCCGAGCCGGTGGAGACCGCAAAGCCGGCGAGGTCGAGCCGGATCATCAGGCTCTCGGCGTCGATGCCGCCGAGCTCCAGGTGGCTGGTGTTGGGCAGGCGCGGTACGCCACGGCCGTGGATCCGCACCTCGCCGAGGCTCTCGACGGCGGCCTCGAAGCGGTCGCGCAGCGCCCGCGTGCGCCCGGCCCGCTCGACCAGCTCGGCGGCCGCCAGCTCGGCGGCCAGCCCCATGCCCGCCACCGCGGTCACGTTGACCGTGCCGGCGCGGCGCCGCCGCTCCTGCCCGCCACCGACCAGCAGCGGCTCGAGCTCGGCGCCCGAGCGTACCCAGAGAGCCGCTGCTCCCAGCGGACCGTAGAACTTGTGGGCGCCCACCGACAGGTAGTCGACCCCCAGCTCGTCGACCGAGAACGGGATCTTGCCCGCCGCCTGCACCGCATCGCACAGCACCGGCACGCCGCGCCGGCGGCAGCCGGCCGCCACCTCCGACACCGGCTGGACGGTGCCGAGCTCGTTGTTGGCCAGCATCAGACAGACCAGCCGAGTGTCGTCGCGCACCGCCGCCAGCATCCGCTCGGGATCGACGCGGCCTTCGCCGTCCGGCGCGACGCGCGTCACCTCCATCCCGGCGGCCGCCGCCGCGGCCGCCGCCTGCTCGACCGACGGGTGCTCGAAGGCCGAGAGCACGAGATGGCCCTGGAAACGGGCGCGCCGTCCACACGAGAAGACGACCGCGTTGTTGGCCTCGGTGCCCGAGGCGGTCCACACCAGCTCCGCCGGGCGGGCGCCGACGAGCCCGGCGACCTGGTCGCGGGCCGCCTCGACCCGCTCGCGCGCCTGCCGGCCGAAGGCATGGGTGGAGGAAGGGTTGCCGCAGCCGGCCATCACCTCGAGCATCAGCTCCCGCACCCGGGGGTCGAGCGGGGTGGTGGCGTTGTGGTCCAGGTAGACCCGGCGCATCTCTTGCATTCTAGCCCGCGAATCTAGGTGTAGATTACGGAGACTCGGAGCGCCCATGCCGATCGCGACACCCCGCTACCTGTTCCGCTTCGCCGCGCTGGCCGCGCTGGCCGCCGTCGCCTGCCTGCTGCTGGCACCGGCGCCGGCCACCGCCGACAAGAAGGCGAAGGTCAAGGAGAAGGAGCTCATCGCCCGCCTGTCGCCCGAGCACCGGGCCTGGCTGGAGGAGGTGGCGCTGATCATCACCGAGGACGAGCGGCGGGTCTTCCTCGAGATCGAGAAGGACTACCAGCGCGACGCCTTCATCGAGCGCTTCTGGCGGATCCGCGACCCGTATCCCGACACCACCCGCAACGAGTTCAAGGACCGCTGGGAGGCGCGGCTGGTCGAGGTGCGCGAGTCGATCGGCAGCGTCGACGACGACCGCGCCAAGGTGCTGCTGGTCAACGGCTTCCCGGACGGGCGGGTGGACATCCGCTGCGCCGGTACCTGGCCGGCCGAGGTCTGGTACTACGAGCGCGCCGAGTCGATCGGCCACGAGATGCTGATCCTGTTCTACCAGCGGTGGGGACAGGGCAGGTTCTACCTCTGGCAGCCGCAGGACGGACTGTCGGTGCTGCTGCGCTTCCCGCCGCCGCGTGACAGCGCCAACGCGGTGTTCAACGAGATCTTCGGCACCTGCAACCAGGAGCAGGCGTCGGCCGTGCTGGCAGCGGTGCGCTTCGCCTCGCAGAGCGGCGGGCTCGGTTTCATGTCGATGGTCAGCAAGCTGCAGCAGGCCCCCGAGCCGCCCTCCAAGGAGTGGGTCGCCACCTTCCACTCGTACACCACCGAGCTGCCAGAGGACGCCATCACCTTCAGCGCCGAGCTCGAGGTCGCCTACCCGGCGCGCCGGCAGAGCCGTACGGTGGTCCAGGGGGTGCTGTCGGTGCCGGTGGGGGAAGCCGGCGTGGCGGAGTACCTCGACCACCGCTCGTACAACTACGTCCTCACCGGCGAGGTGCTGCGCGACGGCAAGCTGTTCGACAACTTCCGCTACCGCTTCAACCTGTCGACCAGCGAGATCACCGGTGAGCAGGTGCCGCTGGTGTTCGAGCGCTACCTGCGTCCCGGAGAGTACGTGCTGGCGCTGCGCCTCGAGGACCTCAACCTCGGGGCCTACTTCGGCCTCGAACGCGCCATTACGGTGCCGGCGGTCGAGGACGCGCCGGCCGAGCCCGAGGACGAGGAGACCCGCCGTCTGCTGGCCGAGGCCAACGCCGCGATCGCCACCGGCGCCACCACCCTGAAGATCGTCCCGCCACGCGGCGACCTGCAGTCCGGCATGCAGCGCATCGACACCCTGGCCACCGGCAGGAACATCGCCCAGGTGGCGTTCGCGCTCGACGGCCAGCCGATCCTCACCAAGACCGCGCCGCCGTGGTCGGTGGAGCTCGACCTCGGCCGGCTGCCGCGCATCCGCACGTTGTCGGCGGTCGCGTTCGACGAGCAGGGACGGGAGGTGGCGCGCGACCAGGTCGAGCTCAACGCCGGATCGCACCGCTTCGCCGTGCGGCTGGTGGAGCCGCGCCGCAACAAACGGTACAAGAGCAGCCTGCGGGCCGAGGCGGCGGTCGAGGTGCCGGAGGGCGGCGTGGTCGAGCGGGTGGAGTTCTACCTCAACGAGAGCCTGGTGGCGACCCACTACCAGCCGCCGTACACCCAGCCGATCCTGCTGGGCAGAGATCACGAGCTGTCGTACGTGCGCGCGGTGGCCTACCAGCCCGACGGCAACGCCACCGAGGACGCGGTCTTCATCAACGCCCCCGACTACATGGAGAACCTCGAGATCCAGTTCGTGGAGCTGTACGTCGCGGCCCTCGACCGTGACAAGCGGCCGGTCGAGGATCTGGGCCGCGACGACTTCTCGATCATCGAGGACGACCGGCCGCAGACCGCGGCGCGGTTCGAGAAGGTCGCCAACCTGCCGATCCACGCCGGCATCCTGATCGACGTGTCGGCCTCGATGCAGGACAGCATCGACATGGCGCGGCAGGCTGCGCTGGGCTTCTTCGAGCAGGCGATCAAGCCGCGCGACCGCGCCACCCTGATCACCTTCAACGACTACCCCAACCTCGAGGTCAAGTTCACCAACGAGCTGACCAGTCTGGCCGGCGGCCTGGCCGGTCTCAAGGCGGAGCGCGGCACGGCGCTGTACGACAGCCTGGTGTTCTCGCTCTACTACTTCAACGGCCTCAAGGGGCAGCGCGCCCTGGTGCTGCTGTCCGACGGCCACGACGAGCACAGCAAGTTCTCGTTCGACGACACCCTGGAGTACGCGCGCCGCGCCGGCGTCGCGATCTACGCCATCGGCCTGAGGCTGCCGAAGAAGAAGTTCGACGCCCGCCGCAAGCTGACCAAGCTGGCCGGCGAGACCGGCGGCAGGAGCTTTTTCGTCGACGATGCCGGCGAGCTGCCGGCGATCTACGACACCATCCAGCGCGAGCTGCGGTCGCGCTACTACCTGGCCTACCAGTCTTCCAACACCTCCGACGACACCGCCTTCCGCTCGATCGAGGTGAAGGTCGACCGACCCGGGGTGGAAGCCAAGACCCTGCGCGGCTACTATCCGTAGGGTGGCTGAGCGACCAGCGGCACGGTTCGACGGCGTCGGCGGCAGGCGGCGGTTGCGACGGCCGGCCGCCTGGCAGGCCGCCCTGACCCTCGCGGGGGCCGCGGCGATCGCCGCGGCGCTGGCGGCGGCGCCGCCCGCCGCTCCCGACCCACCGGCGGCCGCCGCCGATCCGGCGTTTGCCCGCTGGCTCGAGGAGGTCGAGCTGCTGCTCACCGACGCCGAGCGCGAGGCGCTCGACTCGCTGGCGCGTCCGCACCAGCGTCGCCTGTTCGTGGAGCGGTTCTGGCAGGTGCGCGACCCGTACCCCGAGACCAGCCACAACGAGTTCCGCGAGATCTGGGAGCTGCGCGCGGCGCTGGCCCGCAGCCGCTACCAGGGGCTCGACGATCCCCGCGCCCAGGCCGTGCTGATCGCGGGGCCCCCGGACCGCACTCTCGAGATGCTGTGCACGCCCCAGCTGCGGCCGCTCGAGGTCTGGCTGTACGGCCGCACGCCGCGCGTCAGGCGCGAGTTCACGCTGGTGTTCGTGCTGCGCGGCGGCGGCGTGCGCGCCTGGCACCCGACCGAAGGGCTGTCTTCGCTGCTCGACTTCGCCACCGGCTTCAGCATCACCCGGGCGGGAGCGGTCGAGCTGCTGATGCGCGAATGCCCGCAAGGCGAGGAAGCGGTGGCCGCGCTGCTGGCGGCGGCAGATCTCAAGCTGCTGATGCGCGAGCCGGATCTCATTCCGCAGCCGGACGACGAATGGGTGGCGGCGTTTCTGCACCGCACCACCGATCTTCCACCCGGCGCCGACACCTTCGACGCCGAGGTCAAGTTCCACTTCCCGGGCCGGCGGCAGAGCCGCACCACGGTCGAGGGGCTGATCACCGTTCCGCGCGCCGCGGCGGGGGTCCACGAGTCCGCCGGCGGCCGCAGCTACAACTTCGACATCGAGGGCGAGGTGCTGCGCGGCGAGGAGCTGTTCGACCGCTTCCGCTACCGGTTCGACCTGCCGGCGGCCGAGCTCGGCAAGGAGTTCCTGCCGCTGGTGGTGCGCCGCTACCTGCGTCCCGGCGAGTACACCCTGATCCTGCGTGTGCAGGACCGCAACTCGGGCCGCTTCCACCGCTTCGAGGAGCAGCTCGAGGTACCGCGCGTCGGCGCCGTGCGGCAGACCGCCGAGGCCGCCGATCCGCTGCCGGCGGTGCCGCGCACCGCCGCCTCGCTCGAGCTCGAGCAGGTGCTGGCCGAAGCCGACGCCGGCGTCACCGACACCGACCAGCTGATCCGCATCCTGCAGCCACCCGAAGGCCTGCACACCGGCCGGCTGCGCGTCGAGGCGGCGGTGGCGGGCGACGACATCAGCAAGGTGCAGTTCCATCTCGACGGCCGGCCGATCTTCGCCAAGACCAGGCCGCCGTTCAGCGTCGAGCTGGACCTGGGGCGCGCGCCGCAGCGCCATCAGCTCGAGGCGCTGGGGATCGACCGCGACGGCAAGGTCGTGGCGCGCGACAAGGTCTCCTTGAACGTCGGCCCCTACAGCTTCGACGTAAGGCTGCTCGAGCCGCAGCCGGGCAAGCGCTACGGCTCCAGCCTGATCGCCCTCGCCGAGGTCGACCTGCCGGCCGACGAGCAGCTCGACCGGCTCGAGATCTACCTCGAGGAGACCCTGCTGGCGACCCTCTACCAGGAGCCGTTCGTGCAGCCGATCGTGCTGCCCGAGAGCTCCGAGATCTCCTACGTCAAGGCGGTGGCCTATCTGGCCGACGGCCACTCCGACCAGGACGTGGTGTTCATCAACACTCCCACCAACCTGGATCAGATCGAGATCCGGCTGATCGAGCTGTACACCTCGGTGGTCGACCGCCGGGGGCGGCCGGTGGAGGGCCTCGAGACGCCGGATTTCGTGGTGCTCGAGGACGGCCTCGAGCAGCGGCTGCGGCGCGTCGAGCGGGTCACCAACGTACCGATCAGCGCCGGCATCGTGCTCGACACGTCGACCTCGATGATCGAGGAGCTGGGCGAGGCGCAGGCGGCGGCGCAGAAGTTCTTCGAGCGCGTGCTGCGGCCGCAGGACCGCGCTGCGGTGCTGGTGTTCAACGACAGCTGGGAGCTCAAGGTACCGCTCACCAACCGGCTGGAGGAGCTGGCCGGCGGGCTGCACGGCCTCGAGGCCGAGGGCGAGACGGCGCTCTACGACAGCCTGGTGCAGGCGCTCTATTACATGTCGGGGTTGCGCGGCAAGCGGGCGGTCATCCTGATCACCGACGGCCAGGACTCGCGCAGCCGCTACCGCTACGAGGAGGCGCTCGAGTTCGCCCGCCGCTCGGGAGTCGCCATCTACGCCATCGGGCTGGCGCTGTCGCGCGAGGAGTTCGAGGTCGTCTCCAAGCTGCGGCGGCTGGCGCACGAGACCGGCGGCGAGTGCTTCACCATCGACCGGGCCGCCGAGCTCGACCGCATCTACCAGCGCATCGAGGAGGAGCTGCGCAGCCAGTACCTGCTGGCGTACCAGTCGAGCCAGGTCGGCGGCGAGGAGTACCGCAAGGTCGAGGTACGGATCGAGCGCCCCGGCCTCAAGGCCAAGACGGTCCCGGGCTACTACCCCTGAGCGACGCCCCGCCCGTGCCCCCACCGGCCGCCACCGACCCGCCGCGCCTCGTGCTGGCGTCGGCTTCGCCCCGCCGCCGCGAGCTGCTGCGATCGTTGGGGCTGGCACCGCTGGTGCGTCCGGTCGACGTCGACGAGACACCGCTGCCGGGTGAGACCGCCGAGCAGTGCGTGCTGCGGCTGGCGCGCGCCAAGGCGGCAGCCCGCGCCGAGCCCGGCGAGCTGGTGCTGGCGGCCGACACCCTGGTGACGCTCGACGGCGAGCTGCTCGGCAAGCCGGCCAACGCCGACGAGGCACGCGCCATGCTCGCCCGGCTCGCCGGCCGCGAGCACCTGGTGGCGACCGGCGTGGCTTTGCGCGACGGCACCGACGGCCGCACCGCGGCCGGCATCGCCCGCACGCGGGTGCGCATGGCGGCGCTCGACGCCGGCCAGATCGCCGGCTACGTCGCGACCGGCGAGCCGCTCGACAAAGCCGGCGCCTACGCCATCCAGGGGCTCGGCGCCTGGTGGGTGGAGGCGATCGACGGCAACTACTCGAACGTCGTCGGCCTGCCGCTGCCGCTGGTGCGGCGGCTCGCCGCCGAGCTGGGGGTCGACCTGAGCGCGCCGGCGGCCGCCGGGCTCAGCCGCTGAACTTGATCGGCTCGCCGAGCTCGTCGAGCGAGAAGTTGGCCATGATCTGGTGGCCGTTGAAGTCCAGCACGCGGATGTCCTCGGCCTGCCGCAGGTCCTCGGCGACGTTGTCGAACGAGTGGCTGTAGCGCTCGCGCACCGCGCCGCTGTCGACCTCGTAGGCGATGAACTTGTCGATCCCCTTGTAGCGCAGCTTGCCGAGCAGCCGCTCGTCGACCAGCTCGGGATAGGTCGAGAGCACGAGGATCGG
>JBFGNS010000044.1:0-26708 GCA_041574955.1 Thermoanaerobaculia bacterium | reverse complement strand
GGCTCCGCCGGACTGCCAGGCCCAGTGGCAGCGGTGCCACGAGCAGGTCGAGAAGAACGCCGTCAGCATGTGGGACATGCACGAGACGCTGATGCGCTCCTGTCAGGACGACTTCGACGCCTACGTGGGCGCCTGCGCAGAGCGCTCGGGCTCGAAGTGGTGGTGCAAGAGCCGAGCGCGCGAGGAGCGCCGCGACTGCCGCTGGCAGGCCGAGGAGGCCCAGCGGCGTCATCAGAAGCAGATCCGGCGCCAGCGGGACGCCTGCTCGCAGAGTTACCGAATCTGCGTCGGCGTCTAGGGCTCCGGGCGAGCACGCGAGCGCGAGCGGGAGACGAGGGGGCACAGGCAGACGATGGCTCGCGAGATCGCCACCCGCATCGAGATATCCGCCCCGCCGGAGGCGGTCTGGGCGGTGCTGACCGACTTTCCGCGCTTCGGCGAGTGGAACGAGTTCCTGCCGAAGGTCGACGGAAAGGCGATCGAGGGCAGCCGGATCCGGTTCGTCTTCGAGCTGCCGCGTGGCTTCAAGATGAAGGCGACGGCCGAGGTGCTGCGGGTCGAGCCCGACCGCGAGCTGCGCTGGGCCGGCACCGCGCCGATCCCGGGCCTGCTGCGCGCCGAGCACTACTTCCTGCTGTCGCCGGCAGGCGACGGCGCCACCCGGTTCGACCACGGCGAGCGGTTCACCGGACCGTTGGCGGTGTTGCTGTGGCCGATCCTGCGGCGCCGCGGCACGCCGGTCTACGAGCAGATGAACCGCGACCTCAAGCGGCGAGTCGAGGAGGGCACCTAGCCTGATCTCCTCACCCGCCGGCTGCTGCACGTCCACATGCACCTCGATCTGCACGGCTCTCCCTGTGCAGGCATCCTCGACGTACCTCGGGTACGCCTGCGGTGCCCTCCGGCGGTGAGTCGCGCAGCTTGAGGCACCTACTGCCGCTCGCGGAGCGGCTCGATGAGGAGATCGGACGATGACCTTGGCCCTTTCCCGCGACCGGTTGCGCGACAGCTACGAAGTCGTGGTCGTCGGCTCGGGCTACGGCGGCGGCATCGCGGCCTGCCGGCTGGCCCGCGCCGGCCGCTCGGTTTGCGTGCTCGAGCGCGGCCGCGAGATCCCGACCGGCGGCTTCCCCGACGGCCTGCACGGCTTCCTGGGCGAGTTCCAGGCCGACCTGCCCGGCAAGCGGCTCGGCTCGCCGACCGCACTGCTCGACCTGCGGTTCAACAAGGACATCAACGTCGCCCTCGGCTGCGGGCTGGGCGGCACCTCGCTGATCAACGCCGGTATCGCGCTGCGGCCGGACGCCGGGGTGTTCGACGACCCGGCCTGGCCGGCGAGGCTGCGTGGCCGCGGGGTCGACGAGCGGCACTTCGCCCGCGCCGAGCGCATGCTGCGCCCGGTGCGCTATCCGCAGGACCAGCCCCGGCTCGCCAAGACCGCGGCGATCGAGCGCGTGGCCTCGGCGGTCGGCGGCCGCTTCGATCTGGCGCCGCTGCTGGTCAACTTCGAGACGCTGCCGGACGGGCGCAACCGCCACGGCGCCGAGCAGGGGCCGTGCGTCGGCTGCGGCGACTGCCTGTCCGGCTGCAACTACGGCGCCAAGAACACGGTCCAGCTCAACTACCTGGCCGATGCCCGGCGGCACGGCGCGGAGATCTTCACCGAGCTGGCGGTGCGATCGGTCGAGAGCGCGCAGGGTGGCGGCTGGCGGATTCGCTACCGGCCGGCGGCCGGCGGCGAGCCGGGCGAGCTGTCTGCTGGCGTGGTGATCCTGGCGGCGGGCACCCTGGGCTCGACCGAGATCCTGCTGCGCTCGCGCGCCCGCGGACTGCGGGTGTCCGATGCGCTGGGGCACCGTTTCTCGGGCAACGGCGACATGCTCGGCTTCTCCTACAACGGGCCCGAGCCGATCCGGGGCGTCGGCATGGGGCGTCACCGGCCCCCGTTCGACGACGAGGTTCCCGGCCCATGCTCGACTGCCATCGTGGACCTGCGCCAACCGTCGGGCGGCGGCATGGTGCTGGCGGACGGCACGCTGTTCGGGGCGGTCGCCAGGACCCTGCCCGGCGCCTTCGCCGCCGGTGCCCGGCTGACCGGCGAGCCGCCGCCGGCCGGCCTCGGCGAGCGCCTGCGAGCGCGCTGGCGCGAGACCACGAGCAAGGTGCGCGGCGCGCGCACCGGCGCGATGCGCAACACCATGACGTTCCTGGTGGTGGCGACCGACGACGCCGGCGGCGTCATGCACCTCGAGGACGACAGGCTGCGGATCCGCTGGCCCGGAGCCGGCGACCAGCGGCCGATCGAGCAGGCCCACCAGCTGATCCGGCGGGCCGCCGCGGCGCTCGGTGGGACCTATCTGCCCAACCCGGTGTGGAACCGCCTGACCGACCAGAACCTGGTCACCGGCCATCCGCTGGGCGGCTGCCCGATGGCCGACAGCGCCGCCGATGGGGTGGTCGACGACGCGGGCAGGGTGTTCCGCGGCGACGGCGGCGGCGCGGTCCACCCCGGTCTGTACGTCATGGACGGCGCGATCGTGCCGCGTGGTGTCGGAGTCAACCCGCTGCTCACCATCTCCGGCCTGGCGGAGCGCGCCGTCGAGCTGCTGCTCGAGGAGCACGGCTGGAGCGGGGCGGGACCGTCGGACGACGGATAGGCTTTGGCCATGCGGGCGATGGTCCTGGAGCGGCAGGGGCGGCCGCTCGTGCTCCGCGAGCTGCCCGATCCTCGCCCCGGGGCGGGCCAGATGGTGCTGGCGGTGCGGGCTTGCGCCGTCTGCCGCACCGACCTCCACATCCTGGACGGCGAGCTCGACCGCCCCAAGCTGCCGCTGGTGCCGGGGCACGAGATCGTCGGCCGGGTGGAGGAGGTGGGCGACGGGGTCGAGGGGATCGCCCGCGGCGACCGGCTGGGCGTGCCCTGGCTGGGCGGCACCTGCGGCAGCTGTCGCCACTGCCGGGCGGAGCGGGAGAACCTGTGCGACGAGGCGCGCTTCACCGGCTACCACACCGACGGTGGCTACGCCGAGCGGGCGGTGGCCGACGCCCGGTTCTGCTTTCCGCTGCCGGAGGAGCTGTCCGACGTTCACGCCGCGCCGCTGCTGTGCGCCGGGCTGATCGGCTACCGTGCGCTGCGGATGGCCGGCGAAGGCCGGCGGCTGGGCCTCTACGGCTTCGGAGCGGCCGCCCACATCCTGGCCCAGGTGGCGGTGTGGCAGGGCCGGCGGGTGTTCGCCTTCACCCGCCCGGGAGACGCTGCCGGCCAGCGTTTCGCCCGCTTGCTGGGCGCGGTGTGGGCGGGCGGCTCCGACGAGCGGCCCCCCGAGCCGCTCGACGCCGCGATCCTGTTCGCCCCGGTCGGCGAGCTGGTGCCGCGGGCGCTCGGCTGCCTCGAGAAGGGCGGGGTGGTGGTGTGCGCCGGCATCCACATGAGCGACATCCCGGCGTTCCCGTACGAGCTGCTGTGGGGCGAGCGGGCCATCCGGTCGGTGGCCAACCTCACCCGCGGCGACGCCGAGGAGTTCCTGCGCATCGCCCCACGGGTGCCTGTTCGCACCCGCGTCGAGACGCTGCCGCTCGAGCGCGCCAACGAGGCGCTGGAGAGGCTGCGTGCCGGCCAGCTCGAGGGCGCCGCGGTGCTGGTCCCTTGAGATCCTCACGCCTGGCCGCGGGCCGCGGGCCGCGGGCCGGACTCGGGGAGTCCCGCCGGCGGCTCACCACCGTCCTCGACCCGGTACGGTGCGCCGGGCTTGGGCCGGTGGGCGAGGCACACCGGGAAGCGCGCCGCGGGCTCGCGGAGCGGGCGCGGAACTTGCAACCACTGATCCCCGAGCGGGGCTTCGAGCCGCCGCCCGTCTTCAAGGAGGAAACGCCATGATTCCCTTCGATCCGAGGAACCGAGTCGGCCGGGCCGTGTCGCTGGCCGCCCTTTCCCTGTTGCTGCTGTCGGCCGGTATGTGCCGGCAGGCCACGAACTCCGAGCAGGCCGAGGCCGAGGAGACGGCCGCGGCCGAAGAGGCCCTGGCCGCCGAGCAGGCAGCCGCCGAGGCCGCCGAGCGCGAGCGGCTTGCGGCGATCGCGGCCGCCGAGCAGGAGCTGGCCGAGCGCGAGGCCCGGCTGGCGGAGGAGGAGGAGCGCCAGCGCCAGCAGGCGCTCGAGGCCGAGCGTCAGCGGTTGGCCGCGACCAAGGCGGCGGCCGAGGCGCGCCAGCGCGAGCTGGCCGCCCGCGAGCGGGAGCTGGCCGAGCGCGAGGCCGAGCTCGCCCAGCGCGCACAGGAGTTGGCCGAGGCCGAGGAGGCGCTCGCGGCCGAGGAGCTGGCCGCCGAGCCGTCGGGCTCCGGCTACCGGGGCGGCTACGACGAGCCGTGGCGCTCCGGCGGCGGCGAGCGGGTGGCGGACGGCGGCACGACAGCGCAGCCGGCCCCCGCCCCGGCCCCCAAGCCCAAGGCTTCGCTGCCACCCGGCGAGATCCTCGAAGTGCAGATGCAGAGGACGCTGAGCAGCGGCACCAGCCGGGTCGGCGAGGTGTTCAACGCCCGGCTGACCCACGACGTCTTCGACTCCAAGGGCACACTGGTGATCCCAGCCGGCAGCACGGTGCGCGGAAAGGTGATCGAGGCCAGGCCGTACCGGCGCGGCGAGGGACCGGCGACGATCGGCGTCCAGTTCACCCACGTCGTGGTGCCGCCGGACCAGACCGTGGGCATCAAGGCCGACTTCGTGGAGCTCGGCACCGACCGGAAGAAAAACCGCAAAAAGGTGATCGGCGGCGCGGTCGCCGGCGCGATCCTCGGCCACATCCTGGGCGGTGACGGCAGCAAGAACGTGCTGATCGGCGCCGCGGTCGGCGCCGCGGCCGGCGGCGCCGCGGTCGCCAGCGCCCGCGACCGCGATGCGGAGATCCCCGCGGGGCAGGTGCTGTCGCTCGAGCTGCGCGAGGTGGTGACGGTCGAGGTCGCCTACGGCCAGCCGGTCGGGCGCTGAGCCGCGGCGACGTCCGGGGCTCGCACGCGGCCCGGAGACGCGCCCGACCTTAGTCTGGCTGCAAGGACCAGTCCGCCTGGAGGATGTGGTCGGGTAATCTGGCCGGTGACCAGACCTGCCCGGGCGTTTCTCCGCCCTCGAGGGAGTGAGTGGTGCGATCACATTGGCCGAAATAGTGGCGCCTGAGGGAGCAAAATTGACCGATACCACGATGGGCGTCGATATTTTCCGACGGATGTCGATGGCGCTCGAAGGTGTAACCATCTGTTAAATAGAGGTTTGAGGTCTACTCCGGCCGCTGGGCGGGCGGATTGGCAAATCCGGCATAACTCCTGCACTACTGCCCGGCCGATGCTCGTGACAGCCCAGCCAAGACGAGGCCGTCACGGTCAACCGTGAATCTCAATCCAGCCGCCGCTGAAGACGCGGCGCCGCCCACACGGGCGTTTTTTTTGTACGGAGGGATCTAGGGGAATGACGAGAACCAAGACGCTGCTGCTGGGACCGGCTCTGATTGCCGTCGCGCTGCTGGCGGTCGCGCCCGGCGCGGCGAGCGGCCAGGCCTGCTTTCCGACCTGCATCGACAACGACGGCCGATTCCTGACGCTGGTCGGCACCGGGCTCCAGAGCCTGGCCGGTGAGGGCGTGTCGGTCGAGATCGGCGTGCCGGCGGGCACCACGAACTTCGACTTGGACCTCTTCGACCCGGGCAACGCCGGGCCGACGCCGCACTGGGATTTCGGCAACACGCCGATCGAGTTCACGCTATACGCCGATCCGCTGGCCGACGGCAACGGCACGTTCGTGGTCACCCAGTTCGTCAACACCGGCCTGCCCGACAACGTCTGGTACACGGTGCCGGTGGCGACCGGCCCGGAGGCGGAGTCGCCGAGCGGCAACTTCTTCTACCGGCTGGAGGTGCGCAACACCGACCCGACGCAATTCACCCTCTACAGCTTCAAGGTCCGGGCGCCCAGCCTGGCGATCAAGCCGCAGCCGTTCGCCTTCCAGGCGCCGGTCGCCCAGTTCAACGACATCCCGATCCTGTACCCGGCGTTTCCGTCGCTGACGCCCACCACCTACGACGGCATCTGGAACTACTTCCTCGAGGTGCCGGTGCCCACGTCCCGGTTCGATCTCTGGGACGGCGACCTCGATCACGGCACCGCCGACTGTTCGGTGCTCGACACCGACGATCCCGACACGCCCAACGAGGTGCCGGAGTTCGCGCTCGGCACGGCGGCGGTGGCCGAGGGGGTGGCGGTCGGGCTCGGACCCTTGAGCGTCCCGCCGCGCCCCTGCCAGACCACGGGCGCGCCCAACGACGACGAGCCCGATCCGTTCTTCCGGCGGGAGCCGTCGATCTTCTACGAGGTGATCGACTCCGAGGGCAACGTCTACGTCAACTCCAACCCCTCGGGTAACCAGGAGTGGGAGCGCTGGCGGCTGGACACCGATCCGTCGTGCGATGACGACCCCTCGGACGGCTCGTCGAACGCCGACGTCTGCTCGTCCGAGCCCTACCTGCCGTTCGGCATCTGGAAGGTGCGGCTGGTGGGCGACGACCTGTCCAACCTCAACGCCTGGAACTTCGCCTTCCCCCGCGTCGGGATCGACCCGCCGGGCGACCCGGTGCCCCGGCTGCGGCCGTTCCTGCTCGGCGACACCGTCTGGTTCGAGTACCCCGGCGGCGTCGACGGAGTGCAGGACGGCGCCGAGCCCGGGATTGCCGGCGTGGTGGTCGAGCTGGTGCATCCGCCGACCGGTGTCGTGGTGGCGACGGCGACGACCGACGCCAACGGCAACTACACCTTCCCGGTCGACGCCGGCGAGTTCTCGGTCAACGTGGCGACGTCCAACTTCGAGCCGGGCGGCCCGCTCGAGGGGCTGATCTCGACCACCGGCAACCAGCTCACCTTCACGATCGTCGATGACAACGTCCTGACCTACGACTTCGGCTACCGCGCCGACGGCGCGATCGGCGACTTCGTCTGGCACGACGTCGACAACGACGGCGTCCAGGACGGGGGCGAGCCGGGCATCCCGGGCGTCAGCGTCACCCTGACCGGCGACGTCGACGGCGACGGAACCGCCGACTTCACGCTCACCACGGTCACCGACGGCAGCGGCCTCTACCTGTTCGAGGGCCTGCCGGAAGGCGACTACACCGTGTCGGTCGATCCGTCGACCGTGCCGGCCGGCTTCGAGCCCACCTTCGATCTGGACGGCCTGGCGACGCTCCACACCGCGGATCTGGCGCTCGGCTTCAACCAGGAGCGTCTGGACGCCGACTTCGGCTACGCGCTCTGCGGTCCGTGCGCCGGCAAGGTGACGCGGCTGACGATGGGCTACCTCGGCGGGGCGCCCGCGCTGGTCGAGGTCTACGGCCGCCGCGGCGGCAAGAAGCGGACCGAGCTGCTGTTCTCGGGCATCGTCGCCGGTGGCGGCAGCTTCGAGGTGGTGGGGCCCGATACCGGCAACAACGGCTTCACCGGCACCCTCGGCACCGAGATCGAGATCTTGGTCGGCGGCGCCAGCAACACCCGCCTCCACACCAGCTGCTCGGTGCCGATCGGCCCGGGTACGGTGAGCGGAGACTTCGAGGTGCTGGCCGGTGCCAGCCGGCGGGGCGGCCCGCTGTGTCCGCTGTCCTGACGGCTGGAGCCGAGTGAGGAGAGCAAGGGCTGTGCGGCCCCGGGGGGCGACCCCCGGGGCCGTTTTCTCGTGCCCGCGAACGCGCCGCCTCAGGCAGTTGCCGCACCGGCCCGAGCGCCCACCTCGACCTCGAACTGGGGCGGCTCGAGGATGTGGCGCTTGACCGCGCACTGGTCGATGGCCCGCACCAGCGCCCGGCGGTACTTGTCCGGGAAGCCGGGCGGCGGCTCGACCACGATGCGGACGCGGCCGACCCGCTTGCGCTGTTCGTCTTTCACCACCTCGAGGCTCATGCCGAGGCCGGTGGTATCGAGGTTGCGCTGCTGGCAGAAGCGCAGGGCGTAGAAGCCGGCGCAGGTGCCGATCGAGGCGAGAAACAGGTCGAACGGCGGCGGCGCCGCATCGGCGCCGCCGTGTCGGGCAGCCTGGTCGGTGCGGATCCGGTGGTGGCCGGTGTCGGCATCCACGGCCACGCCGCCGGGGAACAGGATCTTCATCATCATGGCAGGCCCAATCTGCAGCCTGTCGAGGGTTGCCGGAACACCCCAACGGGTGGTCGTGTGGTGGGGATGGGAGGCTACCCAGGCGGGCGTGGGGGGCGGCGGAGTTCGGAGATAGGATGCCGCGAACCTGAAGAGGAGACCAGCACCCATGACACGCAAGTCCGTTTCGATTCTGCTCGCCGCATCGCTGCTGATGGCGACTGCCGCCGCCGCCGGCCCGAAGCGGGTGGGCAAGAACCCCGGCAAGGTGAAGGGCCGATGGCTCGAGGTCGCGGACGTCGGTGCGCTCGGCGGCTACGACAAGGTCGCGATCGGAGAGATCGCGGTGGACATCCAGTGGAAGAACCCCGATCGCGAGTCGGATATCGACGACAGCATCCTGGTGGAGAAGATCCGCGACCACCTGACGAAGCGGCTCGAGGAGACCGGCCTCTACCAGGAGGTCGCCGGTGAGCCCGCCGAGGAGGGCGCCGCGGGCTGGCTGCGGCTGGACGTCGACCTGAGCGTCGACCCCGGCAGCCGGGCGGCGCGCTACGTGGTCGGCTTCGGTGCCGGCAAGTCGCAGTCGGTGATAGAGATCCGCCTGAGGGACCACCAGACCGGCGAAGAGCTCGGCCTCTATCACGGCTACGGCAGCGGTTCCGGCATGGGCTTAAAGCTCGCCGGCGGCGGCGCCCGCAAGATGACCCAGGACGACATCCAGGAGAACGCCAAGCAGTTCGCCGAGCTGCTCAAGCAGGTGCTGTGAGCGAGCCGGACCCGGGCCCCGCGGTTCCGGCAGAAGAACGGCCGGGAGGGCTGGCGCCCTCCCGGCCGGAGAATGCCGCGGTTGCTCTCCTTCGGGGTATCAGTCGAGCGACACGACGTCGACCCGGTTGGAATCCAGCTCGCCGGCGGTGACCCAGTACTCGGTGGCGCCGGGCTCGACGCTGGTGACGAAGAGAGCCGCGCCGAAGTTGTCGGTGATGGCGGTGAGGCTCTGCAGAACGCCCAGGCCGTCGCGCCAGTGCAGCTCGAGAGTGACCCCCTCGAAATCGGCACCGAGCGGCCGCTCGAGCTGGGCGCTGAGCAGCAGCGACGCACCGGCGACCTGCGGCGAGAGCTCGGCCGAAGCCAGCTCGAGGACGCCCGGGTCGTCGGCGGAGGCCGCACCGGACGCGCCGGAGCCGCCCTCTCCCGACGCCGCCGCTCCGCCGCGCGGCTGCTCGCCGGTGATCGGATCGTGGAGGTGGATGTTGCCCCCGTCGATGCCGTCGTCGAGCGTGCGGGACGCGCTGTCGTAGCCGCAGCCGGAGGTGCACTCGACGTACAGCCGGTCCGGCGGCTGCTCGTCGTCGCCCTTGCCGTGCTTGCCGTTGTCCTCGCCGCAGGCGCGGAAGGTGGCGCCTTCGACCACCGTGTCGCCGGACTCGAAAGTGCCGGTGGCGGTGAACTCGAACGCCCCGGTGCCGGTGGCGACGCCGTTGCAGGAGCCGTCGCCGGTCGACAGCGAGTCGATCTGCTTGGCGTCGATCTTGACATCGGCCTCCTTGTCCTTGAGCTTCAGCTTGCCCTTGAGGGCGCCCTTGTAGAACCTGGCGTTGAAACTGAAGTTCACCTTGCCGGAGCCGGAATCCGACTCGTCGTTGGTCAGCAGGCCTTCCCAGAAGCCGCTGCCGTGCACGCGGCCGGAAGGTGAGGGGGGCGCCTCGCAGACTCCGGAGCTGTCGCCGTCGCCGGTCTCCACGCTGCCGAAGCGCTCGCCCTCGATCAGCGGCGCCGAGCAGCTGGTGTGGATTTCGATGGTCTGCAGCAGGGCGCCTCCCTCGGCCGCGAAGACGTGGACGAACAGCTTGGAGCCGAAGTCGTCCTTGCCGCCGTTGGCCGACTGCAGGGTGAACGCCTGGTCCGGGCTGACGTCGCCGCGGAACCACTCGCGGTCGCTGTCGTCGTCGGCGTAATCGTCGTCCGACGCGATGATGAAGACATCGGCGTCGGTCGGCGGCGGGCCGGCAAAGTCCTCGCAATCGGACTTCGACCCCTGGCTGTTGTCGGAGGCCGAGCAGTCGCCGCCGCGGTAGGTCAGAGTGAGCTCCGAGCGCTTGCCGTTGGCGCACAGGTCGCACGGCTGGTCGCTGTCGGGGTTGACCGTGACGGTCACGGTGGCGGTGTCGGTGGCTCCGTGGATGTCCTCGATGGTGTAGTCGAAGTTGTCGTCCGGCGGGCTCGAGAAGCCGGCGCCCGGCGTGTACTCGATGCGGCCGTCGCCGAGGATCTGGACCGAGCCGTTGGCCGGCTGGGTCACGCCGATCACCCGGATCGGGTCGCCGTCCGGATCGAAATCGTTGGCCAGCACCTCGATCGCGACCGGGGTGTTCTCGTCGGTCTCGGTGCTGTCCGGGTTGGCGACGGGGTCGTTGTTGGGCTCGGCGGTGACGTTGACGGTCACCGTGGCGGTGTCGCAGGCGCCGTTCGAGTCACAGACGGTATAGGTGAAGGTGTCGACGCCGACGAAGCCGGGGTCGGGGTTGTAGGTCACGGTGTGAGGCCCGTCGATGGTCACCGAGCCGTTGGCCGGCTGGGTGACGCTCTGCACCGTCATCGGCAGATCCGCGGGGTGGGTGTCGTTGGCCACCACGTCGATCAGGACCGAGACGCCCTGCTGGGTGGTCGCCGTGTCGTCGTTGGCCTGGGGACCGGGCTCGCAGTCCACGGGCACCACCAGGGTGTTGGTGAACTGGACGTCGTCGATCCACCAGCCCTCGCCCGGCACCGAGCCGGCCGCCAACGGGTCGGTGACCAGCCGCCAGCGCACCAGGACGTCGAAGCCCGCGTAGGCGCCGAGGTCGACGGTGACGCGGCTCATCGGATCGGCTGCGCTGCCGCCGGTCCAGGCGGCCCGGCCGGCGATGGCGCTGCCGAAGCCGGAGTCGATGACGCCGTTGTAGGTGCCCTCGACGAACGAGCCGCCCTCGGCCAGCACGTCGACCCAGGTGGCGCCGCCGTCACGGGACACCTCCAGCACGCCGCCGTCGTAGCCGACGTCGGCTCCCGCCTCGAACCCGAAGCGGTGCCAGAAGACGAGCTGGCTGGTGCTCGACAGATCCTGCGCCGGTGCGACCAGCCGGTCGTCCTTCTCGTCCAGAGTCGTCGCGTCGCTGAAGAACGACTGGGTCGGGCTGGTGGCGTCCGGGTCGGTGACCACCGACCAGACCGGGCTCAGCGGTCCGACGGTGTTGACCGGGGTCTCCACCGTCCAGCCGGGCTCGGCGTCGGGCTCGAAGTCGTCCACGAACGAGCCGTCGGGCTCGGCCGGGCACTCGGAGTTGACGAAGACGGTGACCGTGGCGCTGTCGCGCTGGCCGTTGTCGTCCTCGATGGTGTAGTCGAAGCTATCCGACGGCGGGCTGAAGAAGCCCGGATCGGGCTGGTAGGTCACCGTGCCGTCGTTGTTGTTGGAGACCGAGCCGTTGACCGGGTCGGTCACCGCGACGACGCGCGCCGGGCCGGCGAAGCTGGTGTCGTTGGCTACCACGTTGATGATCACCGGCTGGTCCTGATCCGTGGTCGCCGAGTCGTCGCGCGCGATCGGCGGCGGCTCGGTGTCACGGCAGAAGGCGTTGGTGGCCAGGGTGTAGCTGCTGGGACCGGCGGTGTCGGCGTTGCTCAGCAAGCCCGAGCAGGCCGCGCCGAAGAACACCTGGGTGCGGGCCTCGACGCCGCCGAGGGCGGTGCCGCCGTCGGTCGAGTCGTCGATGCCGACCAGCCCCTTGTCCACCGTGATCTCGATGCGCCCGTCGGCGTTGAACTCGCAGCCCTCGGGGGCGCCGGCGCTCGAGAAGATGGTGCCGTCGAAGGTGCCGTAGCTGCACTCGACACCGGCGGCGGCGTTGCAGTTGTTCAGCGCCACGAAGTACCGCTGGCCGTCGGGCGAGGTCCACAGCACGCGCCACGAGGCGCTGGGGTGCGGCAGGCTGAGGTCCTCGACGTCGATGGTGACGACGAGCTTCTCGGCTCCGACCCCGAAGTCGGGCTCGGCCATGAACACCTCGCGCAGGTCGAGAGAGGGGTCCGCGGCGGGATCGACCACCAGGTTGGTGTCGCCCGCCGGGTCCTCGGCCACGCTGATGCCCGGCAGCACACAAGGGCTCTCGGGCGGATCCGGCGGCTCGGGGCTGATCTCCTGGCAGAAGGCGCTCTCGCCCAGCACATTGGCCGCCGTCACGCGGTAGAAGACCGGCGGATCGCCTGGCGCCAGCAGGTCGTCGTAGGCCCGCTCGGTGCCGGCGAGGGTGGCGATCAACGTCGCCTGGTTCTCGCCCAGGAACCGCCGGTAGACGTTGTACTCGAGGATCGGGTTGCCGTGGGCGTCGGGCTCGAGCCAGGTGATGTGGATCAGGTTGCCGTTCACGTCGTCGGTCTTGGCATCGAACTTGGGCGCGTCCGGCACCGAGGCGACATCGTACTCGGCGAACAGCCGCTTGCCGTTGACCTGGATCGCCACGGTGGCGAGCTCGGAGCCGCTGTTGGGCGGGTTCTTCTTGCACGAGCCCAGGCAACCGTCGGCGTAGCCGGCCACGATCCGTCCCTCGCGGTCGACCCACACGTCGTTGAAGTCGAGCAGGTTGCGCGAGCCGCCGCAGCCGATGCCGCCGGCACAGACGTTGCCGCGCTGCACCGGGTCGTCGGGCGTGATGTTGTTGGTCGACCAGGTCTGGCCGCCGTCGTAGGTGACCGAGACGTAGGGGTACCAGACGTGGTTTGAGGTGGTGCTGCTGCCCGAGGCGTCACCCGGCTGCTCCGAGCCGAGGAAGAAGAAGGCGGCGCGGTCGCCGTCGCCGGCGATCATCGCCGGGAAGGCGGTGTTGACGATGTCGCCGCCCAGCGGGCCGGCGCCGAGGCCGACGTCCTGGACGTTGAGCCAGGTCTGGCCGCGGTCGTTCGAGACGGCGACCCACGGCCGCCGGCTGCTGACCATGCCGACGTAGACCGTATCGACGCCGGTGCCGTTGGCACCGCTACCGGGCCGGCTGGCGACACCCACCGCCGGGTCCCAGGTTCCGCTGCTGGTGCCGGGGACGTGCCGTACCTCCCACGAGCCCGGCAGGCCGTTGGCCTCGGACACCACCACGGCGTTCTCACCGCCGCAGTTCTTGTTGGGCATGTAGGCCGTGCCGTCGGGCCCCACCTTGATGTGGCCGTGGAGGCCGCCGCACTCGAGCAGCGTGTACATCGGCGTCGCCTCGTTGAAGGTCAGGCCGCCGGTGTCCGAGCGCGCGCACTGGGCCAACGCCAGGTCCTGCGAGCAGTAGTAGACGGCGTTGGGATAGACCGGGCCGTCGGGGTCGCGGGTAAGCGGCGCGTGGAACGGGCCGCCGCCGACGCTCTGGTGGTCGACGCCCGAGTTGATGCCGCAACCCTGGCTCGGCGTCCAGCTCTCGCCGTCGTTGTCGGTGAACGCCATCGAGCTGCACTTGGCCGACAGCTGCGAGGCGAAGGTGCGGTTGGTCAGGTAGTCGGTGAACAGGATCGGGTCGAGCGTGGTGATGCCCTGGAGCGGGAAGGTGACGTCGGTCCACGACAGGGTTTCCGGCGAGGTGCACTGGTTGCGGTCGATCCGCAGCACCTCGAGGCCGGCGATGTACATGAACCGGTTCGACTCCCAGTTGGTGCCGAGCGAGGGCTCGGCGGCGTTGGCTCCGATGCCGCTCGGCGGGGTGTGGATCCCGAAGCTCACCGTCTCGGTTCCGGGAGGGCCGCCGCCGCCACCGCCGGTGTTGTCGGCCAGCGTGGCGGAGCCGGCGTAGGGCAGCGCCGCGGCGAAGTTGGCGACGCTCACCGTGTAGGTGCCGGCGGAGGGGTTGAACAGGTTGACCTGCTCCGACTGGCTGGGGGCGTTGCCCGATGAGCCGGCCAGGTTGCCGTTGGGGTCGTAGACCTGCAGATCGTAGTCGTCGCCGCCGGTCGGCGTGATGACGATGGTGACGACGTACTCGGAGAAGCTGGTCGGGGGCAGGATCGAGAGCTTGAAGTTGTCGCAGGCCGGGTCGTCGTCGCCGTTGCACTCGGCCGACGCGGTCGGCGGCAGCGGTTGACCCGACCAGGTGACGTTCGCGTTGGCCTCCGACACCGTGCCCGAGGGCGGCGTCGCCGCCGGCGCCGCCCACGGCAGGGCCAGCAGCAACGCCGCCAGGACGGTGACGGCGCGAACTCCGTTGTTGGTCAGTCGAGACATGGGTGATCCTCCTCGTTGCGACAGTGGAACTGCCTGAATTCCGGATTGCCGCCAGTCTGGGGTTCGGCGGCGCCGCCGCGAATAGGGAGAAGCCCTCAGTTCCGGAGGGGGGCTTCCCTCACGCGCTGGCAACGGCGGCCCCGGTAGGATCCGCGCGGCAACCCGGAGGAGACCGTCATGCCCTGCCCATCGATACGCCCCCCGATCCGCGCCACGCTGCTGGCGCTGGCCGCCGCCGCGGCCGCACTGGAGCCCGCCGCTGCTGCCGAACCGGTCGCAGCCGGCGAGTGGGCCCGCACCCTGGCCACCGCCAACCGCGAGTACGGCACCGCCATCGCGGTCGACGCCGAGGGCTCGAGCTACGTCACCGGCTTCTTTCTCGGCGAGCTGCCGGGCGCCGCTGGCCGGACCTCGCCGGCCAGCGCCGGCGACAGCGACGTGCTGCTGGTCAAGCTCGATCCGGCCGGCGAGGTCGAGTGGGCCCGCCGCGTCGGCGGGGCGGGGGCCGACGAGGGCCGGGGAGTCGCCGTGGGGCCGCAGGGCGACGTCTACCTGACGGGCTTCTTCTCGGAGAGCGTGGACTTCGATCCCGGGCCCGGGCAAGTCGAGCTGGTCAGCGCCGGCAGCGCCGACGTCTTCGTCGCCCGTTTCGACCCGCGCGGCGAGCTGGTCTGGGCGCGGCGCGCCGGCGGGCGGTTCGGGGACGTCGGCAACGACCTCGCCGTCGGCGCCGGCGGCCGGGTGCACGTCACTGGCTACTTCCAGGGAGAGGCCGATCTCGACCCAGGCGAGGCGGAGCACAAGCTTCGGAGCGCCGGCGGGCTCGACGCCTTCTGGCTGAGCCTGGACGCGGACGGCGGCTATCTCGCCGCCGGCCGGTTCGGCGGCAAGCAGGCCGACGAGGGCCGCGCCATCGCCGCCGGCGACGACGGCGCCACGGTGTGCGGTCTGTTTCGCGCCACCGCCAGGTGGTCGGGCGGGCCGCCGTGGCACAGCCGCGGCGGGTCCGACGCCTTCGTCCTGAGGATCGACTCCGCCGGCGCCGCGAGCGGGCTCCTGCAGCTCGGCGGTCCGCTCACCGACGCCTGCGCCGGCCTGGCCAGCTCACCTGGGGGCGGCGTGCTCGCCACCGGCAACTTCGCCGGCGAGGTCGAGCTGGGCGAGGGGCCCGGCGCCGCGAAGCTGACCAGCGACGGCCCGGCCGACGCCTTCGTCGTGTCGCTCGACGCCGGCGGCGGCCTGCGCTGGGCGCGGCGGCTCGGCGAGGCGGGGACCGACTTCGGCTTCGCCGTGGCGCCCGGCGCCGGCGGCTCCACCTGGGCGGCGGGCTTCCACCAGCCGATGCCCGGCCGGGGCCGGACGGGGGGCGAGACCCGCAGCTACCTGGTGCGACTCGATGCCGCCGGCGAGCCCGGCGACCCCCGGCTGCTCGCCGCCGGCCGTGGTGTCCAGGTGCTGGACATGGCGCTCGGCCCGGCCGGGGCGCCCCATTTGCTGGCCGTCTTCAGCGGGGATGCGGTCGAGGTGCCGCTGGCCGCCGGCGTCTCGCGGCTCGACGGCGCCGGCAAGATCGACATCCTGGTGGCGCGCCTGCCGCCGGACTGACCTCCGGCGCCGACCGCCGGCCAGCGGGCACCAGCGGCGCGGCGTGCTCGGGCGGCGCTGCAGCGGTGAGGCGAGCTGCGCCGTTTGACACGCTCCGTCGTCGGGCCGATAATCCGATCTGTCCTCAACCGAGTCCGGGAGGTGTCTATGTCGAGGCGGGTTGTCCCCACCCTGCTTGGGATCGCGTGGGTTCTTGGCGTCCTTCCGCAGCCGGCGGCAGCGGCCGGAGCCGCGGGTACGTTGACCGGAAAGGTGTACGCGCGCGAACGCGCCGACGGCGAAGAATCGCTGCTCCTCCACGTCGTCGGGCAGCAGGACGAGGCGGGCGGCGGCGGCCAGTTCGACTCCGTGACCCTCGACCTGGCCAAGCGGCTCGCGCGAGCGCTCACCGGCGGCCTGTTCCTGGAGCCGGAGGGCTGTAGCTGGAGCGCCGGCAGCCTGACGGTGACCTGCCCGCCCGGCTCCGAGGTGCGCCTGCGCCTCGATCTCGAGCGCGGCACCAAGATACCGAAGCAGATCGACGTCGAGGTGCGGCTCGACGATGAGACGGTGCTGTCGGACCGGCTGCCGGTGGAGCGCCTGCCGACGGTCAGCCCGGCGAAGGACGTCGCGGAGCTGGTCGATCTGCCGGCGGCGGTGACCCCGGGAGGCCTGCTGGTCGCAAAGCTCGACGACCGGGTCCGCCGTGAGATGGCGGGCTGGGAGATGGCCTTCGGCGACCAGCCGCTGGTGCCAGAGCCCGACGCGGGTCCGGCGTCCGAGGGCTACCTCGCCGGCCGGGTGCCGGTCGAGGCCAGGCCCGGTGACCCGGTCAGCCTCGAGTGCCACGACGCCTGGGGGGAGCAGTTGGGCTCCTGGCCCGGGCTCGAGCTGCCGATCCTCGACCCGGTCTTCGGTCTAGGGCAGACGCCGTTTCTCACCACCGTCTCGCCGCTCGCCTTCGCCGGCCAGCGGCTGTGCGTCTGCGGCAACTTCCCGAGCCCCGACGCGATGAAGAAGCTGCGGATCGGCGACACGCCGCTCGGCCTGCCCAACGCCGCCTCGACCAACGTGCTCGAGTTCACCGTGCCCGCCGGGCTCACCCCGGGGCAGCACGAGGTGTCGGCGGAGTTCGATCCCGACGCCGCGCAGGCCACCGAGATCGTCGAAGTCCACGGCACCATCAAGCAGGAAGAGATCTGGGTCGGCGACGGTACCGACCTCACCCTGCGGTTTGTCGGCACCGAGAAGCAGCTGCCTGTCGAGCTGGTCAACAACTCCGACACCGTGCGCCTCGCCGGCGGGAACCGGCAGACGCTGATGACCCCGGGCGGCGCCGAGAACTTCGTCCAGGAGCGGGTGGTCGGCATCAAGAAGGGGCCGTTCGACATCACCTACACGGTCAACGCCGGTGTCTGCTGCGTCGAGAAGCCGCAGGTGGTGCCGCCGGACAATCTGTCCGACCCCGGGACGATCGACCTCGATCGGCTGCTGGCAGATATCTATGAGGGGCTGTATGCGCTCCCCGTGCCGGAGCGTCCGCTTGTCGAGGATCCGGGATCCGGCAACCTGTGCCTCACGGACGACCGGTTCCGGGTGTGCGTCGACTGGCCGGAGCTCGGCACCGGTGCGCGGCTGAGCGCGCCGTACCGCAACCCGGACACCGGCCTGTTTTACTTCTTCAATCCGGACAACGTGCAGTTCCTGCTCAAAGCGCTGGACGGTTGCCGGTTCAACGACCACTTCTGGGTGTTCGCCGCGGCCACCACGAGCGTCGAGTACACGGTCACGGTGACCGACACCCAGAGCGGCCGGAGCCGGGTCTACGACAACCCGCTGGGGCGGCCGTCGCCGGCCGTCGTCGACACCCAGGCGTTTGCCACGTGCCCGTGAGGACAGGTGGCCTGGGGGGACTTGGGGGCTCGAGGGTTTGGGGGCTCGAGTTGGGGGGCTGGAGTTGTGGGGCTGGAGCTGAGGGGGCCGTCGAGCTGTCTCACTGGGAGTCGAGCGTAGGGCCTCGGTTTCGCCGGGCCGTGGCGTGCCGGCCGTCTCAGGTCAGCTCGCGCACGCCCTCCACCAGGCGGTCGACCTCTTCGGCGGTGGTGTAGATCGCGCAGCCGGCGCGCACCAGGCCGTCGGCTCCGAGACCCAGGGCCTCGACCACGTTGGGGGCGTAGAAGTCGCCGTGCGACACGAACACCGCCCGCTCGGCTAGCCGCCGCGCGACCTCGGCCGAATCCACGCCCTGGACCACGAACGCCAGGGTCGGCGTGCGCTCGCCGCCCGGCGGCAGCCCGAACAGGCGCACCCCCGGGACCGCCTCGAGTCCCCGCCAGGCACGCTCGAACAGCGCTTCGCTCCGCTCGTGCAGCGCCTTGAACGCGGTCTCCAACCGCTCCGGACGGCTCGCGCCCGGCGCCAGCGAGGCCAGGAACTCCGCCGCGGCGCCGGCACCCACGATGCCCTCGTGGTTGAGCGTCCCGGTCTCGAGCCGCTCCGGCGGCTGGTCGCCCGCCGGCGGCAGGCGCGGCACGTCGAGCCCGGTGACCAGCTCCCGCCGGCCCGCCAGCACCCCGACGTGCGGGCCGTAGAACTTGTAGGGCGAGCAGGCCAGCAGGTCGCAGCCCAGCGCCCGGAAGTCGATCCGGGCGTGCGCCGCCAGGTGCACGGCGTCGACAAAGGTGAGCGCCCCGACCGCCCTCGCCAGGTCGATCGCCCGCGGCAGGTCGTTGATCGTGCCGATCGCGTTCGACGCCCCGCCCACCGCCACCAGCCGGGTGCGCGGTCCGACCAGCCGCTCGAACGCCGGCCAGTCGAGGGTTCCCGTCTCGGGGAGCATCGGCACCGTGCGCACCACGAGCCCGCGCTCCCGCGCCACGTCGTGCCAGGGCGCGATGTTGGCCTGGTGGTCGAGCCCGGTCACCACGATCTCGTCGCCCTCCCGCCAGCCGCGCCCGAGCGCGCGCGCCAGGTGGAAGGTGAGCGTCGTCATGTTGGCGCCGAACGCCACCTCGTCGGCGGCTGCGCCCAGCAGATCGCCCACCGCCTGCCGCGCCCCGTCGAGCAGCGCGTCGGTCTCGGCGCTCGTCGGGTACTCCCAGTGGGTGTTGGCGTTGTGGTGGAGCAGGTAGTCGGTCACCGCCACCGCCACCGCCAGCGGCACCTGCGTCCCGCCGGGGCCGTCGAAGTAGGCCACCGGCAGGCCGCCCTCGCGACGCTCCAGGGCGGGGAAGGCGGCGCGGATTTCTTCGACAGGCAGGACGTCGGCCGGATAGGCGGTTTCCGTCACCGCGCCATCCTATCGGCGCGGCGCCGCCCCTGGAAACGGATCTTCCTTTTCATGGCGCGAGCGATCTGAGGTTCCGCTCGGCTCGCCGAAGCACCGCGACGGGTAGTATGAGCCGGGGCCCCCGACGGCGGGCCGCCGGCGCGGGGGGCCCGGGATCCGGGCTGCTCCGAGGCGCGCCGGGAGTCTCCCTCCCCCCGGACGATGAACGGTCGGCAACTGCTCTACCTGTCGCAGCGGGACGTCGCCGCGGTGGGGCTCGGCATGGCGGAGATCCTGGCGGCGCTCGAGACCGCCTTCCGCGAGAAAGGTGAGGGCCGGGTCGAGATGCCGCCCAAGCCGGGGATCCACCCGGGCGGCGGCGACAGCTTCATCCATGCCATGCCGGCCTGGATCCCGTCGCTGGCCGCGGCGGGGGTCAAGTGGGTGAGCGGCTTCCCGCAGAACCGGCGGCGCGGCCTGCCCTACATCACCGGGCTGCTGGTCCTCAACGACCCCGAGACCGGGCTGCCGACGGCGGTCATGGACTGCGTCTGGATCACCGCCATGCGCACCGGCGCGGCGAGCGCGCTGGCGGCCCGCTACCTGGCGCGGCCCGATTCGGCGGTCCTCGGCGTGCTCGGCTGCGGCGTCCAGGCGCGCACCCATGTCGAGGCGCTGAAGCTGCTGTTCCCGCTGACCTCGGTCCGCGCCTACGACATCCACCCCGAGCGGGCGGCGGCCTACGCCGCCGAGGTTGGCGAGCGCTTCGGGCTCGAGGGCACCGCCGTCGCCGAGCCGCGCGCGGCGGTGGCGGGCTGCGACATCGTGGTCACCGCCGGTCCGATCTTGAAGACGCCGCACGCAACCATCCGCCGCGGCTGGCTCGATGAAGGCGCCTTCGCCTCGCTGGTCGACTTCGACTCCTACTGGCATCCCGAGGCGCTGGCCGAGGCGGACAAGCTGTGCACCGACGACACCGCACAGCTGCGCCACTACCAGGAAGCCGGCTACTTCCAGCACATCCCGCCGGTCTGGGCCGACCTGGGCGAGCTGGTCAGCGGCGCCCGGCCGGGCCGTCAGAGCCCGACCGAGCGCACCCTGGCCGCCAACCTCGGCCTGGCGCTGACCGACATGGCGGTAGCGCCGCTGGTCTACCAGCGGGCGGTAGATGCCGGGGTCGGGACGCGCTTGCCGCTGTAGGCCGCGGGCCCTGTAGACAGCCGGCTGTCGCTCGCGCCCGCCGACTAGAATCCCACGGTGGATCTGCCGCCCAGGGCCTTCCGCTGTCTCGTCTACGGCCTGTTCCTCCTCTCGGGCGCCACGGCGCTGGTGTACGAGACCGTCTGGGCGCGCAGCCTGACGCTCGTCTTCGGCGCCACTCACGAGGCCGTCAGCATCGTGCTGGCGGCGTTCATGGGCGGCCTGGCGCTGGGCGGGGCGGTCATCGGGCGGCTGGTGCGGCGCATGAGCCGGCCGCTGCTGGCCTACGGCGTGCTGGAGGTCGCCATCGCGCTGTCGGCGCTCGCCGTGCCCGCTGCCCTGCGTCTGGTCGACCGGATCTACGTCTCGACCGCGCTCGGCGTCAGCGGCCAGCCGTGGGAGCTTCAGCTCCTGCGCGCCGGCCTGGCGGCGGCGGTGCTGCTGGTGCCGACCTTCCTGATGGGCGGCACGCTGCCGATCCTGGTCGGCCTGCTGGTGGGGAGGGCAAGCGGGCTCGGCCGCAACCTGTCGCTGCTCTACGGCATCAACACCGCCGGCGCCGTGGTGGGGATCGCCGCCGCCGGTTTCGTCCTGCTGCCGAGCCTCGGCATGAGGCGGACGACGCTCGTCGCGGTCGCCCTCAACCTGGGGATCGGCGTGGCGGCGATGGCGGTCGACGGCTTGCGGCGGAAGCGGCGAGCGGTGCAGCCGGGCGCCGTGCCGGCGAGCGGGAGCGACGCTTCCGATGCCGCCGGCGAGCCGCTGGAGCACCCGCCGTCTCCGGAACAGCGCCCGGCGCTACGGCTCGCGTTCTTCGGCACCGCGGTCTGCGGCTTCGGAGCTCTGGCTCTCGAGGTGCTGTGGATGCGCGGCATCACCCTGGCCGTCGGCAACACGGCCTACAGCTTCGCGGTCATGCTCGCCGCCTTCCTGGTGGGCATCGCGCTGGGCGCCTACCTGCACGCGCTCTTGCCGCTCCAACGTCTGGGCGATGCCGAGCAGTTCGCCCTCCTGCTCGTCGTGCTGGGCGTCGCCAGCGCCGCCGTGTCGCAGTCGTTCCCGCACCTGCCGCGGCTGGCCGTAACGCTCAATGCGCTGCTGTACGACGACCCGTCCGGGGTGCGGGCGGCAGCCACCCTGATACTGAGCTTCGCCGTCATGCTGGTGCCGGCCACGCTGCTGGGCATCGCCTTTCCGCTGGCGGGCGAGGCGGGCGCCCGGCTCGGCGCGGACTTCGCCCGCTCGGTCGGGAACCTCGTGGCGATCAACACGACCGGCGCCATCGCGGGCTCCCTGGCTGCCGGCTATCTGCTGATCCCGGCGGTGGGCCAGCAGCGGGGGATGCTCCTGATGGCCGCGCTACTGGCCAGCTACGGCGTCGCAGTCGGTGCCAGCGCCCTCGCCGGGCGCCGGCTCGTTCGCCGCTCGATCGGCCGGCTGGGCGCCCTGGCCGCGGCCCTGGCGCTGCTGCTGGCCGCCCTTCGCCTGCCCGCCTGGGACCTCCACCTCCTGTCGGTCTTCCGCAACAACCAGATGGGCTCGTACATGGAGGGCGGGGGGGTCGAAGCCCTGCGCAAGCTCGCCGAGCAGAGCACGGTGTTCTACTACCGGGAGGGCAAGGGATCGAACGTCACGGTGCTCGAGGGGCCGCGGGCGCGCTCGCTGGCGATCGACGGCAAGACGGTCGCCACCGACGGCCTGTCGGACATGCAGCACGAGCTGCTACTGGGGCACATCCCGGTTCTGGCCCACCCGGAGCCGCGCCGCGCCGCCGTTGTCGGCTTGGGTGCCGGCATCACCCTCGGCGCGGTGCTGGCGCACCGCGAGCTCGAGTCGGTCACCGTCGTCGAGCTCGAGCCGGCGGTGGTGGACGCCGCGCGGCTGTTCGCCCACGTCAACGACGGCGCCGTCGACGACCCGCGGCTCGAGATCGTCCTGCAGGACGGCCGCAACTACCTGCTCACGACGCGCGGGAGCTTCGACGTCATCACTGCCGATCCCATCCATCCCTGGGCGCGCGGCGCCGCCTACCTCTACACCCGGGAGTACTACCGGCTGGCGCGCGGCCGCCTGGCGCCGGGCGGCGTCATGTGCCAGTGGCTGCCGCTCTACGAGCTGTCGCTCGCCAACATCCGCTCGGCGGTGGCGACCTTCGGCGACGTCTTCGAGCACGCGACCCTGTGGCGCACCGCGATGGACGCCATCCTGATCGGCAGCACCCGGCCCCTCGAGCTCGAGGTAGAGCAGCTCCAGCGCCGGCTCGCGCAGCCGGCGGTGGCGCGTCAGCTTCGCCAGATCGGCCTCGGCGATGCCGCCTCCTTTCTCGCCGAGCTGGTGCTGGATGAAGACTCCTTCCGCGCCTTCGGCGAGGGAGCGATCCGCAACACCGACGACAACCTCTACCTCGAGTTCTCGAGCCCGCTGGCCATCTCGCGCAACGAGGTGGTGCGGATCAACGACGCGCTCGAGGAGGCGGGCGTGTCGTTCCATTCCGTCCTGGGACCGGCGAGCCGCTCACTGCCCGGCCTGGCACAGACCGCCGAGGCCTTCCGCGAGGCGAAGCGGGCGACGATCGGTCTCCAGTTGCGGCTGCAGGCGGCGGATGCCGGCAGCTCGCCGGCCGACTACGACTCCGTGATCCGCGACCTTTTCGAGGTGGTGGCCGCCCATCCGGCTTACGGCCGCTCCCGCAGCCTGCTGACCGAAGCCTGGGTTGGGCGGGGGGTCAAGCACTACCTGCTCGGCGACAACGACCAGGCACTGGCCGCGGTGGGGCAGGCGCTAAGCGTCTCTCCGGCGAGCGCCACCGCCAACCACTACCTGGGCACCTTCCTGTCGGAGGCCGGGCGGCTCGCCGAGGCGATCCCCTACTTCGAGACCTCGATCGCCGAGCGGCCCTCCTCGCGGACGCACCTCAACCACGGCGTCACCTTGCTTCGCCTCGGCCGTCCAGCGGCCGCCGCGATCGAGCTCGAGCGAGCCGCCGGGCTGCGGCCGGGGGACGCCCGGTCCCATCACATGCTGGCCACCGCGCTGGCGGAGCTCGGCAGATCCGCCGAGGCGCGCCGCAACTTCGAGCTCGCCCTGCGGCTCAAGCCCGACCTGCCGGGGGCCAGGCTCAACTACGCCACCCACCTCGCTGGCGCGGGCGACTACCGGCAGGCGCTCGACGTCCTGGCCGGTGCCGGCGGCGCCGAGCAGATCGCGGCCGCCCGGCTCGAGGCCTGGATCCTGGCCACCGCTCCCTCGGAGACCCTGCGCGACCCGGCCCGCGCCCTGGCCCTGGCCGAGGGTGTCGACCGGGCGACCGGTGGCCGCATCCCGATCTGCCTCGACACCTACGCCGCCGCCCTGGCCGCCGCCGGCCGCTTCGAGGAGGCGGTGGCGATCGCCGAACGCGGCCGAGCCCTCGCCGAGGAGCAAGAGCAGGCGGAGCTGGCGGCCGCGATCGACGAGCGGCTCGCCCTGTACGAGTCGGGACGGCCGTACCGGCAGCCGCGCTGAACCGTCCCGACGGCAGGCCAAGGGCCTCGGCGAGCGGGCCGCCGAACCCGCTGGCTCAGACCGTCTCGGGTCGGCCCGGCGCCTCCAGGTAGTAGCTCAAGATCTGCTCGCGCACCGAATCCTCGTCGGCCGGCGAGAAGGGGATCCAGGCCAGGCCGTCCACGGCGCCGAAGTGCGCGTCGGACGACAGCAGGTCGGCACCGGCCTCCATAGCGTGCGCGGCGATCCAGATGTCATTGGTCGGAATCGGCCGGCCCTTGCGGCGCAGCGAGGTGGCGATTCTGGCGAAACGGTCGGCGGTGGCGCGGCCGGCCTCGAGCAGCGTCACCGCCGGGTTGGCGAGGAAGGCCTCGAGCCGGGCGGCGTTCTCCTCGTACCGTTCGCCGTGACGGAAGCCGTAGAGCAGCTCGCCGACGCCGACCACGGAGAGCAGGACCCGGTCGGCGCGCCGCACCGTCGCGGCCACGGCGCGATGACCCCGCAGCAGGGCCGAGTAGGCGCTCGTGTCGAGCAGCAGCCTCACCGCCAGAGCTCCGGATCGATCTGCTCGAACGGCTCGATCGCCTGCAGCAGCTCCGCCTCCTGCTCGCTCGACCAGCAGCCGACGAACCGGTCCAGAGCGGAGCCGACCCCGCTAGCCCCGGAACGCTCCGGCGCGAGGCCGGCGCCCCGCTCGAGCACCAGCAGGGCGGCGCGGTTGAGGGAGATCCCGCGCTCGCGGGCCAGCCGGCGGAGGTAGCGCTCGAGCCGCTCGTCGAAGCCGCGAATCGTCATCTGACTCATAGTGATGCAGCTTATGCCTCTAGCGACGGATCGTCAACTGCAAGCGCGTTTCGGCAAGGGCAAGCCTGGTCGCGAGCCTCGGGTCCGCCCCCCCCAGCGGCACGGCCCTTGCTGCCGGGAAGGCGCGGAGGTGTCGACGATGAGCAGAACCCGGCAGATCACGATGGTCCTGGTGCTGACGGCGTCCCTCGCCGAGGGCAGCGAGCGTCTCCTGTCTGCGCCGACGACCGCCGCCACCATCGACTTCGGCGAGTTTCTGGAGATCTCGCGGGAGGTCTTCGAGGCCCGGGAAGAGCGTCTCCTGTCCTTCGACGAGTTCCTGGCGCTGGCCGCCAGGCCCGACACGGTGCTGCTCGACACCCGCAGCGCGGCGGCCTATGCCGACAAGCACCTCGCCGGCGCTTTGCACCTCAACTTCTCCGACCTGACCGAGCAGACCCTGGCCGAGACCGTCGGCTCCCGCGACCGCACTGTCCTCATCTACTGCAACAACAACTTCACCGGCAACCAGGGTGCGCTGATGCTCAAGAAGCCCCCGGCGGCGCTCAACATCCCGACCTTCGTCAGCCTCTGGGCCTACGGCTACCGCAACGTCTACGAGCTCGGCGAGCTGCTCGACCCGGCGGACGGGAGGGTCGAGTTCGAAGGGCAGCGGGCCGGCGGCGCTCGCTAGGTAGACGGGGCGGGCGGCCCCCGTACGACAGCCCTCGACCTTTGCGGGTCCGCGGCGACGCCCGAGCGGCTTGGGCATGGGCCTTATGGTAGAGTTGTACGCATCATGAGTAAGGTCAAACTGACCATATCGCTCGACGAGGAGCTCGCCAGCTACCTGCGTGGCACCTCCAGCGGCGTCAGCTCTACCATCGCCGAGGCCGTGGAGGCCTACCGCGCCGGCCGGCTGGCGGCGGAGCTCGAGGACGCCTACAGCGCCGACGCGGAGGAGGCCGAGCGGCTGAACCGCGAGTGGGAGCCGGCGGACGCCGAGGCCGGGGAGTGAAACCGTCGCTCCGCCGCGGTAGCGTCGTTACGGTGCGGTTCGATCCCACCGAAGGAGGTGAGATCCGCAAGACCCGACCCGCCATCGTCGTCTCCAACGACGTCGCCTGCCGTTTCGATGCCGTCCTCCAGGTGGTGCCGCTGACCCGCCTGCCCGAGCGCGACCTGCGGCCGTACGAGAGCCGGGTCGACTCAACCGCCAGCGGGCTGACGAGGCCGTCGCGGGCGGTCGCCAACCAGGTCCGCACCATCGCCAGGCGACGGGTCGGCAAGCGGCTCGGTCGGGTGAGCGACGACGAGAGGGAAGCGCTCGACCGGGCCCTCAGGATCCAGCTGGGTCTCTAGGGCTGGGCGCCCCGGATGGCCCAGCTCAGCGGCGCATCATTGACCTCTTCCTGTGCGAGCTTCCTGAAGCGGGCGGGCCAAGCCGAAGCAGAAGCTGCTGACGAGAGCCGTGGGGACGCCCCGAGCCGAGGCCTGCGGGAAGATCTGGTTCCAGGCGCAAGAACGACTGTCGGTGGTTCCAATCCCCTTGAGGACACTGTTATTGCTCTTTAAACGACTGAAAATAAGACACTTATACTACTCTTAAGTGCTCAAATCAGGGTGACCTGACGGGATCGCTTGGAACCCTTGCAGTGGCAGCAGACTTTCCCGTGGGAAAGTCCCGAGCCATTATCTGCAGATCAAGGTCCCCTCTGAGGTTCCACACGAGTGTTGCGAGGCCGCTCCCCGGGCAGGCGGCGGTGAGGTCCTCTGTGCCAAGTGCTCCGCTGCTGCGGAACTCGTGGGACAGCCCTGGAAACGGCGAGGAAGTGGCTGCCAGGATCAAGAGAATCGACTGGTAGGATGCTCTTGCCGTTCATCTGCCTTCTGAGTGTTGATGCGCGATTCGAAGCACCCCCGAGGCAGGTTCTCGCCCGAGGAGGGCCGTGAAGCTCCCGAGCCCGAGCAGGACGAGCGGGAACGAGCGACGCGGCTTGTCGCGGCGGCGCACTTCGCGAGCGCCTTCGACAGT
>JBFGNS010000043.1:0-27029 GCA_041574955.1 Thermoanaerobaculia bacterium | reverse complement strand
GCCGCCACCCCGCAGCCGACGCAGACGGCGCCAGCGCCGCCCAGGCCGCAGCCGCCGCCGGTGCGCTTCGTCTACCTCGGCAGCTTCGGCCCGCCGGGTCGCCAGATCGCGGTGTTCTCCGAGGGCCAGGAGCTGTTCAACGCCTTCGAGGGCGACGTGCTGCAGGAGGAGTTCGTGGTGCGCCGGATCGGTTTCGAATCGGCCGACGTCGGCTTCGTCAACTTTCCCGATTCGCCGCCCCAGCGGCTGGCCGTCGGGGGCTAGCGATCGAGTGAGCGAGGCAGGCTAAGATGACCAACCGCCGAGGATCCGCCATGACCGCACCTCCAGCCATCGCGCGCCGTCGCCGGAGCCGCCTCGGGCTGCTGCTGCTGGTGGGCGTGCTGGTCGCCGGCTGCACCGGCTACCGCAACTACCAAAAGGCGCAGCTGGCCGAGAAGCGCGGCAACTGGGACGAGGCGGTGCTGCACTATCTCGAGCTGGTGGAGAGCGATCCCAGCAACCTGGCCTACCGCTCCGGGCTGCAGCGCGCCAAGATCAAGGCGTCGCAGGCGCACTTCGATCTGGCCAAGGAGCTGCACGCCAGCGGCGCGCTGCAGCGCGCGCTGATCGAGTACCAGCAGGCGGTCCAGCTCGACCCCACCAACCAGTACGCGCTGGTGGAGATGGCCAAGGCGCGCGATGAGCTGCAGAGGGCGAGCGGCGACAGCCTGCTGACCCTCGACGACCTCAAGGAGCGGTCGCGACAGGAGCGGCCGCAGCCGCCGGTGCTCAACCCGCGCTCGCGCAAGCCGATCTCGCTCAACTTCCCCAAGCCGGTGTCGGTCAAGGACATCTACAACTCGCTGGCCAAGGCGTTCGGCATCAACGTCATGTTCGACGCCAAGCTGCGCGATCAGCAGATCACCATCGAGCTCACCGAGGTGGTGGCCCAGGACGCGCTCGAGATCCTGATGCGCACCGCGGGACACTTCTACAAGGTGCTCGACGAGCGCACCATCATCGTCGCCGAGGACAACCCGCAGAACCGGCGGGTGTACGAGGATCTGGTGATCCAGACGTTCTTCCTCTCCAACGCCGATCCGAAGGAAGTGATGACCATGCTGCGCAGCCTGGTGGGAGCGAAGAACATCGCCTCGAACGACCAGCTCAACGCCATCGTGCTGCGCGACACCGCCGACAAGGTCAAGGTCGCCGAGCGCATCATCACCACCAACGACAAGTCGCGCGGTGAGGTGGTCATCGACGTCGAGCTGCTCCAGATCGAGACCAAGAAGCTACAGGACCTGGGGATCACCTTGAGCCAGTACTCGGTCACCCAGACGCTCGAGCCCAACCCGGTGCGGGTGGCCGACCTGGAGTTCGTGAACCAGGGCAACTGGTTGCTCAACCTGCCGTCGTTCATCTACGACTTCGTCAAGAACAGCTCCGAGGCCCAGCTGCTGGCCAGTCCCCAGGTGCGGATCAGCGACGGCGAGAAGGCCGCCTTCCACATCGGCGACCGGGTACCGATCCCTGTCACCACCTTCAACACGGCGCAGACGGTGGGCGGCAACATCGTGCCGGTCACCTCCTTCCAGTACCAGGACATCGGCATCCGCCTCGATATCGAGCCTCGCCTGCACCACAACAAGGAGGTGACGCTCAAGGTCAAGGTGGAGGTCAGCAACCTGGCGGGCACGGTGCCCGGCTCGCAGGGTCAGTCGCAGCCGATCATCGGCACCCGCACCATCGAGTCGACCATCCGGTTGAAGGACGGCGAGACCAACTTCCTGGCCGGTCTGCTGCGCACCGACGAGAGCTCCGAGGAGGTCGGCATGCCGGGGCTGTCCGACATCCCGGTGCTGGGCCGGCTGTTCGGCAAGAAGCGCACCGACAACCGCCGCACCGACCTGGTGCTGACCCTGACGCCCCACATCGTGCGCACCGCCGACATCACCGAGCAGGACCTGCTGCCGATCTGGGTCGGCACCGAGGCCAACATCACCTTCCGGGGCGGCAGCCCGCGCGTGGAGTCGGAGGTCGAGGGACCGTTCGACGAGGAGGCCGACGAGGACGCCGAGCGCATCCGCGAGATGATCCGCCGCCGCATCCAGAACCTGCCGCGCGGCCTGCGCGAGTCGAGCGAGGCCGAGCAGGAGGCCGAGGAGCCGCCGGGCGTCGAGCTGGTGCCGCCGTCGCCGCCCAGCGACATCTTCCGCCCGGAGGTGCCGGACGAGCCCGACCCGGACGAGGAGGAGCCGCCCGGTGCGCTCGCCCTGGCGGCGGCCGACGAGAGCGCCGCGGCGCAGCCCGGCGGCGGCGTGAGCGTGCGCCTGGTGGCTCCCGACAGGCCGGTGGTGGCGGGACAGGAGTTCGTCGTCGGCGTGCGGGTCGAGGCCGCGAGCCCGGTGTCGCACCTGCCGGTGACGCTGCTCTACGATCCGCGCCGGCTGGAGGTGGTGGCGGTCGAGGAGGGCGACTTCCTGGGCGGCCCCGGCGTCGCCAAGGTGCTGTCGAACGCCTCCCGGCCCGGCCGCGTGGTGCTCGGCGCCAGCCGTCTGGGCGACGTCGCCGGCGTCACCGGCAGCGGCGTCATCGCGCGCCTCACCTTCAGGGCGCAGGCCGACGGCGTGGCGGTGGTGGGGTTCGAGAAGGTCAAGGCGCTCGACTCGGAGCTGCGGCCGATCCGGCCGCTGATCAGCGAGGCGGCGCGCATCGCGGTCGGCGACGCGGCGCCGCCGAGGCCGGCGGCCGAGGCCGGCGAGCCGGCGCCGCAGGCGGGGCCCGGCGGGTAGCGGGATGCGGGCGCGGCTCGCCTCTCGGCTCCTGCGCCGCCGGCGACGGGGCTTCACGCTGGCGGAGATGGTGCTGGTGTGCGCGCTGCTGGTGCTGCTCGCCGGCGTCGCCCTGCCGGTATCGCGCTCGACCATCCGGCGGGGCAAGGAGATCGAGCTGCGCCATGCGCTGCGCCAGCTGCGCAACGCCATCGACGAGCACAAGCGGTACAGCGACGCCGGGCTGATCCCGATCGAGCTCGGCGCCGACGGTTACCCGAGCGAGCTCGAGGTGCTGGTCGAGGGCCTGGACGTGGTGGGACAGGTGGACAAGAAGGTCCGCTTCCTGCGTCGCGTCCCGGTCGACCCGATGACCGGCGAGGCCGAGTGGGGCCTGCGCAGCTTCCAGGACGAACCCGACAGCAGCTCGTGGGGCGGCGAGAACGTCTACGACGTGCACAGCCTGAGCGAGGGCGTGGGGCTCAACGGCGTGCCCTACGCGGAGTGGTGATGGGCGCGATCCCGGCCCGGCGGCGGCGCGCCGGCTTCACCCTGCTGGAGCTGATCGTGGTGATCGCGGTGATCGGCATCCTGGCGACCATCGCCCTGCCGGCGCTGCGCAACGTGCCGCGGCGCGCCGCCGAGGCGGTTCTCAAGACCGACCTGCGCGCAATGCGCGACGTCATCGACCAGTACTACGCCGACAAGGGCAACTACCCGCCGAGTCTCGAGGCGCTGGTGGAAGCGGGCTATCTGCGCGCCATTCCGGTCGATCCGATCACCAAGGACGCCGGGACCTGGCAGGTGGTCTACGAAGAGCTGGACCCCGACGCCTTGCCGGCCGAGACCGATCTGCCGGAAGGCGGCGCGCCCGGGATCGTCGACGTGCACTCGGGGTCGCCGGCCCTGAGCCTCGACGGCACCCCGTACAGCGAATGGTGACCGGGCGGCAGCGTGGCCGGCGGCAGCCGGCCGGCGGCTACACGCTGGTGGCGCTGGTGGTCATCGTGGCGGTGATGAACGTGCTGGTGGCGGCGGCGCTGCCGATGTGGAGCGGTGTGATGCAGCGCGAGCGCGAGCGCGAGCTGATCTTCCGTGGCCTGCAGTACGCCGAGGCGATCCGCGTCTTCCAGATGCGGTTCGGCCGCTTCCCGAACACCCTTGACGAGCTCATCGAGGTGAGGCCGCGCTCCATCCGCCGGCTGTGGACCGACCCGATGAACGAGGAGGGCGGCTGGGGTCTGATCTTCGCGCAGGCCGCCCAACAGCCCGGTCAGCGCGGCCAGGCGGTTGTGGCTCCCGAGGCCGGCGGCGCGCCGAGCCAGGGTCGGGACGGGCGGGACGAGGGGCGGATCCGGACCAGCGGTCCGATCGTCGGTGTCCACAGTCGCAGCGATGGACAGGGGAAACGCAGCTTTCTCGGCGGCTCGAGCTACAAGCAGTGGATGTTCACGGTCGACCTGGTGCCGGTAGCGGCGGTCGATCCCGCCACCCTCAACGTGCCGCGCGCCACCAGCGAGTGGGTCGGCAAGCCGTTCCGCGAGGACCTCCAGCCGCCGCAGGGCCTGCCTCCGGGCCAGCAGCAGCCCGGGCAGCCGCTCCCCGGCAGCACGCGGCGGCAGCAGCCGCTGGGCTGAGCCTGGGAGTCCGTGGCCGATCCGGTCAAGGTCCGCTTCCGGCGGCTGGCCCACGGCGCCGGTCTGGCGCTGCCGTCGGCGGCGTCGGCGGGCAGCGCCGGGCTCGACCTGCGCGCTGCGGCGGCCGCCGAGCTGGCGCCCGGTGACCGGTTGCTGGTGCCCACCGGCTTCGCGATCGAGCTGCCCGCCGGCTACGAGGGGCAGGTGCGGCCGCGCTCGGGGCTGGCGGCGCGCCACGGCGTGACGGTGGTCAACGCGCCCGGTACGATCGACAGCGACTACCGCGGCGAGCTCAAGGTGGCGCTCGTCAACCTCGGTCGCGAGGCGTACCGGCTGCGGCGCGGCGAGCGCGTCGCCCAGCTGGTGGTGGCGCCGGTGGCGCGGGTAGTGGTGGAGGAGGCGGACGAGCTCGGCCCGACCGCCAGGGGCGCGGGTGGATTCGGCTCGACCGGGCGCGGCTGAGGCCCACCGGGCTGGCGCCGCTCCGCCTCCCCGAGGCCCGGCCCCACCGTCGAGCGGGCCGTCCGTTCGCCGCTCCCGGCCGGTCCTTTTTCCGCCGCTCCCTCGCGGCGGTGTCCCGAGGTCAATTCGTGTTCTTGAATCCTGATTCTTGAATCGGCCGGGCGGAAACGCCAGGCCGATCGCGGCTCGCGACGCAACTGGTTGCGCCTGTGACGCTTAGCCGCGACCCGGCGCGGCTTTGCCGAGCGTGGCGAGCCGGCCGGGGCGGGCGGGATATGTGCGGAGCGGCGGCCAGGGCGCCGAAGAGGGTCTTGCGCAGGGGCGCTTCGCAAGCACGCTGTTGTAGACTTCAGCCCTCGAAGAGTTCGGCCAAGCCGCCTCGCGCGGGACGGCATGCGACTACTTTTGCATCAATCCGAGTATCCGTCTGCGGGCGCCTGCTAGGCAGTGGTTCGCGGATTCAGTTCAACGGCCGGCCGACGGTGCCAACCGACGGTCCAAAGGAGGCAAAGTTGATTAGGCGATCGCGAACCCTGACGGTCATCCTGCTGATGGCCGCAACGCTGATCCTGGTGACGCCGCTCCAGGCCCAGTCGGTGCGCGGCACCATCCAGGGCTACGTCACCGACGCCGAGGGCAGTGGCGTTCCCGGTGTCACCATCACCGTGCGCAACGTCCAGACCGGCGCCGAGCGTACGGTGTTCACCAACGACACCGGCTTCTACGCCGCTCGGGCGCTCGACCCCGGCAGCTACGACGTAACGGCCGCCCTCGAGGGCATGGCGACCGGACGGGCCGAGGGCATCAAGCTGCTGGTCGGGCAGATCCTCGACATCAACCTCAAGATCGCGCCCGAAACGGTCGCCGAGGCGATCACCGTCACCTCCGAGGCGCCGGCGATCGAGACCAGCCGTACCAGCGCCGCCTCGTACCTGAGCGAGGAGGAGATCGAGTCGCTGCCGATCGTCGGCCGTGACTTCAAGGCGTTCGCCCTGCTGGCGCCGACGGTGCAGGCCGACACCGACCGCGGCTTCATCACGATGAGCGGCCAGCGCGGCATCTACTCCGGTCTCAACATCGACGGCACCGACTACAAGAGCGCGTTCTTCGGCTACGGCGTCGGCGGTGAGGCCACCGAGAACGACGGCCTGGTGGTCGCCCAGGACACCGTGCAGGAGTTCCAGGTGGTGACCTCCGGCTTCGCGCCCGAGTACGGCGCCAACGGCGGCGGCTACGTCAACGTCGTCACCAAGTCGGGCACCAACACGCTGAGCGGCTCGGCGTTCTACTTCTACCGCGACCAGTCCGGCGCCTCGGACCTCGAGCGCTCGCCGCTCGACAAGTTCCAGGGCCGCACCACGCCGATCTCGGTGAGCGACTTCGAGCGCAACAACTGGGGCCTGTCGATCGGCGGTCCGATCAAGAAGGACCGCACCCACTTCTTCTTCTCCTACGACGAGACCGATCGCACCGAGCCGGGTGCCGACACCCTGAACACCGTCGGCGCCTACGACGCGATCCTGGCGCGCGGCTTCACCAGCCTGGTGGACGGCTACACCCGTAACTCGGACGGCACGGCGACCCTGCTGTACAACCGCGAGGTCTCGAACCTCATCCTGTTCGGCAAGATCGACCACCAGTTCACCGACTCCGTGAGCGGTTCGGTGCGGCTGAACCTGACCGACTACGAGCGCATCAGCGGCTTCAAGGACGAGGAGTCCCAGAAGCTCGAGGACACCCAATCGCTGGTCGCCTCGCTGGTGTCGCTGCACGGCTCGAACGCGGTCAACGAGGCGCGCATCCAGCTCGCCGAGGACAACCTCGACCGTCTGTCGCAGCGCGTCGGCGAGCCGGTCGAGGCGCAGATCCGCTTCCGCAGCCGTAGCGAGGGCCGCGACGACATCGGCAAGTTCGACTTCCTGCCGATCTTCGTCGAGGAGGTCAAGCTGCAGTTCCAGGACAACTTCTCGTACCTGTTCGGCAACCACGACCTGAAGTTCGGCATCGACTACTCGGAGGACGACCTCAAGCAGCTGTTCGCCGGCTCCAAGGACGGCCGCTACGACTTCGCCAACGTCGCCGCGTTCCTGCGCAACGAGGACATCGGCGTACGCATCTACTTCGGCGACGTCACCTTCCCGAACTTCGACGAGACCCAGGAGCTGATCGGGATCTACGCCCAGGACACTTTCCGGCCGAACGAGAAGCTGACGGTCAGCTACGGCCTGCGCTTCAACGGCACCTACAACCCGGACAACCTCCAGCACCTGCTGCCGCAGGCGCGCGATATACCCGACGACGAGAACCTGGAGCCGCGGCTCGGCTTCGCCTACTCGCCCAAGGGTGACGGCTCTCAGGTCATCCGCGGCGGCTTGGGCGTCTTCCACGGCCGCACTCCCAGCTTGCTGTTCGCCAGCCAGGTGCAGGAGAACGGGCTGTTCCCGAACTTCGGGCGCGTCTTCGTGAGCCCGGGCGACGTCGGCCACGTGCCGCTCGGCACGCCGATCGACAACGAGAACCCGCCACGCGGGACCATCCCGTCGGTCGGCTTCGTCGATCCGAGCTTCCAGGATGCCGAGTTCACCCGCTTCAACGTCGGCTATGAGCGCCAGGTGGGCACCGGCTGGACGGCCGGCGTCGATCTGGTCTACGCCGAGGGCAAGAACCTGCAGACCAACATCGACATCAACCGCACCTTCACGCTCGACGCGTTCGGCCGGCCGGTCAACTCCTCGACGCGCGCCAACCCGGCGTTCGACGAGCAGCTCACCCGCCAGTCGATCGGCGAGTCCGAGTACCAGGCGCTGACCTTGAAGCTCGGCAAGCGGTTCAACGGCCGCTACCAGCTGCAGGCCCACTACACCTGGTCCGAGGACAAGGACACCGATTCCAACGAGCGCAGCGCCACCGGCGTCACCATCAGCAAGGGCGGCGCCGACCGCAGCCTGTGGGACCCGATGTACGACTGGGGCCTGTCGGATCGCGACGTGGAGAGCCGGTTCCTGATCACCGGCTTCGTCGTGCTGCCGTGGGACTTCAAGCTCAGCGGCATCTTCGAGAACCGCTCGGGCCGTCCCTGGACGCAGACCGACTCGGGCGTCGACTTCGCCTACTGCGGCTTTGGCCGCCTGGGCTTCGACTGCCTGCCGGACTACGCGGTGGATGCCAGCGGCAACATCGTGGGCCGCAACACCGAGCGCAGCGAGTCTGTCCAGACCCTGGATCTCCGGCTGTCCAAGTTCTTCGAGGTCGGCGACTACCAGATCGACCTCTTCGTCGAGGTGTTCAACGTCTTCGACGAGCAGGCGTTCGCGGTCGGTACCGGCTTTTCCTCCGATGTCGAGCGCGATCCCACCAGCTCGACCTTCGGGCTGGCCGATATCCGGGTCAACTCGCAGCGCCAGACGCAGTTCGGCGTCCGGTTGAGCTTCAACTAGCGGACAACCCCGGCGCGGGGCGGTGCGCCGCTCCGCGCGCGGTTTCTTCCGGGCCTCCCTCGCGGGAGGCCCTTTTTTCTTGGAGCCGCCCGCGGCCGGCGCGGGTCACCGGCCGGCCGCAGGAAAGGGCGCTTTCATCGCTCCGCGGCGGGGCTCGGACGGCCCGTGGCGGCCTGCCGCCGGGGGGCGTACGGTCGACCAGGACCGGTCCGCTTCGGGCAGCTTGACAGACCGGTAGATGGTGTAGAGTTCCCTCCTCGACGAGCTCGGCCGCTGCCCGCCGTGGGCCCGGCCAGCCAGTACCTGGTCCGACTGGTTTGTTTCCACTCCGCGGGCGCCGGCGCGCCGTGGACCGCGGGATCTGATCCAACGGATTGGCCGGCAGGCGCGCTGACGCCGGTCCAAAGGAGGAAGAGTCTTCATGAAGCGTGAACGGATCCTGGCGGTCGTCCTGGTGGTGACCGCGATGCTGGCCCTGGCGACGATGGCCGAGGCGCAGTCGGTGCTCGGCACCATCCAGGGGTTCGTGACCGACGCCGACGACGCGGCGCTGCCCGGTGTCGGTGTCGAGGTGCTCAACGCGGCGACCGGCGACAGCCGGACGGTGTTCACCAACGACAGCGGGTTCTTCGTGGCCCGCGCGCTGGACCCGGCCGTCTACGCCGTCATCGCGAACATGGACGGCATGCGCGAGGCACGCGCCGACAACGTGCGAGTGCGCGTCGGGCAGACCGTCGACGTCACCATCAAGATGGTGCTCGACACGGTCGCCGAGGCGATCACCGTCAGCTCGTCGGCGATCATCGAGCAGAGCCGCTCGGCGGCCGCCACCTACATCGGCAGCGAGGAGATCGAGACCTATCCGATCCTCGGCCGGGACTTCAAGCAGTTCGCCCTGCTGGCGCCGACCGTGCAGAACGATCCGGTGCGCGGCTTCGTCACGATGTCCGGCCAGCGCGGCATCTACACCGGCCTCAACATCGACGGCACCTCCGGCAAGAACGCCTTCTTCGGCTACGGCACCGGCGGCGAGGCGACCGAGAACGACGGTCTGGTGGTTGCCCAGGAGTCGGTGCAGGAGTTCCAGGTGGTGACCAGCGGCTTCGCCCCCGAGATCGGGGCGAGCGGCGGCGGCTACATCAACGTCATCACCCGGTCCGGCACCAACAGCCTCAAGGGCAGCGCCTTCTACCTGTTCACCGACGACTCGCTCAAGGAAGACATCCCGGCCAGCCCGCTCGACGTGGCGCGCGGCCGGCCCGAGTCCACCCCGGTCGACGAGTTCGAGCGCCAGAACTACGGCATCGCCCTCGGCGGTCCGGTGAAGCGGGACAAGATCCACTTCTACTTCGCCTACGACGGCACCACCCGCGACGAGCCGTTCCAGGAGGACCTGCGGACGCGCGGCGCCTACGACGCCATCCTGCTGCTCGGACAGACCAACCCGGCCTTCCTGGCGCTGATCGAAGGCTACGCGCCCAACGGCGACGGCGTGGCGGCGCCCGATCCGAAGAACGGCCGCACCGCCACCGGACTGTTCGTGCGCTCGGTCGACAACACCATCCTGTTCGGCAAGCTGGATGCCCAGCTCAGCGACTCCAACTCAGCCACGCTGCGCTTCAACTACACCGACTACGAGCGCACCAGCACCTACAAGGACGAGGAGTCGCTCAAGACCGAGGAGACCAACGCCCTCGTCGGCTCCCTGGTATCGGTGATCGGCCCGACGATGGTCAACGAGTTTCGCGCCCAGACAGCCTACGACGACCTGGGGCGCGCCTCGCAGCGCGTCGGCGAGCCGATCGAGGCGCAGATCCGGTTCCGCAGCGGCAGCGGCCCGGACGCGTTCAACGCCTCCGACGACGTCGGCAAGTTCGACTTCCTGCCGATCCTGGCCGACACCGACACCTTCAGCTTCTACAACGGCTTTTCCTACCTGTTCGGCGATCACGACCTCAAGTTCGGCGTCGACTACACCGACGACAACATGAAGCAGCTGTTCGCCGGCAGCCTGGACGGCCGCTACGACTTCCGCACCATGACCGACTTCCTCAACAACAACGCCGATCAGGTGCGGATCTACTTTGGCAACGTCAACTTCCCCAACTACGACGAGGCGCAGCAGCAGCTGAGCGTCTTCGCCCAGGACAGCTGGCGGCCGAACCCCAGCCTGACGGTCAACTACGGCGTCCGCTGGCAGGCCACCTACAGCCCCTCCAACCTGGAGCACGCGCTGCCGGTCGGCCGCAGCATTCCGGACGACACCAACAACATCGATCCCCGGATCGGCTTCGCCTACAGTCCGGGCGGCACCGGACAGCAGGTCTTCCGCGGCGGCATCGGGCTGTTCACCGGCCGTACGCCGACCCTGCTGTACGCCAGCCAGATCCAGGAGAACGGCATCTTCCCCAACTACGGCCGCGTCACCGTGCGGCCGGGGCAGGCCGGCTTCGTGCCGCTGGGGACGCCGATCGACAACTTCAACCCGCCGCGCGAGACCATTCCGTCGACCTCCTACTTCGATCCGGGGTTCGAGGACGCCGAGACGCTGCGCATCAACCTGGGCTACGAGCGGCAGCTCGCCGCCGCCTGGACGGGCGGTGTCGACCTGGTCTACGCCGAGGGCGACAAGCTGCAGCGCAACGACGACCTGAACCGGGCCATCACGGGCTACGACGGCCTCGGCCGGGTGATCTACGCGAGGAACCGGCCGGACCCGACCTTCGACACCATCTTCGTGCGCAAGTCCAACGGCAGCTCGGAGTACCAGGCGGTCACCCTCAAGGCGGCGCGCCGCTACACCGGCCGCTACCAGATGCAGGCGCACTACACCTGGTCGGAGGACAGGGACGACGACTCCAACGAGCGCAGCGCGACCAGCGTGACAATCACCGATCCGACCGACCTGCGCTACGACTGGGGACCGTCGGACCGCGACGTCGAGCACCGCGTGGTGGTCAGCGGGCTGGCCGACCTGCCGTTCGGCTTCCGGGTCAGCGGCGGCGCCGAGTACCGCTCGGGGACGCCCTGGACGGTGGTCGATCCGGCGTTCAACTACCACAACTACCCGGGCGCCAACGGTCCGGCGGCGCGCGGTGTGATCGGCGGCCAGCTGCAGGGCCGCAACGCCGAGCGCAACGAGTCGATCACCACCGTCAACCTGCGGGTCTCCAAGGAGTTCGAGTTCGCCGACCGCTACGGAGCCGAGCTGTTCGTCGAGGCGTTCAACCTGTTCGACGACAACAGCTTCGCCGTCGGCAGCAGCCAGGCGCAGGCCGGCAACGTGGAGTTCGGCATCGCGGACTTCCTGGCGACCGAGCAGCGGCAGTACCAGTGGGGCGTGCGGCTGACTCTCGACTGATCCGGCTCACGCTGCCGCGTTTACGCAGGCTCCAGGGCCCCCGGTCTCCGGGGGCCCTTTCTTCTTCGCGGGCTCCCGCGGACGCGCGGCTGCCGGAGCGCTCCGGCGGCCGGGGCGCTAGCGCCTGGCGGCGGCAGATGCCGGCAGCGCCTCGGGGATCACCACCCGGTGGCCGGCGGGCAGGCCGGCGTAGCGGCTGCGCCGGCCGCCGGGCCAGCGCACGGTGAGCCGGTCGGCCGTCGCGCTCGAGCCTAGGCCGAAGCAGACGTCGGCGCTGCCCTGCGAGGCGTAGCTGCGGCTGGCGAGCACCGGGCTGGTCTGGAGACGGCCGCCGGCGGTTGCGAGCTCCAGCCGGGCGCCGAAGCCGAGCGGGTTGCCGGCCCGCCCGCGCAGCGCGACCGCCAGCGCGCCGGCGCCGGCGGGCGGGCGGGCGAGCAGCGCCAGCGCACGGTCGCCGTTCTGCGCCACCACCAGATCGGGCGCCAGGTCGCCGTCGAGGTCGCCGGCCGCCACGCCGCGCCCCACCAGCGGCTCGGCGAGGCCGAGGCGGGTGGAGACCTCCACGAAGGTGCCGTCGCCGCGGTTGTCGAACAGCTGCGCCGGCTGGCGGTGCGAGCGGGAGGGGTCGAACCGTTCGATGTTGTCGATGATGTGGCCGTTGGCGACGAACAGGTCCAGGTCGCCGTCCAGGTCGTGGTCGACGAGCGCGACGCCGAAGCCGACCCACGGCAGGCTGGGCGAGGCCAGCCCGGCGGCCTCGGTGACGTCGGCCCACAGGCCGCCGCCGAGGCCGCGGTAGAGGGTGTTGGTCTCCTGGTCGAGGTGGCTCACCAGCAGCTCGTCGCGGCCGTCGCCGTCGAGATCGCCGATCTCGACGCCCATCGAGGCCTCGGCGCCGCCGGCGCCGTTGAAGCCGACGCCGGCGAGCAGCGCACTTTCCCGAAACGAGCCCTGGCCGTCGCTCAGGTACAGATAGTTCATGGTGGAGTCGTTGGCCACGTAGACGTCGCTGTCGCCGTCGCCGTCGAAGTCGGCGAACGCCACCCCCAGTCCCTTGTCGGCCGCGCTGGCGACCACACCGGCGTCGCGGCTGGCGTCGACCAGACGACCGCCGTCGTTGCGGTAGAAGCGGTCCGGCAGACCGTCGTAGACGTCCGGGTGGCAGTAGGCGCGCACCCCGGCCTGGGCGTTGCCGCACCACTTGTGGTTGTCGAACGCGAAGTCGACGTAGTTGACCACCCACAGGTCGAGGTCGCCGTCGCCGTCGGGGTCGAAGAAGCCGGAGCTGACGCTCCACGACGGGTCGCCGCCGCCGGCGGTGGCGGTGAGGTCCTCGAAGCTGCCGTCGCCGCGGTTGCGGTAGAGCACGTTGGCGCCGAAGTTGGTGACGTACAGGTCGAGCCAGCCGTCGCCGTCGTAGTCGCCCCAGCTCGCCCCCATGCCGTAGCCGGTGTCGCCCACCCCGGCACGCGTGGTGACGTCCTCGAACCGGCCGTCGGAGCCTTGCCGGTACAGCCGGTTGGTGACCCGGGGGTCGGGGCTCACCCGGTCCGGCCCGATGGGCGAGCCCTGCACCAGGTAGACGTCCAGCCGGCCGTCGCCGTCGTAGTCGAGCAGCGCCACCCCCGGCGCCATGTTCTCGGGCATGTACTTCTCGCCGCTGCCGAAGTGCCGGTGACGGAAGTCGATGCCGAGCTCGGTGGCGGACTCCTCGAAGCGCGCGGCGGGCGGGCTGTCCACCTCCGCCCGCGCTCCGCCCGGGCACACGATCGCCAGGCCCAGCAGCAGACCGCATTGCCGCGCGCGGCGCCGCTCGCTGCCCGTCCGCCGCCGGCTCATCGACCGTCCGGCGCCGCCCGCAGCCGCCGGTACTCCGCCATCTGCCGCTGGCTCTCTTCGGTGCGGCCCGCGCGCTCCAGGGCGTCGGCGTAGAACAGCCGCAGCGCCGCGCTGTCGGTGCCCGCGGCCAGCGCCCGCGCGAACCGATCGGCGGCCAGCTCGGGCCGGTCGCGCTCGAGCGCCAGCCGGCCCAGCCTCTCCCAGGCTTCACCCAGCCCGGGCTGCAGGTCGACCGCCGCCAGCAACGCGGTCTCGGCCTCGGCCCGGCTGCCGAGCTGGTGGAGGAACAGCCCCTCGAGCAGCCGGACCTCGGCGTTGGCCGGTGCCGCCTCGCGCGCCGTGGCGAGCGACGCCAGCGCTTCCCGCCGGCGGCCGAGCGAGTACAGCACCTTGGCTTCGAGGATCAGCGCGCGCGGTTCGCCGGGCGAGGCGGCGAGCAGCTCGCGCACGCGGGCGAGCGCTTCGTTCAGCCGGTTGGCCGAGGCCAGTGACTGGGCCTCGTTGAGCGCAGCGCCGTAGGCCTTGGCGGCGTGGTCGGCGGCGTCGGCGCTGTCGCCGAGCTGGCTGAAGCGCGCCAGAGCCTCGGCCGCGCCCTCGCCGTCCCCGGCGAGCTGGCGGGCGCGGGCCAGCCGGTACCAGGCGTCCGGTGAGTCGGGCAGCGCGGCGACCGCGGCCTCGAGCGCCTGCCGCGCCTCGGCGGTGCGCCCGGCGTCGAGCAGGATCGAGCCGAGCTCGAGCTGCACCCGGCCGGGCTGCTCGACGCCCAGCTCGAGCGCCCGTTCGAGCCAGGCGGGCGCTTCCGGGCGGCGGTCCGGCCGGGCGGCCAGGGCCAGGCCGAGGGCGAGAGCCGTCGGCGCGGCTTCCGGGAAACGCTCGACGGCCGCCTCGGCGGCCGCCAGCGCGCCGTCCGGGTCGCCCGCCTCGAGCAGCAGCAAGACGATCTCGCGGCGGACGAGCGGGTCGTCGGCGCCGGCCTCGAGCCCGCCGCGCAGCGCCGCCAGCGCCTCGTCGATCCGGCCTCCCCGCCGCAGCAGCAGGGCCGAGAGCAGCAGGCTGCGGGCGTGGGCCGGCTCGATCTCGCGCGCCCGGGCCAGCGCGGCCAGCGCCGCCTGATCGGCGCCGAGCGCCGCCAGGATGCGCGCGGTGGCGCGGTGGGCGTGTGCCAGCTCAGGCGCCAGCTCCTGCGCCCGCCGGGCCAGGCCCAGGGCCTCCTCCAACCGACCCTGGCGGTTGCGCACCTCGGCCAGACCCAGCCAGGCGGGCGCCAGCTCGGGCGCCGCGGAGCGCGCCGCCTCGAACTCGCTCGCCGCTCGCTCCAGCTGGTCCGCCGCCAGCGCCTCGGCCCCCGCCGCCAGCCGCGCCGCCGGATCGTCCGCCACCGCCGGGGCGGCGACGAGCAGGAAGAGCAGAGCTGCCAGCGTGCCGCGCACGTCCGGATCCTAGCCTGACCTTCTCCCGGGCCGCTGGCGCGCGTCCGGCCGCAGCTGAATCTGCACGACGCTCGGGTGGCAGCGGCGACGCCGACCTGTTCGGCAGCCCGCCGTGGACCTCGAGCTGGGACTGCCGGCCGTACCGCCCGTCGAGCTAAGATCCGGTCGTGAGCTCGTCACCCTCCGATCGACTGGGACGGCCGCTGCACGACCTGCGGATCTCGGTCACCGACCGCTGCAACTTCCGCTGTCCGTACTGCATGCCGCGCGAGGTGTTCGGCCCGCACCACGCCTTCCTGCCACGCGCCGAGATCCTGACCTTCGAGGAGATCACCCGGCTGGCCGGGCTGTTCTGCGACCTGGGCGTGCGCAAGCTGCGGTTGACCGGCGGTGAGCCGCTGCTGCGCCAGGACCTGCCCGAGCTGGTGGGCATGCTGGCGCGGCTGCCGGTGGAGGACCTGGCGCTGACCACCAACGGCGCCCTGCTCGCCGGCTTCGCCCGACCGCTGGCGGCGGCCGGACTGCGCCGGGTCACGGTCAGCCTCGACACCCTGGACGACGCCGTCTTCCGGCGCATGAACGACGTCGACTTCCCGGTCGCCCGCGTGCTCGAGGGCATCGAGGCGGCCGCCGCCGCCGGCCTCGCGCCGGTCAAGATCAACGCCGTGGTGCAGCGCGGGGTGAACGACGACACGGTGGTCGAGCTGGCGCGGCGCTTCAAGGGCAGCGGCCACGTGCTGCGCTTCATCGAGTACATGGACGTCGGCACCAGCAACCGCTGGCGGGCCGCGGAGATGGTGCCGGGCGGGGAGATCGTGCGCCTCATCGACGCCGAACTGCCGCTCGAGCCGGTGGCGCCGCAGTATCCAGGCGAGGTGGCGCGGCGCTGGCGGTACCGCGACGGCGACGGCGAGATCGGGGTCATCACCTCGGTCACCCAGCCGTTCTGCGGCGGCTGCACGCGAGCGCGGCTGTCGGCCAAGGGCGAGCTGTACACCTGCCTGTTCGCCGCCCACGGCACCGATCTGCGCGCGCCGCTGCGCGCCGGCGCGGGCGACGGTGAGCTGACCGAGCTGCTCCGCCGGGTGTGGCTCGACCGCGAGGACCGCTACTCGGAGCTGCGCTCGGCCGAGACGGCCGCCGGCGAGCGGGTCGAGATGTCCTACATCGGCGGCTGAGCCGGCGCGCCTGCCGCTCGGCCGTCGGCGGGCCGGGGCGGGGCAGCCGAGGCGCCGCCGCGCAGCAGGCCCAGCCGGTCCCACAGCAGGGTGAACGGACCCGCGATGTAGATCGTCGAGTAGGTGCCCACCACCACGCCGACGGTCATCACGAACGAGAAGCTGCGCAGCGCCTCGCCGCCCAGCACCAGCAGGCTGGTGGTCGCCAGCAGGGTCGTCCCGGAGGTCATCAACGTGCGCGACAGGGTCTCGTTGAGGCTGCGGTTGATCAGCCGCTCGAGCGGCTCGCGGCGCCGGCTGCGGCGGTTCTCGCGCACTCGATCGAACACCACGACGGTGTCGTTGACCGAGTAGCCGACCACGGTCAGCAGAGCGGCGATGGTGCTGAGATCGAACGGCAGGTTGGCGAGCGCCAGGACGCTGACCGTGACCAGCACGTCGTGGATCGAGGCCATGATCGCCCCGATCGCGAAGCGCAGCTCGAAGCGAATCCAGATGTAGGCCAGCATGCCGGCGAGCGACAGCACGACTGCCAGCGCGCCCTTGCGGCGCAGCTCGGCGCCGATCTGCGGCCCGACATAGTCGGAGGAGAGCAGCTCGAATTCGCCGATGGGCGAGCCGGGACCGGCTTCTCGCTCGAGCAGCTCGAGCACCCGGCCGGCGGGGTCGTCCGAGCCCGAGCCACCCGCCAGTCGCAGCATCACCGCGTGGTCGCTCGGCGGACCGTGCCGCTGCAGCTGGACGTCCAGCCCCTCGCGACGGAACAGCTCCCGCAGCCGCTCGGCTTCGGGTGGCGAGTCGAACTTCAGGGTCAGCTGGCGGCCGCCGGTGAAGTCGATGCCGAGGCGCAGGTCGCCGGCCAGCACCTCGAAGCCGCCGACCACCAGCATCAGGATCGAGAACGCGACCCACCACCGGCGGTACTTGAGAAAGTCGATCTCGGTGTTGCGCAGGAGCCTCAAGGCTTTTCCGGCCGCCGGTCGGCGGCGTGGCCTCGCGAGCTGGGCAGTGGGACGAGTGGGGGAGGCGGTAGCGTGCCGAGCGCCCCGGTGCCGCCGCCCGTGGCGGCGGGCACCGGGGCGTCAGAGGGTCGCCTTACCGCTTCTTGGTGGGCGGCGAGACGGCCGGCTTCCTGGCGGGCGTCGCCGGCTTGGCGGGCGCCTTGGGAGCCGCGGCCGGCTTGGCCGGGCGGGCAGCCGCCGGCTTGGCCGAGCGAGCCGCCGCCGGCTTGGCCGGACGGGTGGCCGCCGGACGGGCCGGCTTCCCCTTCGCGGGAGCGGTGGTCTTGGGCATGGTTCGAAGTCTCCTTGGCCCCGAGGGGCGTTTGCGGTATCGACCCCTGCCGGTGCCGAAGATCGGTCCGAGGGGCGGTACCCGGGAGTACTACAGCAACCGCAATGCCAACCGTCTGCCGCCTTGAATCGGGCTCGGAGGGTGTTCTCAGCGCGGTAAAAAGAAGTTGACTTCCGATCGGACCGGAACGAGAATTCCGCCGGAAGGAGGGGTCGGCTGATGCTGGTACACGCCGTCCTGCTCACCGGTCACCCGTCGGTGGGGCGCAGGCTCCACCGCCTGCTCGACCGGCTCGACGTCAGGGTCACCCAACGCGACGCGCACGAGGACCTGTGGGAGGTCTTGGCCGGCGAGCCGTGCGACTTCCTGGTGCTCGACCACGACTGCCTGCCGGAGCCGTCGATCGGCGTCGTGACGACCATCCGAAAGCTGCCGGATCGGCCCGAGATCATCGTCGTGGTGGCCGAAGAGGAGGCCAGGGAGCGGGCCGCGCTGCTGGCGGCCGGCTGCCTGGCGGTGTTCGGGCGCGACCTGCCCGAGGCCGCCCTGGGGCCGATGCTGGCGACCCTGGTGGCGCGCCGGCGCGACGCGCTGCGCTCCGGGCTGGGGGCCGAGGAGCCGGGCCGGCGGTCGCATCAGCTCGGCGACTTCGCGTCGAACAGCGCGGCGATGCGCGCACTGCTCGAGCTGGCCCGCCGCGTGGTGCCGTCGGACAGCTCGCTGCTCATCACCGGTGAGACGGGCGTCGGCAAAGAGTGGCTGGGCCGGGCGATCCACGCCGAGGGCCGGCGCGGGTCGGCGCCGTTTCTCGCCGTCAACTGCGCCGCGGTGCCCGACAGCCTGCTCGAGAGCGAGCTGTTCGGTCACGACCGGGGCGCCTTCACCGGTGCGGTGAGGGCGCGGCGCGGCTACTTCGAGCTGGCCCACCGCGGCACGCTGTTCCTGGACGAGATCGCCGACACCTCGCCCCACCTGCAGGCCAAGCTGCTCAGGGTGCTGCAGGACAAGACCATCCGCCGGCTGGGCAGCGAGCAGGCGATCGCGGTGGACGTGCGGGTGATGGCGGCCACCAACCGCTCGCTCGAGCAGGCTATGGCGAGCGGCGACTTCCGGCGCGACCTGTTCTACCGGCTGGGCGTGGTGACGCTCACCGTGCCGCCGCTGCGCGAGCGGCGGGAGGACATCCCCGACCTCGCGCTGAGCTACGTGGAGCAGTTCCGGACACAGCTCGGCCGGCCGGTGACCGCGATCAGCGAACAGGCGATGGCGGCGCTCGTGGCCTACGACTGGCCGGGCAACGTACGCGAGCTGATCAACGTCATGGAGCGCGGCGTCCTGCTGTGCCGGGGCGATGAGATCACCACGGCCGATCTGCCGAGACTGGTCGGGGCCGCCACCGTGCGGCCGCCCAGCGATCAGGCGCCGGCGATCCTTGAGCCCGCCAACGGCTGGCGCGACCGCACGCTGGCGGACGTCCGCCAGGAGGCGCTCGCCTGGGTCGACCGCCGCTACCTCGACAGCCAGCTGACCGCCTGCGAGGGCCGCATCGCTGAGACCGCGCGCCGCGCCGGCATCACGCCGCGCTCGTTGTACACGCGGATGAGGCAGCTCGGGCTGCGCAAGGAAGAGTACCGCCGGGGCCTCTGACCCGGCGCCGAGCCCGGCAACGCCGAAGCCGTGGGCCGGCCGGTGGGTGCGGGCGGCGAGCGTGCGTCGACCTGTCAGAACGAGCCGCTAGCCGTCGGGCCGGTGCCCGGGTAGCGGTTGTTGGCCCCGACCTGCCAGGTCACCGCACCGTCTTCCTTCTTGATGCACTTCCACTCGAAGGCCCGGCCCGGCGGCGGGATGGTGCCCTGCCAGGTGGGGTAGGCGTCGGGTGACAGCGGCACGGCGCGCTCGGGATCCCACTGGCCCAGCTCGGGGATCTCGCCCACCGCCCAGACGCTCTGGCCCCAGCGGGTGTGGCCGTCGCGGCAGACCAGGGTCAGCTCGCCGGGTGCGCGCTCGGGAGTCTCGCCCACCCACACCGACAGCGAGCCGCCGGCGACCGGGAACTCCCCCCAGCCGAAGGCGTTGGTTCTCACCGGCTCGGTGAAGCCGCCGACGAGGTTGTGGAAGCGCGTCCCCGGCCGGCCGGTGTCCATCCACTTGCTGCCGCCGGGGCCGTCGGTGAGCAGCACCGCCAGAGCCTCGGGGTGCTCGAGATCGCCCTGGCGGGTCCAGCCGATCAGGTCCGGGTGGTCGAGGTAGTCGAGCTGGCGCCCCCAGGCATAGCGCCGCCGGGCGTCCAGCAACAGGTCGATCACCCGGCGGTGCGAGCTCAGCCGGATGCGGGCGCAGTCCCGGTACTCGGCGCCGTAGTAGTCGGCGTAGAAGACGTTCGGATAGCCCTCCTGGCGCAGCAGGATGACGGCGTAGGCCAGCGGCTTGAACCAGTCCGCCACCGGCGACGCCAGCGCCTGGCAGGGCTGGGTGTCGTGGTTGTCCACCAGCGTGACCGCCATCTCCGGCCGCTCCTTCATCAAGGTGCCGTCGAGCAGCCGGCGCATGTCGTAGCCGCCGCCGCCCTCGGAGGCGTGGTGGAAGTTGAGGTGGAGCGGCGCGTCGAACAGCGACACCGCCCCGCCGGTGGCCGCCAGGTAGCCGTGCAGCTTGCCCAGGTCGTAGCTCCAGAACTCGGCCACCGTGAACAGCTCGCGACCGCTGGCGGCGCGCAGGTGCCGGAGCCACTGGGGAAAGAAGCCGTAGCGGATGTGCTTGACGGCGTCGAGCCGGAAGCCGTCGACCCCGGTTTCCGCCAGGTACCACTCGCCCCACCGCTCGAGCTCGGAGACGACCTCCGGATGGTCCAGGTCGAGATCCGCGAACATCAGGTAGTCGTAGTTGCGGTTCTCGGTGTCGACCTGCCAGTCCCAGGCCTTGCCGGCACCGCGGAACTTGAAGATGCTGCTCTCGCGGAGGTTCTGCGCCCAGTCGACGCCGTCGAAGTGGAACCAGCGCCACTTGAACCCGGAGTGGACGTCGCCGCGCCCCGGAAAGTCGAACCGGGTCCAGGCGTCGATGACCACGTCGGCGCCGATCTCCCGGTCGCGGTTGTCGCGCGCCACGCGCACCGCACTGACCCGCTCGGTGGCGTCGGCGCCGCCCTTGTGGTTGAGCACCACGTCGGCGTAGACCTGGAGCCCGTGTGCCTGGGCCGCCGCCACCGCCGCCAGGTACTCGGTGCGGGTGCCGTACTTGGTGCGCACCGAGCCCTTCTGAGCGAACTCCCCCAGATCGTAGAGGTCGTAGACCCCGTAGCCGACGTCGCCGGCGCCGCCGCTGCCCTTGGTCGCCGGCGGCAGCCAGAGGGCGGTGAAGCCAGCCGCCGCCAGGCTGTCGGCCTCGGCCGCGACCTGCCGCCACAGCGAGCCGTCGGCGGGCAGGTACCAGTGGAAGTACTGCATCATCACGCCGCCGCCGGCCACCGCGGGCGCCGCCGCCAGGAACAGGGCGGCTGCCAGCAGGCGGGGTCGGAGTCGGTCACTCATGCGGAATCCTCGCGGCGGGGCGGTGGATGCGGTGCCGCGGGCCTCGTACCGGCGAGGCGGCTCGCCGGTCCGGCCCGCTCGCCGCCTAGCGGCGCCGCTTGAGATAACGGTCGATCCGCTCGCGGTCGGCCCGCTCGAGGCCGGTGAACTGGATGCCGGCCGAGCAGCGGCGGGCGTCGACCACCTCGAGGTAGACGACCGATCCCGACACGGTCAGCATCTCGGCGCCGATCGGCAGCGACACCCGCACCTCCGAGCGCAGCGGGAGCGCGTCGGCCAGCTCGAGCCGCACGCCACCTGGCGAGATGTTGACCGTGCGCCCGGTGGCGGGTGCCGCCTCCGCTCCGTCGACGCGCACCACCCGGGCCTCGCCGCTGCCCGGCAGGCGCGGCGCGGCACGGCGCTCGCTGAACTCGAGATCGCTCACGGTCGTGCCGCCACTCTAGCCACCCATCCGTCGGCCGGTCAACCGGGGCCGGGGCTCTGCCACCTCTTCCCACTGTGGTAGAAATACTCTCTCAGCGCTCGTTGACGCACACGGCGGCTGGCCTGGAGACCCGGTAGCGGCGGCGGGTCCTCCGGCCGGCGCGAGGCAGTCCAGCCGGTCCGCCGCATCCCGGATGGAGGGGTCGGAATGAAAGAAGCGATCAGCGTCGAGGTCAACGGCCGGCGCTACGAGAGGGAGGTGGAGCCGCGCACCCTGCTCGTCCACTTCCTGCGCGAGCAGCTCGGCCTGACGGGTACCAACGTCGGCTGCGAGACCAGCCTGTGCGGTGCCTGCACGGTCTGGATGGACGGGCTGGCCGTCAAGGCGTGTACCCAGCTGGCGGTGCAGGCCGACGGCGCCAGCATCACCACGATCGAGGGGCTGGCGGGCGAGGACGGCTCGCTCCACCCGCTGCAGCAGGCGTTCTGGGACGAGCACGGCCTGCAGTGCGGCTACTGCACGCCGGGCATGGTGATGGCGGCGGCGCCGCTGATCGAAGCCAAGCCCGACGCCAGCGAGGCGGAGATCCGCCAGGCGCTCAAGGGCAACCTGTGCCGCTGCACCGGCTACCACAACATCGTCCGCGCGGTGAAGCGCGCGGCGGCGGGAGGGTCGTGAGATGGCAGGCGTGATGGGGAGCTCGATCCGGCGGCGGGAGGACCCGGCGCTGGTCACCGGCCGGGGCAAGTACACCGACGACCTGACGGCGCCCGGCCTGACCCACGCGGCGATCGTGCGCAGCCCGCACGCCCACGCCCGCGTCCGCGGCATCGACACCGCGGCCGCCGCCGCGGCGCCCGGGGTGGTGGCGGTGCTGACCGCCGCCGACGTCGCCGAGATGGGCATCGGCGGGGTGGTGCCGGTGGGCTGGCTGCTGCCCGGCATGAAGACGCCGGCGCATCCGATCCTGGCCTCCGAGACTGTGCGTTACGTGGGCGACGCGGTGGCGGTGGTGGTGGCCGAGAGCCGCTACCAGGCGCAGGACGCGGCCGAGCTGGTGGCGGTCGACTACGAGCCGCTGCCGGCGTCGACCGACGCCGCCGGCACCGCCGCAGACGGGGCGCCGCAGATCCACTCCGAGGCGCCCGGCAACGTCGCCTTCGAGTGGCAGCTGGGCGACGCCGAGAAGACCGAGGCGGCGTTCGCCGCCGCCGCCCACACCGTCGAGCTCGAGCTGCGCAACAACCGCATGCTGCCGTTCGCCGTCGAGCCGCGCGCCTGCCTCGCCGAATACGACGCCAGGCAGGGGCTGACGCTCCACATGACGTCGCAGAACCCGCACCTGCACCGGCTGCTGATGACCCTCGCCTCGCTCAACCTGCCGGAGCACAAGATCCGGGTGGTGGCGCCCGAGGTGGGCGGCGGCTTCGGCTCGAAGATTCACCACTACCCGGACGAGGCGATCACCGCGCTGTGCGCCATGAAGGTCGGTAGGCCGGTCAAGTGGACCTCCACCCGCACCGAGGCCAGCTTGACCGACGCCCACGGCCGCGACCACGTCACCGTCGCCGAGCTGGCGGTCGACGGCGACGGCCGGGTGACCGGGCTCAGAGCCCGTACCCACGCCGCGATGGGGGCGTACCTGTCGACCTTTGCGCCGGCGGTGCCGACCTACCTGCACGGCACGCTGCTGTCGGGGCAGTACGACATCCCGGCGATCTGGGTCGGCGTCGTCGGCACCTTCACCAACACCGCGCCGGTGGACGCGGTGCGCGGCGCCGGCCGCCCCGAGGCCACCTTCGTGGTGGAGCGCCTGATGGACCTGGGCGCCGCCGCCGCCGGGCTCGACCCGGCCGAGTTCCGGCGCAGGAACTTCGTGCCGGCCGACGCCTTCCCCTACCAGACCCAGGTGGCGCTGGCCTACGACAGCGGCAACTACGAGCCGGCGCTCGACAAGGCGCTGGAGAAGGCGGGCTACCAGGAGCTACGCGCCGAGCAGGCCAGGCGGCGCGCCGAGGGGGGGAAGCTGCTGGGCATCGGGCTGTCGAGCTACATCGAGGCCTGCGGCATCGCGCCGTCGGCGGTGGTGGGCTCGCTCGGCGCCCAGGCCGGGCTGTGGGAGAGCGCCACGGTGCGCGTCCACCCGACCGGCACGGCCACCGTCTACACCGGCTCGTCGGCGCACGGCCAGGGGCACGAGACCACCTTCGCCCAGATCGTCGCCGACCGGCTGGGCTGCGACGTCGAGGCCGTCGACGTGGTGCACGGCGACACCCGCGAGGTGCCGTTCGGGATGGGCACCTACGGCTCGCGCTCGGCGGCGGTGGGCGGCAGCGCGATCGTCAAGAGCCTGGAGAAGATCCTCGCCAAGGCCACCCAGATCGCCGCCCATCTGCTCGAGGCGTCGGCCGACGACGTCGAGTTCGCGGACGGCGAGTTCCGGGTGCGCGGCACGCCGGGCAGGAGCGAGCCGTGGGGGAGCGTGGTGCTCCAGGCCTACCTGGCGCACAACCTGCCGGAGGGCATGGAGCCGGGGCTCGAGGCCACCAGCTTCTACGACCCGGCCAACTTCACCTATCCGTTCGGCACCCACGTCGCGGTGGTCGAGGTCGACCCCGAGACCGGCGAGGTCGAGCTCACGCGCTACGTCGCGGTCGACGACTGCGGCAACCAGATCAACCCGATGATCGTCGAGGGGCAGGTGCACGGTGGCATCGCCTACGGCGTCGGCCAGGCGTTGTGGGAGGACGCCACCTACGACGCCAGCGGCCAGCTGGTCGCCGCCACGCTGATGGACTACGCGCTGCCGCGCGCCCACAAGCTGCCGTCGTTCGAGCTCGACCACACGGTCACGCCGTGCCCGCACAACCCGCTGGGGGTCAAGGGCATCGGCGAGGCCGGCACCATCGCCGCGCCGCCGGCGGTGGTCAACGCGGTGTGCGACGCCGTCGGCGTGCGCCACATCGACATGCCGCTCACCCCCGAGCGGGTGTGGCGGGCGATGCGTTCGAAGGAGGGTTCGTGATGTTTCCCGCTTCCTGCGACTACCACCGGGCCGCCAGCGTCGACGAGGCCATCCGGCTGCTCGGCGAGCACCCCGAGGCCAAGCTGCTGGCCGGCGGCCACTCCCTGATCCCGATGATGAAGCTCAGGCTGGCGCAACCGGCGGCGCTGGTCGACATCGGCCGGGTGAGCGAGCTCAAGGGCATCACCGCCGGCGACGGCAAAGTGCGGATCGGCGCGCTCACCACCCACGCCGAGCTGGCCTCCTCGGACGTGCTGTGCAAGCACTGCCCGATCGTGGGCGAGGCGGCGGCCAGGATCGGCGACCCCCAGGTGCGCAACAAGGGCACCATCGGCGGCAACATCGCCCACGCCGACCCGGCCTCGGACCTGCCGGCGGTGCTGGTGGCGGTCGGCGCCACCATCCACTTGAAGGGCGGCGGCGGCGAGCGGCAGGTTGCGGCGCGCCAGTTCTTCACCGGCCTGCTGACCACCGCCATGGCCGCCGGCGAGCTGCTGGTGGCGGTCGAGCTGCCGGCGCTGCCGGCCGGCACCGGCACCGCCTATCTCAAGGTCGAGCACCCGGCCTCGGGCTACGCGGTGTGCGGCTCGGCGGCGGTGGTGACGATGAACGGCGGCAAGGTGGCCTCGGCCAGTCTGGCCTTCAACGGCGTCACCGAGACCCCACACCTGGCGAGCGCGGTGGGCGAGGCGCTGGCCGGCGGCGACGGCTCGGACGACGCCATCGCCAAGGCGGTCGGGGAGCAGCTGTCGATCGCCGAGCCGATGGGAGACCTGCACGCCTCGGGCGAGTACCGCGTCCACCTGGCCGCGACCTACGGCCGGCGCGCCCTGTGCCTGGCCCGCGACCGCGCTCAACTGTGATGCTCGAAGGTGACAGGATACTCCCGAGTATCCTGTCACCGCGGTTCAGGCGCGCTCTGCGCCTGGCCCGTGATCGCGCTCAACGGTGAGGCTCGAAGGTGACAGGATACTCCCGGGTATCCTGTCACCGCGGTTCATGCAAGGCGTCTCCGTGATGAGCAACCTGTCACCGCCGTCTGTGTCAGCGCTGCCCCGCCATGCGTGACGTCCTGCCCGAGATCCGCCGCTGGCGCCAGTCCGGCAAGCGGGTGGCGCTGGCCACGGTGGTCAAGGTGTGGGGGTCGGCGCCGCGGCCGCTGGGCTCCAAGATGGCGATCACCGCCGACGGCGAGATGACCGGCTCGGTGTCGGGCGGCTGCGTCGAGGGCGCGGTGTTCGAGGAGGCGCAGCAGGTGCTGGCCTCGGGCGAGCCGAAGCTGGTGCGCTACGGCGTCTCCGACGAGACCGCCTGGAGCGTCGGGCTGTCCTGCGGCGGCACCATCGAAGTTTTTGTCGAGCCCTTGAGCGACGCCGCCCTGGGCGCCGGCTGATGCGTGCCGAGCTGTTCGCCGAGCTCGAGCGCGCCCTGGCCGACGAGCGGCTGGTGGCGGTGGCAACGGTGGTGGCCGGCCCGGGTACCGGCAGCCAGCTCCTGCTGCGGCCCGGCGATCCAGGTGCCGAGGATGCGGGGACCAAGTCCGGGCCCGGGGGCCTGGGCTCGGCCGAGCTCGACGAAGCCGCCGCCGAAGCTGCGGCCGAGGCGTTCGCCTCGTTCGCCAGCCGCCGGGTGACGGTAGCCACCGCCGACGGCGAGGTCGAGATCTTCCTCGACGTCCACCCGCCGCCGCCCAAGCTGGTGATCGTCGGCGCGGTGCACGTCGCCATACCGCTCATCCGCTTCGCCCGCGTCCTGGGGTTCCGCACCGTGGTGATCGACCCGCGCGCCGCCTTCGCCACCGCCGAGCGGTTCGGCGAAGCCGACGAGCTGCACCACCTGTGGCCGGCCGAGGCGCTGGCCGAGACCGGGTTGAACGAGGCCACCTACGTGGCGGTGCTGTCGCACGACCTCAAGATCGACCTGCCGGCGCTCGAGACCGTGCTGCGCAGCCCGGTCCGCTACGTCGGCGCCCTGGGCTCGAAGAAGACCCACGCCAAGCGGGTGGCGGCGCTCGAGGAGAGGGGGTTCACAGCGGAGCAGATCGCCCGCATCCGTTCGCCGATCGGCCTCGCCCTGGGCGGCGGCCGCCGCGCCGAGGAGATCGCGCTGTCGGTGATCGCCGAGGTGGTCAGAGCCAGCCACGGCGGCTAGCGGCTGGCTGGCGGCTGGCTGGCGGCTGACAGCGGGCGGCGGGCGGCTGGTGGGCGGCGCTCGCCGGCGTGCGCCCGGCCGAACCGCGGACTCCGGCTGGCCAGCTGCGGCCGGCGGGCCAACGCCTGCGTGTACAGTTCTCGCCGTGAGCCTGCCCTTTGTGAGTGGGGTCGTGCTGGCCGCCGGCGCCTCGCGCCGCTTCGGCGGGCCGCTGCCCAAGCAGCTCGTCGAGCTCGATGGCGAGCCGTTGGTGCGGCGGGCGGCGCGCACTGCGCTGGCGGCGCGGCTGGGCGAGGTGATCGTGGTGGTCGGCCACCGCGGTGCCGAGGTGCGGCGGGCAGTCCAGGAGCTGCCGGTGACCGTGGTCGACAGTCCGCGCTGGCAGCAGGGCCAGAGCCGCTCGGTCCGGGCCGGCCTCGCCGCGGTCGCCGAGCGCGCCGCGGCGGCGGTCTTCATTCCCTGCGACCAGCCGCACCTCACCGCCGAGCTGATCGACCGCCTGG